>CAYNFY010000004.1:0-71736 GCA_964396585.1 uncultured Nocardioides sp.
CCCGGCAATTTCGCAACAGGCTCTATAGCCCTGCTCACGACGTGACAGAGCCCCAACGGCGACGTTACAAAGGAGACCAGGTCGGCACACGCGTCTGGCGAGGGGATGACAGACGAGGAACGCCCCCCCCCGATGGGCGGGGCCGTTCCTCGTTTCGTAGGCGGTCAGCCGGCGAAGTACGTCACCGGGAACAGATTGCCCGGGTTGCCGGGGCCATCCGCGGTGACCGCGCGCACTCGGATCGTCCGGTTGCCGGTGCAGGTCATGGCGCCACAGACCGGGTCGTCGATGCGTCCCATCTTCTCCGTGACCCAGTCGGCCTCGATCGTGATCGGGAGCCACTCGCCACCGTCGAGCTGGGCTTCGTAGCTGAGGGCTCCCGGCACGGTGGTGAAGAAGACATAGGTCCAGACCTGCGCGCCGTTGTAGTAGTACTCAGCGCGGTAGGCCCTCGGGCCCGGCTCGGCCAGCAGGACCTGCGCCGAGGCCGACGGCCCCGACCCCCAGCGGTTGCCGGCCCGGACTCTGACGTCGTACGTCGTGCCGTTGTCGAGACCGGTCTTGGTGACGGTGTACGGCGCGCTGGAGCCGACGTCCGCCGACGACCAGGTCTCGCCGCCGTCATAGGAGATCTCGTAGGAGTCGACCTCGGACCCGCCGTCGTGCTCGGGCGCGTCGAAGGTGGCGGTGAGGGTGCCGCTGTCGCCCACGAGCGTCAGGTTCGTGGGCGCGGAGGGACGGCCGAAGACCGTCGCCGAGAGCGAGTTCGAGGGCCCGCCTGCGCCGACCTTGTTGAGCGCACGGACCCGCAAGGTGATCGTGGTCTCCGGGGCCAGTCCGGTGAGGGAGGCGAAGATCAGGTTCTCGTCGCAGGCGCCGCGGCAGGCGGTCCGGGCGGACCTACCGAGCAGCGGCCGTACGGCCTCCCAGCCGGTGCCGGTGTTGACCTGATAGCCCGTGATCGGGGAACCGCCGTCGCTGGCGGGGGCCGCGAAGCCATAGGAGACACCCCGGTCGATGCCGGTCACGTGGTCGATGACCGGAGCGCCGGGCACCCGGGACTGCGGCACTGACGGCACCGACGGGACCCGGCGGGTGCCGGTCATCTCGATGACCACCCGACGGTTCAGCTGACGATGCTTCGAAACGCCCCCTACGACTGCGGGACGGCGCAAGCCATAGCTGACCGTAGAGGTCCGCAAGCCCGGGTTGTGCCTAGCCAAGCGTCGGCACACCTTGGTTGCCCGGCTCTTCGCCCGCGACCTGGCCTTCGAGGCCCTGCCGGAATAGTCCTCGTATCCCTCGCAGCGCACGCTCGAAGCGTTGACCAGCGACCTCGCGATCTGGCGCACCTTACGCTTCGCCAAGGTCGTGAGGGCGCTCGAGCCACGCGAGTACTTGCCCCGACCGCTGAGGGTCAGCGCCTGACCTTCACTGAGCTGATGACCGAACGCGAACCGCGTCGGCACCGCCAGGGCACCGGCGCGCGTCCGGTACATCGCCCGGGTCTTCCGAACCTTGCCCCGGTAAGCCTTCGGTTTCCGGGGAACTGCTACCTCGGCTCGGCGCTGAGCCGGGGTACGAGGATCCACAAACCACGAGGACTTCGCCGCCACGGCGACCGTCGCAACGCTCGCGGTGGTGGGTGCCGCGGTCGCGGCCGGGACGAACGCTCCGGACAGGACCATGGCGAGGCCGGAGAGCGCCACGACTAACGCAGCGACCCTCCGGCTTGGGGCGCAAAAGGACATGACCAACCGATCTGCTTTGGGAGACCCAGAAACAACGACGACTCAGGCGCCGCGTTCACACCATCGGCCGATCGGCCGACGCCATGAAGGTAGGGGCAAAATAGCATCGGACTGGGTCTGCTGTCCGGCCTTCTGTGGTACTGGGTCTCCAGACCAGTGCGACGGGACGGGATGCTCGTCCACCGGGCCTGTATTCGGTGGAGTGGTCACCACGAATTGGACGCTTGCTGGCCGTCGGAACAATGAAGGCAGGCCGCCCGGACACCCGGCCTGCCTTCATGACCCCAACCAGTCCGCGCAGGCGCCCCAGCTGCGTCCCGGCTGCAGAGCATCCAACTTGGGAGGCCAGGCTGCTGGATACCGGTCTGCTCGGCGCGGTCGTGGGCCCGGCCCGGCGACTTCGCCCTAGCCACCAACCACCAGGTCAGAGACTGACTCCATCCCTGCGACGCACCCTGCGGAGGCAGGCCAGCCCGGTCAGCAGGAGCAGGAGTGCGGTGCCGATCTGCCACCCCTCGATCCCGGCACCCGTGGCTGGGAGTGCCGAGTCGTGGTCCGGCTGAGCGCTCGCAGTCGGTGCTCCATCGGCGTTCTCGTCTCCGGATGCGTCATCTCCGGTGTTCTGGTCCCCGCCGTCGTGATTCCCGGCGTCGTCGTTCCCGGCATCGTCATTCCCGCCGCCCTGGTTCCCACCGTCGTCGTCACCCGGGGTGTCGTCGTCGGATGCGCGCACCGTGAGGGAGGCGCTCGCGGTGAGCGTGGTCCCGGGCGCTGCGGCGGCGGCAGCCTCGCGAAGGCGCGCCGTCCGGCCTACCGGCCCCACCGGCCCCGGAACCCCGGTGACGCTCGGTACGACGTAGGAGGCAGTCACCGTGAAGTCGCCACCGGCCGTGGCACCGCATTCGTTGGTGGTGCACTCGCCAGGTGCGGTGATCTCGAAGGACGCATCCCCGGTCAGATCCCCGACCGGATTGTCGAACTCGTCGTAGCCCGAGACACTGAAGTTCTGGGTCGCACCCGCATCGATCGTGGCGCCATCGGGCGACATCGTGATCCGTTCGACCGGCGCCGGAGTCACGGTGAGATCCGCGTCGTCGGCCAGGTCACCATAGCTCCCGCTCACGGTGTAGGTACCGACAGCGGTGCTGCTGCAGGCAGCCGCCGTACAGGTGGCGACGTCACTCGCGGTGAACGAGGTCTCGGCAGTCACATCGGCGACCGGGAGTCCCTCCACATCGTGCAAGGTCGCGACGAATGGGGCCTCGACACCGGCGGCGACCGAAGCGCTCCCCGGCGTGAGCACCAGGTAGGCCGAATCCGGCAGCACCACCGTGATCTGAGCCGTCAGGTCGGGGTGCCCCGAGGCGCGCGCGGTGACGGCGTGGTCGCCCGGCTGGCGTGACGTGCATCGCGCCGCCTCGCAGGCGTCGTCCGTACCGACCGTGAACGTGTAGTCGTCGGTGACGTCCCCGATCGTATTGTCGAACTCGTCGACCCTGGTGACGGTGTAGTCCACGACCTCCCCGACCCGGATCGTCGAATCGGTCGGCGTCAACACGTCGTGATCCGCCTCAGCCGCGGTAACGCTCACCTGGGTGCTGTCGACCAGACCCTCGTGGGTTCCTTCGATCTCGTAGGCTCCCGGGACCGTACTGCGGCAGACGTTCTGAGTACAGTTCATCTGGTTGCCGGCCTGGAAGATCGTGCTGTCGGTGACGTCGCCCACCACGTTGTCGCCCGCGTCGTAGGCCGTCGCGGTGAGCGTCACGTCCGTACCGGCCGGGACGCTCGCGTGGTCAGCAGTGACCTCGATGTGGTCCAGCTCCGCGGGCAGCACGGTCAGGACCGCCGCATAGATCCAATTGCTGTCCGGGCCGGACTCCTGTCCGAGGCGCTGGGCAAAAACATCCATGTCCAGCCCGATCAGGTAGGTGCCGGGCTGATCGGCCCAGCAGCTGTCCTCGTCGCAGGTGGCTCCCTCGCTGGGGATGAACGGCATCCGGAAGGGCGCGGACATCGACCCGTTCTGGTTGCCGTACTCGTCCTGCGAGCCGAGACCGTAGGACTGGTGCTCACCGACGTGGACCACCGCATTGCCCGGGGTCAGCCCACTGCGGACGGACTCGTGGTCGGCGACCACCTGGAAGGCAGTCGTGGCGCTGAGCTCGCCGAGGGTTGAGGTCACCGTGTGAGTGCCCGCCACGGTGGCGGTGCAGGTGTTGGCCGCACACTCCAGCGACTGGGTTCCGACCGGGGTGGTCCACGAACCGGCACCCTCGATGCTCAGCGTGCTCTCGTCGGTGACAGTGCCCAACGGCCGATCCTGGGCGTCGAAGCCGTACACCACGAACTCGGCCGGCTGACCGGCCGTTGCCGGCCCGACACCCATGCCCGTGGGCGCCTGGGCGACCACGATCCGAGCCACCTGGTCGACCGCGGCCTCCGCCGCGGGATGCGCCGTGAATTCGGCGGTGGCAGACAGGCCTAGCGCCGCGGCCCGCACGGCGTAAGTGCCCGCTTCTAAGGAACCGCAGATGTTGACCTGACACATGGCAGGCTCGTCGGTGCTGAGCACCACCTGAGCCGAATCCACGAGCGCTTCATTGCCGAATGCGTCGACGCCAAAGACCTGGTACCACTGGGGCTCGGCTTCACCGACGTGCGCCACCGCGGGAGTCACCTTCAGCGAGACCGGATCAGCAGACCTGACGTCGATCCCGACGTTGGCGCCCAAGTCACCGTATTCGGCGCGGATGAAGAACGAGCCGGCGGAGCGGATGCTGCACTGACCCCCGGTGCATGAGCCGTCCACCTTGTTGAACGCATTGCCGTCCGTGGTCGTGATGGTGAACGTCGTCTCATCCGTCACGTCCAGGGGATCACCTGCGGTGTCGATGCCGCTGGCCGTGACCTGGAACGGCTGCCCGGCCTGGACCTGTGGAGAACTGGCCTCCACGGTGAGGTTCTTCACCACACCGTTCCCGGGCTCGACGACCAGCGTCGCCGTCGCGGTCTGGGTCGGGTCGTCGTGGAGGGTGGCAACGATGGGGTACTCGCCAGCAGTGGCGCCGCTGCACTTGATCATCGACGAGCTGACCTCGCAGTCCAGCTCACCGAACTCGTAGTCGGCCGCCGGCGCCCCTCCAGAGATCGCGTTGCCGTAGTCATCACGCATGACCGGCTGGAATATCCGGATCTGGTTACGCAGCACCGTGGCGGTGCTCGGCGTGAGCGAAAGGCTGACCCCCTCGCCCGGCTCGGCGCTCAGATAGGCAAGATCGGTGAAGCCGGCATAGGTCGCCTTCACCGCGAAGGAGCCGGCGCGTTCGCTGGAACACACCGCTCCCGCACAGTGTCCACTGCCACCGACGAACTCGAAGGTTGCCTGGCTGGTGACGTCGGTAGGTGTCGAGTCCGGCGCACCATCGGCCCACACCACGAAGGTCACCGATTCGCCGACGGTCACCTCCGAGTTCTTGGGCTCGAGGCGGATCGCGGTCAGTGCGTCTGGTGCCGCGAGCGAACTCGCGGCACCGTCACTCTGCGGCTGCGAGGTCAGCGAAGGAGCGCGCTTCGAGGTGACCCCCGGCTCTTTCCCGCTGGCCGACGGCTTGCCGGATGGTTGGTGCGGTGAGGGCGACGCGTCCGCGTCGGTCTGTTCCTGTGGCTCCAGGCTGGCCGGGGGCGTCTCGACCATCTCCTGATCGGTCGGTGCCGTTGGTTCGTCCGTGCCAGGTTCGTTCGTGCCAGGTTCGTTCGTGCCAGGGGCGGTCGGCTCGATGGCGTCGGCAGGATCGTCCGTCTCGCCAGTGTCCGCATCGGCGTCAGCATCAGTGCCTGGGTCTACCGGCGCCGTGGCGGCATCGGTCGGCGCCGGGAGTTGGCCCTCCTCGGCGGTGGCGGGAGCCACGCCGACCAGCAGCACCAGCACGGTGACCACGATGAGAGCCGGGAACCGGCCCAGACGTCGGAACAGATGACGACGCGGACACACGATGAGGCACTCCTCTGGCAGGGCAGATCAAACGGCAGACGAGTTCACTGAATCCCGAGGCGACGAGCGCGAGCAAGGAAACGGACGCCGATTCGCCCGACTATTCACCCGTCGGGCGCAGCACATCGAGCTCGATGGCCCGTTCGATGACCGCCGCTCGCGAGTTGACGCCGAGCTTCCGGTAGATCCGTTGCAGATGGGTCTTGACCGTGTTCTCCGAGATGTGCAGCGCCTCCGCGACCGCGGTTCGGGTCGGATGCGCGACCAATGCCGCCACGACGGCTCGCTCCTTCTCGCTCAGGGCCACGACGGCACCGGGCGCGGCCGAGAAGCAGGTGGGTACCGTCGGCGCGAGGTACTCGCGCAGGTCCTTGCTGCCGTGGGTGGCGGCCACAGCCCGGAGCCGGACCAGGTCCTCGGCCGGAAGGTAGAGCAGGTGCAGGCGCGCGCCGTCTGGGCCGATCTGGGCGAGCGCCCGCTCCAGCAGCGCGACGACCGGATCGCTGCCTGCCAGGCGAGCCGCCGCCGTCGCCGCCACGGTGAGCAGCGCGGCCATCGATCGGGCGGTGTGGCCGGGTCGCGCCTCCTGGCTCGGCAGCATCGCGAGCACGCTCTCGGCATCGCCCGACAACAGTCGGCTCAGCATCGCGGCGGGTGCCAGCTGGCCGCCGTATCGGGTGGGACGGCGAAGCAGCGCGGCGGCCTTGGTGCCGTTACCGGATGCCAGCCAGGCGACGGCCAGTGCACCCTTGGTCGCCGCGCTGGCCAGGCTGTCCTCCATGCCGGGTGGTGCCGGGGCCCGTCGCAGCTGGTGCTCCACCCGACGTGCCTCGGCCGCCACGCTGCCCAGACCCAGATGAGCGTGCAGTCGGCTCCAGGTGAGCAACGGCCAGAACTCGGTGGTCGAGGCGAAGGAGTCGCAGTCGTCGTACGCTGCGAGCGCGCCCGCGAAGTCAAACTCCTCGAGGCGGGTCACGGCCAGGCCGAACCGCCCGGCAGCATTGATGTGGGTGTACTCCTCACCCGGCCGCCACCCCTCCGGTTCGAGCAGGGCCTGCGCCGATCGCGCCTGGGAGAGCCACCCCTCGAAGGCCGCCAGTCCGAACGCGTGGGCGGCGGTGTGGTTGCGAACCGTAGGCTCCATCGCCGCTGCCAGTGCCCTCATGGTGACGGCCCGGGTCTCCTCGATCCGGCCGACCAGGTAGAGGGAGTAGCTGAGGTTGCGCAGGACCATCGGCTGCAGCGTCGCCACCTGGTCGCGGTCGGCTGTCGAAAGCGCCTCGTTGAAGGCCAAGGCGGCGTCGGCTGACTGTGCGGACTCCTCGACCCGACCCAGGAGCCGCAGGCTGACCGTCCGGGCGACATGGCCCAATAGGTACTCCGCCGCCGTCGGGTTCGGAAGTCGGGGCCGCTCCCAGGCTGCCGAGATCTTGAAGTACGCCGCTGCCGCACCACGCATCGTGGGCTCTCGGTAGCAGGCCAGTCCACGACCGAAGGCCAACGCCGGGAACTGCATCAGGGCCCGACTGGGGACCGAGGCCAGATGGCGGTCGACCAGGTTGGCCGAGACGGCGCTCTGGTTGGTGCCGACCACGGCTGCATAGACCCGTGCGGCGACACCGAAGAGCTCTGCTCGGACGGCCAATTCGAGCGCCGCCTCGTAGCTTCCCTGCCGCAGCAGCCACATCGCGCTCGACTCCGCTGCCCGCAGCCGAACGGCGGGGGGCCGGTTCTCGGCATCCACCAGTATCGCGTCACGCAACGACTCGACGTACTGGAAGACCTGATGCCCCGGAGCGAACGGGATCCACCGTCCGAACCCGTTCCATTCCAGTTCGTCCAGCAGGTCCTTCACCTGTGCGGGCTCAAGGGCCTCGGGGAAGAGCTCGAGGGCCAGCTCGGCGTCGAAGTACGGGGGAACGCTGGTTGCCAATGCGAACTCGTAGGCCGCCCGCTGCTCAAGTTGTGCCCGAAGATCCTCGGCCACCAGTGCCTGCCACATCGCGTCATGGCCGGCGAGCGGCGCGGCGATCCGGGCCGGCGAGAGCAACGCGGCGCGCAGCGCGAGCGGATAGCCGTGGGTCGCCCGGTGGAGCCGGGCGGCGTCCACCTCCGCCCCGGGGTCGGCGAAGGCCTCCAGGAGATCTCGGGTCTCGGCCACGGTGAAGGCCAGGTCGTCCTGGGTCAGCAGCTGCACCTGGTCACGCAGACTCTGTGCCGGACTGGCCAGCCCGCTGGAGGTCCTGGTGGTGACGACGACCCGCAGCTGTGGCACGAGCTGGATCAGCCGGGTCAGATCCGCGTCGACCTGGGCGGTCATCCCGCGTGCCTTCTCATAGGCGTCCACCACGAGCAGCGGATCGACACTGTGCTGCAGCCCGCTCGCGATCACGGCGGCCGGGTCGTCGCTGTTCTCCACCTCCGAGAGAAGACCGGACGTCACGCTCCCCATCACCCCGAGGCGGGCGGCACAGGCCAGTACGGTCTGCCAGAAGGCCGACCGGGACTCGAGATCGTTCTCGACCGTCACCCAGATCACGTCGGTCGATGAGTGGGTGCCGACCCAGGCCCTGACCAGGCTGGTCTTTCCGAAGCCGCTCGGAGCGGTGAGCACCGTCAGTCGTGCCCCGCTCCGGTCCAGCGCGTCGTGCAGTCTGCCTCTGCGCAGCAGAACCGACGTGTGGGCGGTCATGGATCCCCTCATCCCGAGTCCGGCATCCGCACGAGCCTAGTGGTCCAGACGTCAGGCGAGGAGGGATACCACAGATCGGTCTCGCACCGCACTGAGCGTCTTCCCAGTCGTCCAGGCGACAATCGCCGCGAGGGATTCACCGCCACCCGGCCGCACAGAAGCGGCCAAGAAACGGACGAAGCCCCGGATCCGAGGACCCGGGGCCTGTCATATGTGTGCGCGAGGGGGGAGTTGAACCCCCACGTCCTTTCGGACACACGGACCTGAACCGTGCGCGTCTGCCAATTCCGCCACTCGCGCTTGAGTGCTTGAGAACAGTAGCCCACGGCCTCGGCAACTCCCAAACCGAGGTCCCCTCCCGATACCGCCCACAGACCCAAGGAGTAGCGGCTCGCCACAAGCAGCCCCGACGGGCGAGAATCCAACGGTGACCGGCAAGCGTGGAGTGGGCGGCGGGCTCGTCCTGGTGGGGCCCTCCTGTTCATCGTGAACGCGGGCGTCTCCCGGGTGGTGGTGCGCCACGGGATCACGCTGGCCCGACCGGCCCGACCGGACGACCCGGCGCCGCTGATCTGACGCGACCTCGCGGCCCCGTGGCAGCACGCCGAGTCTCCATGATTCGGAGCACGTGCGGCGCGGCCCGATACGATCAACACGCTCGTCACACCGTGACGGGGCTTCGCGCTGCTCGAACTCCGGGCCGGCGGAGGGGTACGACGCAACAGGCGTGCCGTCAGCGACACCTGCTCGTACACACGCGGGGTCGGCTTGCGGCACCCGGCGAGAGACGAGGAGGCTTGGCCGGATGGGTGGGCTGCAACGCTTCGAGCAGCGACTCGAGTCACTGATCTCGGGGACGTTCGCGCGCGCTTTCCGCAGTGCCGTGCAACCGGTCGAACTCGCCGCCGCGCTGCAGCGCGAGGTAGACAACAACGCCAAGATCCTGAGCCGCGACCGACGCCTGGTCCCCAATGACTTCACCATCGATCTCTCCGGTACCGACCTTGACCGGATGGAACTCAACGACGACGCGATGGCGGCTCGGGTGGCTCAGGAGCTCATCGACCAGCTCCGCGCCCACGCCGACCAGCAGGGGTACGTCTTCCCCGGACCGATCGCGATCGAGTTCGACACCGATGAGCAGCTCACCACCGGCCGGTTCCACATCCGCAGTCGCTCGGTGGCCAGCGTCAGCGGCGACGAGCCGGCCGCCCGCTCCGAGCGCCAGCCGCCCGCCATGGCCCGCCGAACCCGGGCCGTGCTCGAGATCAACGGCACCCGGCACCCGCTGCAACCTCCCGGTCTGGTGATCGGGCGCGGCAGCGAGGCCGACGTGCGGATCACCGACCCCGGCGTCAGCCGTCGGCACGTCGAGTTCGAGGTGCGCTACGACCAGGACCAGGACGTCGAGGTCCTGGTCCGCGACCTCGGCTCCACCAACGGGATGCTGGTCAACGGCCGCAAGATGCCCCAGGCCCACGTCGGCGAGGGCTCCGTGGTCCGGATCGGTCATACCGACATGGTGGTGCGGGTGGTGAGCGGTGTCTGAGCTCACCCTGCTGCTGATCCGGATCGCCTACCTGGCCATCCTGTGGATCTTCGTCCTCGCCGCGCTCTCGGTGATCCGCTCCGACATGTTCGGCGCCCGGGTGCCCGAGATCGCCCGACGAGAGCCCAAGCCCCGCAAGACCCGGGAGGCGAGACCGCCCCGGCGGCGCGGCTCCCCCACCCAGCTGGTGGTGGTGACCGGCGAGAACGCCGGCCAGAGCGCCGACCTCTCCGACGCCCCCCTCCTGATCGGCCGCGGCCCCGACGCCGCGATCCGGCTGGACGACGACTACGCCTCCACCCGCCACGCCCAGGTCGGCTTCGCCGACGGCGAGTGGTTCGTGGAGGATCTCGGATCGACCAACGGCACCTACCTCGGCACGGTGCGGATCACCCAGCCCACTCCGGTCTCCCTGGGCTCCCAGGTAAGGATCGGCAAGACGATCCTCGAACTGAGGAAGTAGCGGCCGATGACCGACGAACCCACCGTGCTCTCGCCACAGTCCGACCAGTCCCCCGAACCGGAGGTCTGGTTTCTGGACTGGGCCGCGGTCTCCGACGTGGGCCGGGTCCGCAAGGACAACCAGGACTCCGGCTATGCCGGCCCTCACTTGCTGGCGGTCTGTGACGGCGTCGGTGGGGCGGCCCGTGGCGATATCGCCTCCTCCACCGCGATCGGGCAGCTGCGCCGCCTGGACACCCCGCCCGGTGACGACCTGCTCGACCCGGTGGCCGACGCCCTGAATCGGGCCCACCGCCGGATCGGCGAGCTGGTCGACGAGGACCCGAGCCTGAACGGCACCTCCACCACCGCCACCCTGGCCCTGTTCGACGGTCGGCGGATCGGCATCGGCCACGTCGGTGACTCCCGCGCCTACCTGCTGCGTGAGGGCCAACTGGCCCAGCTGACCCACGACCACACGTTCGTCCAGACCCTGATCGACGAGGGCCGGATCACCGAGCCGGAGGCTCGGGTCCACCCGCACCGCAACCTGATCCTCAAGGCCCTGGACGCCACCCAGGACCCGGACCCCGACCTCAGCTACGTCGACGTCCGGCCCGGTGACCGGCTGCTGCTGTGCAGCGACGGTGCCTGCGGCTACCTCACCGACGACCGGATCCAACGGATCCTGGCCGACGGCACCCCCGACTACGCCGCCGTGGAGCTGACCCGGCTCAGCCTCGAGGCCGGCAGCACCGACAACGTCACCTGCGTGGTCGCCGACGTGGTCGCGGCACCGGCCGCCGAGAAGGACCCGATGCTGGTCGGCGCCGCCGCCGAGCTACCGCGCCGTACCTCGCCTCGCAGCCGGTTCCGCTCGCTGCGTGGGGGCGAGACCGCCGACGTCGACGACCTTCCGGACCTGCCCGCCGGGGCCCATGCGATCGCCAACGACCCGATCGACCCCGAGGCCTACCGCTACGCTCCCCGCGCCCCCCAGCGGTACCAATGGTTGAGCCGGCTGCTGGCCGCCACCGCCGTGCTCGGCCTGCTCTGGATCGGTCTGGCCGGTGCCTGGGCCTGGTCCCAGCACCAGTTCTACGTCGGGGTCACCGACGGCCATGTGGCCATCTTCCGCGGAATCAATGCCGAGGTGCCCGGACTCAGCCTGTCGCACCCCTACGAGGTCTCCGACGTCCAGGTCGACCGGCTCTCGGCCTTCGACGCCGAACAGGTCGACTCCGGCATCGAGGCCGGCAACCTGACCGAGGCGCGCCGCACCGTCGAGTCCTACGCGAAGCGACAGGACGTCGGCTGACCCATGGCCCAGACCGGATCGCTCCTGGGTTTCGTGCACCGGCGTCGCCGGGGTGCGGAGCTCTTCCTGCTACTCATCTCCCTGGTGGTGGGCATCGGCGGATACGCCGCCGTCGGGCTCGGCGTGAAGGGTGCCGTTCCCGTCGACCTGGTCGGCTACGGCACCTGGCTGGCCGTACTGATCGTGGTGGCCCATGTGGTCGTCCGCGTCAAGGCGCCCTATGCCGACCCGGTACTGCTGCCCGTGGTGTCGGCGCTCAACGGCCTCGGACTGGCGATCATCAAGCGCCTCGATCTCGCCGCCAACACCAATGTCGCGGCCAGCCAGCTCACCTGGATGACCCTCGGAGTGGTGCTCTTCTGCGCCACCCTGCTCGTGGTGCGCGACCACCGGCTGCTGCAGCGCTTCACCTACACCTTCGGGCTGGCCGCCATCGTGCTCCTGGTGCTGCCTCTGGTCCCCGGACTGGGGGTCGACAAGTACGGCGCCAAGATCTGGATCAAGGTCGCCGGAATGAGCTTCCAGCCGGGCGAGGTCGCCAAGGTGCTGCTGGTGCTCACCTTCGCCGGCTATCTGGTGCTGCACCGCGACGCGCTCGCCCTGGCCGGTCGTCGGCTGCTCTTCGTGGACCTGCCCCGGGGACGCGACCTGGGTCCGATCCTGATGATGTGGCTGGTCAGCGTGGGGATCCTGGTCTTCCAGAAGGACCTCGGCTCGGCCGTACTCTTCTTCGGTCTCTTCCTGGTGATGCTCTACGTGGCCACCGAGCGACCCGGCTGGCTGATGGTCGGTGCGGGGCTGGCCGCCGCCGCCGCCGCCGGCGCCTGGGCGCTGATCCAGTCCGGCAGCAGCTATCTGGCCCACGTCGAGAACCGGATCAACATCTGGTTGCACCCCTTCGAGTACTACCAGGGGCCGATCGGGCAGAACTCCGACCAGTTGGTCAACGGCATGTTCGGGATGGGCTGGGGCGGCCTGCTGGGGCGTGGCTTCGGTGAGGGCAAGCCGTACCTGACGTCCTTCGCGAACTCCGACTTCATCATCGCCTCGATCGGCGAGGAGCTCGGCCTGACCGCGGTGATGGCGGTGATCCTGATGTACGGCCTGATCACCGAACGGGCCCTGCGTACCGCGCTGATCAGCCGGGACGGGTTCGGCAAGCTGATCGCGGTCGGCCTCGGCAGCGCGATGGCGCTGCAGGTCTTCGTGGTCATCGGCGGGGTCACCCGGCTCATCCCGTTGACCGGTCTGACCACGCCGTTCCTGGCCGCGGGCGGGTCTTCACTGGTCGCCAACTGGGTGATCATCGCGTTGCTGATGCGCGTCTCGGACCAGGCCAGACGACCGGTCCCGAACCTGAACGAACCCGATCAGGACGTCGCCACCGAGGCCACCCAGGTGGTGAAGCTGTGAACAAACCGATCCGGATCATCTCCGTCTTCTGCTTCCTGCTGTTCGGGGCCCTGCTGCTCAACTCGACTTACCTGCAGTACTTCCAGTCGGGCACCCTCAATGCCGACTCCCGCAACCGACGAGTGATCGAGACCGCTTTCTCCCGCGAGCGCGGCGCGATCCTGGCCGGCCGCGACCCGATCGCCCGCAGCGTGCCCAGCAAGGGCCGCTACGCCTACCAGCGCACCTACCCGACCCCGTTCATGTACGCGCCCATCACCGGCGCCTTCACGCTGTTCAGCCAGACCGGGCTGGAGCGCTCCCAGAACGCGGTGCTGTCGGGCGACGACAGCCGACTCTTCGTCAACCGCCTGATCGACATGCTCAGCAACGCCGAGCCTCAGGGCGGGAACGTCGAGACGACGATCAACCCCAAGGCCCAGGAGGCCGCTTGGAAGGGCCTGCAGGCACTGGGCAAGAACGTGCAGGGCGCCGTGGTCGCGATCGACCCGCAGACCGGCAAGATCCTGGCCAACGTCTCGAACCCGACCTACGACCCGAATGTGCTGGCCTCGCACGACGCCAACGAGGTGATCAAGGCCTCCAAGCGGCTCGAGGACGACGAGGGCAACCCGCTGATCAACCGAGGTACCCAGCTGACCCTGCCACCCGGGTCCACCTTCAAGCTGGTCACCGCCGCCGCCGCGATCGAGGAGTACGGGCTCAAGACCGACTCGATGGTCGACGCCGGTTCGGGTTTCAAGCTGCCCCAGTCGAGCACCGTGGTGGGCAACGAGGGCGGTGGCAACTGCGGCGGCGACAGGATCACCCTGAGCCGCGCGCTCGAGATCTCGTGCAATGTGGCCTTCCTGAAGCTCGCCAACCGGCTGGGCAACGCCAAGATGCGGGCGATGGCCGAGAAGTTCGGCTTCAACGCCACCCAGCTCACCGACCTGCCCGGTCAGGCCAAGTCGCTGTACCCGGCGACCATGGATGCCCCACACACCGCGATGTCGGGCATCGGCCAGGCCGACGTCACCGCCACCCCACTGCAGATGGCGATGGTGGCCGGAGTGATCGCCAACGACGGCGTCCTGATGCGCCCCTATGTGGTCGACGAGGTGAAGGCACCCAACCTGGAGGTGCTCGACAAGACGTCTCCCGAGGACATCCGACGAGTGATCAGCAGTTCCACCGCGAAGGAGTTGCAGCAGATGATGATCGCCACCGTCGAGGTGGGCACCGCCACCAACGCCAAGATCCCCGGGGAGCAGGTGGGGGGCAAGACCGGCACCGCCCAGTCGACCCCGAGTCGACCCCCGTACGCCTGGTTCGTCTCGTTCGCCCCCGGCAACGACCCCCAGGTGGCGGTCGCCGTCCTGGTGCAGTCCAGCAGCACCGATCGCGGCGAGATCGCCGGCGGACGACTGGGCGCACCGATCGCGAAGCGAGTGATGGAGGCGGTGTTGCAGCAATGACCGATCAGTACGCAGACCCGGGCGGCCGCTATCGGTTGGGCGAACGCATCGCCACCGGGGGAATGGGCGTGGTGTGGCACGGCATCGACACCAGCCTGAACCGCGAGGTCGCGGTCAAGGTCCTCAAGGCCGAGTACGCCGACGACCCCGGATTCCGGGCCCGATTCGCCGAGGAGGCCCGGCACGCCGCCGCGTTGGCGCACCCCGGTATCGCGGCGCTCTACGACACCGGCGAGACCGCGGCCACCGATGCCTACCCGGCCCGCCCGTTCCTGGTGATGGAGTACGTGCACGGCCAGCCCCTGAACAACCTGCTGCGACCCGGCGCTCCGATGGACCCGGTCGTGGTCCAGGACCTGATGTCGCAGGCCGCCGAGGCCCTCGGAGCCGCACACCGAGCCGGCATCGTGCATCGCGACGTGAAGCCCGGCAATCTGCTGGTCACTCCCGAACGAGTGGTCAAGGTGACCGACTTCGGCATCGCCCGGGCCGCCGAGTCGGTGGCGCTGACCCGAACCGGGCAGGTGATGGGCACCCCCCAGTACCTCTCCCCGGAGCAGGCCACCGGTGAGAAGGCCACGCCAGCCTCCGACGTGTACTCGCTGGCCTGTGTCGCCTACGAGTGCTTAGCCGGTCGGCGCGCCTTCGACGCGGAGAACTCGGTGGCCACCGCGCTGGCCCACGTCCGCGAGCCCGTCCCGCGGCTGCCCGACTTCGTACCCGCCGACCTGGCCGCCGTGGTCATTCGGGCCCTGGCCAAGAATCCGGCGGAGCGGTTCCCCGACGGCACCTCGTTCGCGGCGGCGCTGCGCCATCCCGGCTCGGCCGCACCGGTGCCAGGCGCTGTCGCCCCGGACACCATGGCCACCCAGGTCTTCGCGCCCACGGCCGCCCTGCCGTCCGACGAGGCTCAGCCCGGGACCCAGGTCCTGACCTCGCTCGGCAGTGCTCCTGAACCCGTACGCGGTACTCCGCCGGGGGGCCGGCGAGCGGAACCCGAGGAGGAGTCCACCACCTGGTGGTGGTGGGTCGCAGGCCTGATCGTTCTCGCTCTGGTGGTGGGACTCGTGTTGTGGCGGATCAGCGGCAGCGACTCCCCAGACGACTCCGACCGGCCCGCACCGGACTCCAGCCAGTCCCCTTCGAACTCGCCCAGCGAATCACCGAGTGCCGATGGGACCGTCCAGGTCGACGAGGCCGACTACGTCGGCAGCGATATCGACACCGTGGTGGCCCAGTTGAGACGGCTAGGGCTCGAGGTACGCCAGGACGAGCAGTCGAACCCGGGCAACGAGACGCCCGGTGAGGTGACCAATGTCAGCCCGTCGGGGCGGTTGGAACGCGGAGAGACGGTCACGGTGAGGTACTGGGGCAAGGTTCCCGTTCAGTCGCCGTCCCAGCAGCCGACACAGTCGCCGACCTCTTCGGACTCACCGAGCCAGAGCCCGTCCAACACGCCGAGCAACACCCCCAGCAACACTCCGAGCGGCACGCCGAGTCAGACTCCTACCCAGACGCCCACCCAGAGCCCGAGCGCGACACCGACCGATCAGGCACCCGATGATGCCGACACCCCCGCAAACCGAGAGGCAGCACCCGATGAGTGAGTCCGAGCCGGTCATCGTGGGCGGCCGCTACCAGCTCGCGGAGCTGCTCGGCCGTGGGGGAATGGCGGAGGTCCGCAAGGGTGTGGATACTCGACTGGGCCGCACCGTGGCGGTCAAGCGGCTACGCACCGACCTGGCCAGCGACGCCACCTTCCAGGCCAGGTTCCGTCGCGAGGCCCAGGCATCGGCCTCACTGAACCATCCCTCCATCGTCGCGGTCTACGACACCGGCGAGGAACTGGCCACCGACGGGTCCAACGTGGCTCAGCCGTACATCGTGATGGAGTACGTCGAGGGTCGCACCCTGCGTGACGTGCTGCGCGAGGGCCGCAAGATCCTGCCCGAACGGGCCCTGGAGATCGCTGCGGACGTGCTCTCGGCGCTGGACTACAGCCACCGGGCCGGGATCATCCACCGCGACATCAAGCCCGGCAACGTGATGCTCACCCCGGCCGGTGACGTCAAGGTGATGGACTTCGGCATCGCCCGTGCCATGTCGGACGCCGCTAACACGATGACCCAGACCGCTGCGGTGGTCGGGACCGCCCAGTACCTCTCCCCCGAGCAGGCTCGCGGCGAGACGGTGGACTCCCGCTCCGACGTCTACTCCACCGGATGCCTGCTCTACGAGTTGTTGACCGGTCGGCCGCCCTTCATCGGTGAAAGCCCGGTCGCGGTGGCCTACCAACATGTCCGTGAGCCGGCTCGCCCGCCCTCGGAGCTGGATGCCGACCTCGATCCGGCGATCGACGCCATGGTGATGAAGGCCCTGGCCAAGCGGGTCGAGCACCGCTATCAGTCCGCCGCGGCGATGCGCAGCGACATCGAGCGCTACCTGGCCGGTCACACCGTCCAGGCGGCCCCGGTGGCGACGGCCCCGGTGACCCCGCCCCCGGCACCGCAGCCGACCACGGTGGCGCCGGCCGAGCCGAAAGCGACGACCGCGAATAACGATCGCTACACCGACGATCCACGGGAGAAGTCCCGGACCGGACTGCTGGTGTTCATGGGACTGCTCGCACTCGGCGTGATCGTGGCCGGGGCGCTGCTGATCCCGAAGCTCTTCGACCAGACGCCGGACCGGATCACCGTGCCGAATCTGATCAACCTGAGCGAGGCGAACGCCAAGCTGGCCCTGGCCGACAAGGACCTGGTGCCCGAAGTGGTCTACCAGTCGTCCAACGACTATGAGGCCGACCGGGTGATCAGCCAGGATCCCAGCCGCGACCTGTACGTGGACCCGGGCTCCACCGTCAAGATCACGGTATCCACCGGAAAGCCGATGCTCGAGGTGCCCAACGTCATCAACCTGGGCAAGGACGAGGCCAAGACCAGCCTGGAGAGCCGCAACTTCAAGGTGAAGCTCATCGAGGTCGAGTCCGACGCTCCGGCAGGACAGGTGGTAAGCACCGATCCGATCCCCGGCCAGGAGGTCCCCGAAGGAACGCTGGTGACCGTCTCGTACTCGGACGGGCCCGAGCAGGTGCCCAACGTGGTCGGGATGAAGCAGCGCAAGGCCGAAGACGAGGTGCGTGCGGCCAAGTTCACTCCCGACGTGGTCCCCTATTCCGACACCACCGAGAAGAAGGGCACCGTGGTCCGGCAGAGCCCACCCGCCGGACAGACCCTTCCCGAGGGTGTCGTGGTGACGCTGTTCGTCTCCACCTATGTGAAGCCGACCCCGACGCCCACGCCGACCCCTACCCCGACGCCCACCCCGACGGACGGGACCTCACCGACCCCCACCGACGACACGCTCCCCGAATCGCCCGAGTTCACGCCACCCTCGCGCGAGAGCGGAATCAGCCGATGAGCGGCTGCGCGTACTTCAGGGTGGCCACACCCGAATAGGCCGGCGCGACGGCGTGTTCCTGAGTGCTCATCTCCCATCCGAGTTGCACACTCGGGCTGGCGGCCAGGCCTCGGTAGACCTGCACGGACGGGTCCTGGTCGATGGAGGTCATGATCTCGGACCGGTCACCGATGGCCACGATCCGGTAGGGCGGCGCGTACGGGAGCCCCTGCAATGTGACCGAGTTGCCTTCGCACTTGATGCCGGTGGTACTGATCAGTCGCTGACCCATCAGGGTCACCGCCGTCGCTCCGCCCTCCCACATCGCATTCACCACGGCCTGGATGTCCTGCTGGTGCACGACATAGTCGTTGGCGTCCAGTCCGCTGGCGACGGGCACGTCGGCGGGGGCGTCGTTGAGTGTCACGACGACAGCCGGCCCGGAGCGTGGAGTGAGCCCGGCCGGGTCCGACATGGTGGTGATCCTGGTGCGGTAGCGATTGACCGACCGGTCGCCCAGCCCGTCGGAGAGCCCCTCTACCTCGCGGGTCAGGACACCCACCCGGTCATTGAGCGCATCGACCGCGGGCCGTTCCGCCCGCACCAACGAGGCCAGGTCCGTGTACCGCTCGGGGCGCAGATCGGTACCGTCACCGGCCACGTAACTGGTCACCAGGAGCCCACCGCACAAGGTCAGTACCAAGGGAGTGGCGACCCGCCAACCCCAAACACCGCTTGAAGCGGTTTTGGGGTCTTCATGGGTACCGTGGTGCATGACGACTAAGGTATCGCCTCGGTGGGAACTCTCTCCCCAGCCGGGGAGTTTCACACCTGCCATCTCGTTGAGTCCCAGCCATGCAACCGAGGAGACCCGGTGTCGAAGCAGTCCGAGAAGCAGATAGCAGACCTTTCGGAGAAGGTCGTCACCCCCCGGTTCATCCTTGCCATCCTGCTTGTCGTCGCGGGCATAGCCTGGATCGTCTACTACTACCTGGCCGTACGGGTGGACCCCACCAAGATCCCGGCGCCCAAGCCCGGCGACCCCGCCTTCATGGCCGACCTGGAGAAGTGGAACTACGCCATCGGGCTCGCGCTGGTGATGCTCGGAATGGTCATCTCGTCCCACAGGAACACCCCCCTGGGACGAGGACGAGGGGTCGTGGTCGGCATGCTGGGTTGTTTCGGGGTCGGGCTGCTGTGGATCGTCTTGTACTACGTCTTCTCCAACAACAACGCCCAGAACATCCCCGTCCTCAACGATCTGCAGAACTACAACCTGCTGGTCGGTATCGCGTTCATGGCCGTGGGGTTCACCTTCGCCACCAAGTGGGAGTGACTCCCTCTTCGTCCACAGACTGGGCGCTGCTCCTGGGGAGCGGCGCCCTTTCTCTGTCCCCGCCCAGCCCCCGTGGTGGCGCTCCGGGTGAGTTCTCGGTTCGTAGTCCGCAGACGTTTCCCCAATCTCCCCAGCTGTGTACAACCCTGTGGAGAGTTACATGGGCGTAGTTCTCCACAGGTGTGCACACATCTGGGGAGAACTACGCCGCTGTGTTTCCACAGGTCATCCACGCGTCCACTTTCCACAGACGGCTTGTTGACAGGTGTGGATAACCGATCGCTGCGGCCGGCTTCCCGGATCGTCGGTCGGCTCAGCTCTTCATCATGATCGCCACCGCGTAGGCCACCACCACGAGCAGGGCCACCACGGTGATCCCCAGCCACTGAAGCCTGACCCGGGCCCGCACCCGAGGCACCAACAGCAGCACTCCGGTGACGGCCGCGCCACCGATGAAGCCGCCCAGGTGGCCCTCCCAGGAGATGACACCCCAGCCGATCACCGTGATCAGTGCGTTCAGACCGATCATCTGCAACAACCAGGAGCTGTCGGCACCGATCCGGCGAGCGACCAGCAACAATGCCGCCATCAGGCCCCAGATGGCACCCGAGGCGCCGAGGACCATGGCCTGTGCATCCATCACCGAGAAGGCGAGCGCGCCACCGGAGAGCCCGGCGACGAAGTAGATCGCCAGAAAGCGGGCTCTGCCGAAGACCCGTTCGACGGCCGGGCCCAGGAAGTACAGCGCGATCATGTTTCCAGCGATGTGCCAGATCGCCTGATGGGCGAACATCGAGGAGAGCGGCATCCAGAGACCACCATCGAGCAGCCCGTGGAAGTAGTGCCCCCCATTCGCGGCGCACTGTGCGGCCGCGCCGCCGCCCGGGAACCCGAAAGTGGCACCGCTGGGAAGCACACAACGGTCGTAGCCCGTCTGGGCGAAGAGATTGACCAGGCGCGGTACCGCCTGGATCAGTACGAAGACCGCGACATTGAGCGCGATCAGTACGTAGGTGGTGATCCTCGGGTCTGCCGATCGGCTGCCGCCGTAGGCGGACTGCCCCTGACGGGTCTGCTTGGCACCCGCGCGCAGACAGTCGGGGCATTGGAAGCCCACCGAGGCGTCGTTCATACAGTCCGGACAGATCGGCTTCTCGCACCGCTGGCAGCGGATCCAGGTCTCCCGGTCGGGATGCCGATAGCAACGCGGTGCTTCCTGGGCCTGCGGGCTGTGGGGTTGGGTCATCTTCTTCCTCTGACCGGTTCGGGCATGACGGGCGGTACGACGAACGGCCGCCCCCTCAGGGACGGCCGTTCGCGATCACGATGCTGAGGTCAGCGGGTGATCTCGACGGAGTTGATCACCACGTCGTCCACGGGGCGATCCATCGCGCCGACGGGGGCGGTCGCGATCGCGTCCACAACCTTCTTGGACTCCTCGTCGGTGACCTCACCGAAGATCGTGTGCTTGCGGTTCAACCACGGCGTCGCCGCCACGGTGATGAAGAACTGCGAGCCGTTGGTGCCCGGGCCCGCGTTGGCCATGGCCAGCAGGTACGGCTTGTCGAAGACGAGCTCAGGGTGGATCTCGTCCTTGAACGTGTAGCCCGGGCCTCCGGTGCCCCGACCCAGCGGGCAGCCGCCCTGGATCATGAAGCCG
This sequence comes from uncultured Nocardioides sp., assembly GCA_964396585.1. Taxonomy (GTDB): domain Bacteria; phylum Actinomycetota; class Actinomycetes; order Propionibacteriales; family Nocardioidaceae; genus Nocardioides. The sequence goes on from CAYNFY010000004.1 coordinate 21,011, forward strand.
TCGATGACGCGGTGGAACGCCAGCCCGTCGTAGTATTTCACGCCGCTGCGACCGGCGTCGTCGGTGTAGGCCTTGGTGCCCTCGGCGAGTCCGACGAAGTTGTCGACGGTCTCGGGAGCGTGGTTGCCGAACAGCACGACGTTGATGTCGCCCTTGTTGGTCTTCAGGGTGGCCTTCAACTCAGCCATGGGTACCTCTCGATCACGAATGGGGTGTGTGCCCTCCGAGTCTGTCACGAGTCCCCAGAATCGCTCGACGCTGGCCGTGGGTTGGCGACCCGTGGTCTGATGGAGACATCACGGCGCACGGTTCCTGGCTGCTGAGGTCCCGGGTGCCGACTCGTGCACAAGGGGCCTCGGGCCCGTGAAAGAAGCTGGAGAGGATCGCCATGCGCAAGGGCCGGAACAAGAACCTGTTGGAGCAGGCCACCGACACGGTGGTCTCCGTCGCCTCCGACGTCGCCGAGTCGGTATCGGGCACCGTCTCGGACGTGGCGGGAGTGGTCGAGGACAAAGTCGGCGACATGATGGACGCCGCTCGTGAGGCCACCCACGACGAGCCCGCACCGGGCAAGAAGGGCGGCAAGCTGAAGAAGGTCCTGCTGCTCGGGGCCCTGATCGGCGTCGGCGGCCTGATCTTCTCCAAGCTCAAGGCGAAGAAGGATCAGTCCTCCAACTGGGAGAGTTCCTACGTCCCGAAGGCGCCGCCCGCAGGCAACGACAAGCCCAGCACCGGGGACAAGGTGGCTGAGAAGGTGGCCGACAAGGTCACTGAGGCCAAGGACGCCACCGTAGACAAGGCCGAGCAGGCCGCCGACAAGGTGACCGACGCCGCGGAGCAGGCCGCCGACGAGGCCAAGCACATGGCACAGGATGTGAAGGACAAGGCAGAGAACGCCTGACCCCGAACCTGACCTGTCAGCGCTAGTTCGTCACGTTCGGCTGGGCACTGCTTCGAACTCTTCGGGGAACTCGGCCCGAACCCTCTTGGCGGTGCGGTGCTCGGCCCAGAACGAGGCGACCGGAATGGTGCCGCACAGCAGCGTGACGACGCTGAATCCGAGCGGGAGGCGCGCCCGGAGGGCCAGGTGGAAGGCGGCGAACAGGAAGATCATGTACAGCCAGCCGTGCGCGACCCCCAGGTACTGGGTGATCCAGTCGCCGACCTGGTTGGCGGTACTCCCCTCGTTGACCAGATGCGGGGTCGAATCGAGGATGCCCCACATTCCTTCGCCGGTGAAGTACTTCAGAGGCAGGCCGATCAGGATCAGCACGATCAGCAGTACGCCCACGATGTAGGCCATCACTCGGTATCGGTTCAACACACTGTGCACGGCATTGAACCTACCGGGCCGGTCGGCAATCGCCTCGAACCGTTCGTCCGGCGGTGGCGTGGTTGTGCTCAGGGTCACCACCCCGAGCGCGGTGTCGGCGGGGCCGGCCTGGTCGAGCGGCACTCCGGCGTCGGGCTCGGGCTCTGTTCCCAGGTCCCGAGTGGCGACGAGCCCGAAGGACTCCTCGAGCTCAGCCTCCCGGTCGGCACGCAGCTCCTGCATGAAGCGGGCCCACATGAAGATCACGAACGCGGCGAAGACCCACCATTCGAAGGCGTAGAAGAAGTTGCGCAGCCCGGTCCAGAAGCTCGCCCCGGGCTGGTCGGAGAGGTCGACCGGATCCAGCACTCCGAAGCCGGAGTAGAGGTCGGTATCGACGTGTTGGACCAGGTCAGCGGTGCGCATCCGAGGCAGCACGTTGTCGTCTGGGTCGTCATCGAAGGTCCCGTTCGATCCCTCGGCGGCGTCCAACCACACGATGCCGTTCATCGCGCCGGTCGGTTCGGGATCGGCCAGACCCGGGTCGGTGACGAACTGGCGCACCACATAGAGCGCCGAGCCGCTGCCGTTGTCGCTGGCCACCGCGCTGGCCACCCAGTAGCCGCGTTCTGAGCCACGGGACCTCTCCTGGATCAGCACGGTGCTGTCGGGGATCCAGGTCCCGGACAGGATGACCGGGCGACCCACCGCATTACCGGGGAAGGGCTGATCCGGGCCCATCGCCTCGGCCAGCGGGATCGGCTTCTCGCTGGTGCGATCGGTACCGGACTGCTGGCGATCCGCCTTCCAGGCGTCCAGCTGCCACATCCCCAGCCAACCGCCGATGGCCACCAGGACGATGGTCAGCAGGGTCGCACCGAGGACAGGTACGGAGAGCCAGGGAGAGCGGGGGCGGGGCACCCCATGAGGGTATCGAGCGGCTGGAAACCCCGCCCGGGCGGTTCCACCCGCCCGGGACCCCGATCAACCGGCGCAGCGGAAGCCGAGGTGGGTGGTGGCGGACTCCTCGGTCTGCGGGGTGCGGGCGGCCGGACGGTAGCGCAGGCAGTACTCGGGGGCACACAGGTGCGAGCCGCCCTTCACCACGAACTGTCGTTGACCGGGCAGGGCCGGGGCACCGCCGCAGCAGGGGGACGCCGAGGTGTGTTCGTGCTCCGGCGCCAGCGCGAGCAGCGGCCGTCCGGACGGTGCGGAGTCCAGCAGATCACCGTGGTCCGGGGTCCAGGCCGAGTCGGTCCACTCCCAGACGTTGCCGATCATGTCGACCAGGTCGTAGGGGTTGGCCGGGAATCTGCCTACCGGTGAGGTGCCCTTGAAACCTCGGGCGCCACGGTTCCGGTACGGGAAGTCCCCCTGCCACGTGTTGGCCATCAACTCGCCGCCCGGGTGCAGCTCGCTTCCCCAGGCGTACTCGGTGTTCGAGGTGCCTCCCCGAGCGGCCCACTCGTGCTCGGCCTCGGTGGGCAGCCGTCGACCGGCCCACTCGCAGTAGGCGAGAGCGTCCTCGCGGGCTACCTGCACCACCGGATGATCGGCTCGAGCCCGGGTCCGGGCGTCCGGTCCGTACGGCATCCGCCACTGGGCGCCGGGAACCCAGGTCCACCACAGCCGCCAGTTCGAAAGGTCGACCGGTCCCGGGGTTCCGGTGAAGACCAGGCCTCCCGGAGCCCGTTCCTCCTCGGAGAGCTCCGCGTAGACCGGACCCTCGAGGCGTCGTTCGGCCACGGTCAGGTACCCGGTGGCCTCGACGAACCTCGCGAACTGGGCGTTGGTGACCGGATGACGTTCCAGGCCGAATCCAGTCACCACGACCGGCACGACCGGAGCCTCTTCGGGATAGTGCTCCGTGGACCCCATGGCCAGGGTCCCGCCGGGGATCTGGAGCAGCGGGGTGAGGGTCTCGGTCATCGGCGAACGCACCGGATCAATCTACGACGGGATCCGACTCAGCCCACCAGGGAGTACGCGGTGCCTCGCTCCTCCCGCACCCACAACACGTCATCCGTGTCGGTGCCGATCTCACGCAGTTCCCGCTTGATCACCTTGTTGGTGGCGGTGGTCGGCAACTGCCCGGTGAGCCGGACGAAGAAGGGACGGGCCTTGGGTGATAGGTCGGGCTGCGCATCCAGGAAGGTCTCGTACTCCCCCGGCGTCAGCGCGGCACCCTCACGCAGTACCAACGAGACCATCAACCGGTCCCCCACCAGCGGGTCCGGAACGCTGTAGACCGCGACCTGGCTGATCGACTCGTGTCGCATCATCAGCCGCTCGACCGGAGCGGTTGCCAGGTTCTCTCCGTCGACACGCAGCCAGTCATCGGTACGACCCGCCAGGAACACGTTTCCTGCCGCGTCCCGGTAGGCCAGGTCACCCGACCAGTAGACGCCGCCGTCCATCCGTGCCGCCGTCGACGCCTCATCCTTGTAGTAGCCACGGAACAGGCCCCCGCCCTCGGTGTTCACCAGCTCGCCAACGGCTTCGTCGAGGTTGGTGACTCGGCCTGTCTCGTCGAGTTCGGCCGGTGGGCACTCGGTCCTGGTCTCGCGGTTCCACACCGAGGAGCCGCCTACCGGCTTGCCGATGGAGCCCAGCGGAGTCTCAGCATCGCGGACGATGAAGACCGCCCCCTCGGTGGATCCGTATCCGTCGGTGACCGTGCATGAGAAGCGACGGGAGAACTCGGCGATGTCCCGGTCGCTGGCCTCGTTGCCGTAGGCGACCCGCAGGGTGTTGTCGGCGTCGTCCTCCCGTTCGGGGGTGGCCAGCACGTAGGCGAGCGGCTTGCCGATGTAGTTCATGAAGGTGGCGCCATGCTTGCGGATGTCGGAGAGCAGCCCCGAGGCGGAGAACCTGCGGGTGATCACCAGGTCTCCCTGGGACCACAGCGCCAGTGACATCGAGGTGACGATCGCGTTGGAATGGAACAGCGGCATCGCGCAGTAGTAGACGTCGTCGCGGGTCAGAGAGTGGGCGGGGCCGATCATCGTGGCCGAGATGACGGGCATGGTGTGCGGCAGCTGAACGGCCTTCGGTTCCCCGGAGGTCCCCGAGGTGAAGATCAGCACGAAGGTGTCGAGGGGATCGGTGTCGGCGAACCCGTCGACGCTTCGGTCGGCCGCGCCCGCGCGGGCGGTCCATTCTGGCTCGTCGGTATTGATCACCACGGTGTCGCCCAGATCGAGGTCCTGCAACAGCCCGAGGTGGACGCTGTCGGTGAGCAGCACCTGGCAGTCGGTGTGCCGGATGTCCCGGGCCAGCGCATCGCCGCGGCGGGTGGCATTGATCCCGACCGTCACATGCGAACCCACCACACCGGCCAACAGCGCCCGAACCATCTCGGGGGTGTTCTCCATGAGTACCCCCACATGCAACGGCACCCCATCTGCGGCGAACTCACGCAACGCCCGGGCCCGGGCGGCGGCGGCACCGATCGTGTCCGCCCAGGACCACCGTTCATCACCGAAGACCAGGCCGGTCTCCTTCTCGTCGGCCAGGGCTCGCACCCATGTCTGTACCGTCAACGACACCGCTGCTCCTCCTCGAGCACACTTTGCTGGACGGTTCATGCAACCATCGGGTGATCCAACTCATGCGGCGGAGTCCCGGCCACCGGGTGTCGCTCACAGCTGGCCGGAGATCTCCATCGAGTTGCCGTCCGGGTCGGCCACGTACATCCATCCGAAGCCGGGCATCTCGGTCAGTTCGGTCACAGGGGCGGTGATCTCGTACGGCGAGGAGGTGAAGGCCGCCTCGACCTCGCGCAGGTTGCTCACCACCACGGTGAAATAGCGGATGCCGGTCTGGACCGGCCCGCCGCCGGCGAGGTTCTCCGTGCTCGGCGGAACGTCATAGGTGACCAGCTTGAGGATGTTCTTGCCCAGGTGGTAGCGACGCTGGGTACCTCCGGCGAAGTCGATGTCACCGGCGTATTCGAGGCCGAGGAAGTGTTCGTAGAAGTCGATCATCTCGTCCAGATTGGTGGTGGACAGGCCGATCTCGACCGAAGGGATCATCAGTTTCAGCACCGGCTCACCTCATCATCTCGCCGCAGTTGACCATCAGGTGTTGTCCCGTGATCCCGCGCGAGAGATCCGAGGCGAAGAAGACCACGGTATCGGCCACCTCCCGGTCCTCGGCCATCCGGCGCAGCGGGAACTCCTTGGTCATCTCGTCCAGTTCCTGCTGCTGACTGCGCCCGCTCTGCCCCGCGTTGTAGTCCACCAGCATCTGAACATTAGGGCCCCACATCCAGCTGGGCACCACGGTATTGACCCGGATCCCGGCCGGGCCGAGCTCGTCGGCCCAGTAGTACATGGCCGACATCAGCGCGCCCTTCGAGGCGCCGTATCCGGCCTGAGGCAGGGCCGGTTTGAAGGAGGACTGGGAACCGATCAGCACGATGGAGCCATGGCCCTGGTCGGCCATCACCTTGGACACCTCCTGCACGACCTTCAAGGCACCCACGACATTGGTCTCGAGCACCTTGGTCCATTTCTCGGCGCTGGCCTCGTGCAGGCTGCCGAAGGCATCCTCGTTGGCCGCCACCTGGACCAGTGCGTCCACCGAGCCGAACCGGTCCTTGGCGGCGGCCACGAAGGCGGCCACCGATTCGACGTCGTTGATGTCCACCGGATGGGCGAGCACCCGTGCACCCGAGGGGTCGAGCTCGGTGGCGGTGGCGGCGATCCGATCGGCCTTCCGGGCTCCGATGACCACCTGCCCGCCCGCATCGAGCACGGCCTGGGCGGTCTCGACTCCCAGGCCGACACCGACTCCGGTGACTAGTACGGTCTTACCGGTCAACAACTGGCTCACTGCGACTCCTTCTTGGCGGGGCTGTTCAACTCGGGTAACGCACCTGCGCCGACGGCGAAGGCGTGCCGGACCAGATCGGTCAGGGACTGGGTGACCCGGTCCGCCGGGTCGGTCATCCCGGTGGCGATCCAGTGGGCGAGCTGGCTCTGTTGCAGGGCCAGCAGGGCCCGGGCCGACGCGGTCGCGTCACCCGGGCGGGCCAGACCCTGGGTCATGGCGCGGTCGAAGAGACGGGAGTAGGCCGCGAAGGCGACAGCCCAGGTGCCCGACTCCGAGGCTCGCTCATCGGCCCAGAACCGAGCCTCGCGCAATTCGTGGCGTAGATGCATGGGATGCCCTAGAAAGTAGCGAGTGGAGGTCTGTAAGGCCCCTTCGAGCGCCAGCCACGGGTCCGCAGCGCTCACGATGGCCTCTCGGCCCAGCGCGGTGAGGGCATCACGGTGTCGCTCCGAGACCGCATGCACCAACGCCTGCTTGGAGTCGAAGACGCTGTACAGGGTGCGCGGCGCGATCCCGGCCCGGGCGGCGATGGCCTCGATCCGGGTCCCGTCGACCCCGTGCTCGGCGAACAGCGCCTCCGCAGCGCAGAGCGCGTCCTCGCGGTATCGGGCCCGCTTCGCGGCCTTCACCGGTGACTCCCTGACCGTCATGGACACGTTTCTAACATGACCATGTCATTTTTTTCCAGGGTTCTCCGGAATCAGACGGGCCGCGAGCCGCAATGAGGGCTCCTCATCTCACCTGTCCGGGAGAGCGTCGCGCTCCACGTACCTCGCATCCACGATCGCGGTGAAGGACGTCACCGCGGGGGGATGGAACGAGTACGCGTCAGACGGCGAGGTCAACACCAGTTCGTCGCCGAGGAAGGCACCGGTCTCCGGATCGGCGAAGATGACGATCTGGCTCACCTTGTCGTAGGAGGGTGTGGTGAAGGCGATCACCTTCCGTCCGATTCGGTCGGTGGTGTGCCCCAGATAGGTGACGGCGGGCTCCTCTGACAACGCAGACCAGAATGCGGCGTCCACAGCCGGCGGAACGACATAGCTCCGGTGCAGATCGATCACGTCGTTGACCAGGCAGGCGACCGAATAGTCGCCGCACAGGGCCGGATCGTCATCGGCCGCGAGCGCTGCTGTCAGCTCCGCAGCGGTAGTGGGGAGGCCGGCGGCATAGTTCGGCCCGGGATCCGGGCTGGGGAATGCGTCATCGCTCGTGATCGGTTCGGCCGTCAGATCGACGTGCGCATCGATGCGCCCCTGACTGGTCAGGGGTGCTCCGCGTCGCTCGATCACGCGCATCGTGCCGTTGGGTAGGAAGTAGGTGTCGGTGTGCACGGGCACCAACTTCGTGTCGGGCTCCTCGGTATCTCCCTCAACCTCGGTGGAGGCCCACCAGGCATCCACCGAGACCAGTTGTACGTCCCCCTCCCCGGGGCTCACCTGTGTGGCCCGGGCGGCGGCGAGCCGGTCCAGGGTAGATCCGACCGGTCCGGAACTGCCCGGGAGTCTTCCGTCGGGGGCTAGTTCGAAGGACAGCAGCGGCGGGGTCCCCGCTTGTGCGGGCGGAATCTGGGTCCCGGGCTGGAGCACCAGTACGACCGCCAGGACCGCCGCGGCCGCGACCACCAGTCCCGACATGAGTGCTGTGCGGCCTCTTCTTCTTCGCCTGCTCGGTGCCCCAGCCAGTGGCCGGGGCCGAGCCGCCTTCGGCGTCGCCAGAGTCTCGGCCAGACGCTGCTCGGCCCGCTCCTCCTGTCCGGGGAGTGGGGTCAGATCCTTCGGCTGCGCACCGACTGACGACAGCAGCGCGCGCAGTTCCTCAGCGAGGAGGTCACTGTCGTCCACGGTCGACATCCCTCTCCCAGAGCAGCAGGGCCTTCTTCTTGGCTCGCCGCAGACGCATGCTGACGGCTGGTGGGGTACACCCGAGGATGACGGCGATCTCCGCGACCCGATATCCGTCGACCACCAGCTCGAGGACGTCACGATCCGTGAGCGGCAGAGGCTTGGCCCACTCGGGCCAGGTCGAGGACAGCACCTCGTCGGCGATATCGGGTAGCACCGGCTCGGACCTCTCCTGCTGATGGGCCCGCTTCAGCGCCTCGCCTCGTACCGTCTCGGACCTCGAAGCGTTCTTCATGTGCCCGTCGAGGATTCGGTAGGCGAAGGCATGCAGGGCACGCCACTGAGCGTCATCCTTCGGAGAGACCAGGTCCTTGGTCCAGATCGTCAACAGCGCGGCTGAGGCGAGCTCTTCGGCGAGCTCTGGGGGAAATCGACGCTGGGCGTATCTGGCCAGAAGGGGATAGGCAGTTCGGAAGAACCCCTCGTACTCGGCTGCCTCCACCCGGATCCTCCCCCCTACGCGGCCCCAGACTAGATCCTGGACGGCGATCACGGGAGTAAAGGGGTCAACAACTGGCATTCACCGTCAGCCTGACCTTGGCCGGTGTGTAGTAGCCCGAACCGATCGTCGCCCGGCTCTCGTTGGGGGCGAAACAGGTCGAAGCGGTCCCGGCGTTGTTGAACAGCTTGGCCGTCGTCGACCTCCGGTTCCGGTACGAGCGGGTCGACCAGCTCAGGTGCTTCGTCACCGCTGATCCCGATACCGCGAAGAAGCTCCCGCTGTAGTTGGACTGCGCCCAGCCACAGAAGTAACCGCTGTCGCACTGGCTGATCGAGAGGGTCCCGACCTCCACCGCCACGAAGTACGAGCCGTCGGGATAGACGATCCGGTCGCCCTCGACCACTCCCCCGGGCACCCGCTCCGACTCGTCGGCGAGGATCTGCTGCACGCCGGCGCTCGGTTTCTCCTCCACCTCACCTGACGCTCCGGCCGGGACCAGCAGCGGGACCAGGCCCGCGAGTAGGACGACAAGGGCCACCTGGTTGAACCTTCTGAAACACCTCACACTCTTCTAATGTCTCCTCACTCGGCGGATCTAACATCGATCCTGATACGCAGCGGTATACGTCGAAGCAGCGTTCGCCTCTGACTTGTCAGAACTTCTGGCACTTCTCCGGACGTCGAACCGTGCCCGTGTCTCGGATCTCATGGGTGGGTTGGCGGGGCAGCCAGCTCCCTGGTCGTGCTGTCTCCGGGTCCCGGATAAGGCTCTTGCGCCTAGCGTTCTGCCCATCTCGTCGCTTCTTCCGTCAGAAGTCCCCGCGAAACCGACGGCGACGTCTGAGGTATCGATGGAAAGACCCAAGTACAGCCATGGCCCGACGGATCCTGAGATGATGCCAGCGTGACTCCCGAGGATCGGCTGCGCGAATTGGCGATCAGACACGCTGCGTTCACATGGCTCGACCGCCAGCGCGCTGGCGGCAAGGAGACCTTCAGCCAAGACGACACCAGCGGCCTCACCCTGGCCGGCGAGACCATCCGCCTCATGCCAACTCAGCAGGGCATCTGGAAGCCGGGACAACTTAAGGGAGCACTCTCGTTCCGCACCGTCTACCGTCCCGAAGGCAGCGACCGGCCATACGACGACAACGTCGGAACCGACGGCTTCTACCGCTACAAGATGCGTGGCAACGACCCGAACCACTTCGAGAACCGCGCCCTCCGCGAGGCGATGGCCGAGCGCCTCCCGCTGATCTGGTGGTTAGGCGTCCAAGGAGGCGGATACAGCGCGCTCTACCCAATCTACCTAGTCGGCGAAGAGGAGGCTGACTTGCAGTTCGTCGTCGATATCGACGCCGTACCGCAGCCCGACATCGTCTGGCCCTCTGTCGAACTCGAGCTCGACCCTTCCTATCGCAGGCAGCTGACCAAGATCCGCCTGCACCAGCGTCCGTTCCGAGCGGCTGTTCTGCGGGCCTACCGGACCTCGTGCGCCGTCTGCTCCTTCCGGCACAGCGACCTCCTCGACGCTGCGCACATCCAAGAAGACGGCGCCGGCGGGCGACCCGTCGTCACCAACGGCCTTACGCTGTGCAAGATGCACCACGCCGCCTACGACCGACGCATTCTCGGCATCACCCCTCACTACGAGGTGCGGGTCAACGCCGAGGTCCTCCGTGAGGTCGACGGGCCGATGCTGCGCCATGGCATCCAGGAGTTCCACGGCAAGCGGCTGATGGTGCTGCCTGAGCGCCGGACACAACGTCCTGATCCTAGGCTCCTAGAGGCGCGGTACCAGGCATTCCTCGACGCAAGCTGACTCTGCCCTACGACGACAACCTGGTGGGCGGGTCCGTCGTGGTGACGTCATAGGCTCTAGGTGATGGCCGGTACCGCAAGTTGGCCCGTGAGCCGTACCAATAGCCGCGTGTGCATCCCGGCGGACGCCGGGTCCACACGCAGGACAACCAGTTCGAAGGCGTTACGTTACGCGAGATCAACCCCAGGTTACGGCCCAAGACCGCGAACCTGCACTCGGCCGCCGGTAGACCGATCGCCGCAGCCATAGTCGTCGGGTTAGTCCCACCACTTCGGACAGTCAATCATCGTGATGCACGGTGGGTGGCTCCGGTCGGAGCCACCCACCGCACCGACACGATCAGGCAGCCGCGCCAGACGCACCCCCCGCGTAGTCACGCACTCGATTCGCCGCCTGTTCTGCGGCGTATCGGCTCGAGAACGACTCGCCCGAAGCTGCGACCTTGTCCGACGAACGCCAGGCTCGCCAGCGCCACGCGGCTCCGGCGTCCTGGTAGACCTCGTACCGGGCCGTCCGAGCGCCAGCCTTGAAGGCCGATGCCGCACGGCTGGCGTTGGCGGTCGACGCGAACGTCTCCCCAGCCCATGCCACCATCTCGTTGTTACCGGCGTACAGCCACCACGTGGGACTACCGGCCTGATTGTTTTCAACGACGAACCGCCACATGGGCGATCCCTCCGATCTCGCACCGTGGTGCGTGTCTTGCGCGAGCTCGGGACCGGTGATGTCATTGTGGTTCGACCCGTACGACGACATCTCATGTCCCGTGCACCTCTGCGCCCGGCCTGCAAGCCGGGCGTTTTGGTTTTTCGCGCTTTATGCGCCACCTGGGATCAGGTGATCTGCCGCTAGTGCAGCAGACCGGAGGCCACGACAAGTGCGACACGCCCAAGGCTGCGGCGAACCGGTTCATAAATTCGCGCGTCATTTGCGCGAATAAACGCCCGTGTAGTTCGGCGTGTCTGGCCATCTACTGCCAGCGTGCCAGTCAGACTAGGCGAGACAAGGAAACTTCAACGCGCGAATAGGCGGACGTCATGACCGACAACGAGGAGAGCATCGGCCGAATCGCCGTGCCATGTGGGCGACTGTCGTGCAAGGAGCCAGTCATCCAGGAACTCGGTCGGGGCCGTCGTAAGGAGTACTGTTCCGAGACTTGCCGTCGAGCCGCGGACCGTGACTACAAACGCGCCAAGGGCCATGTCGAGATCTATGCCGACTATCTGCAGCGCTCCCAGCACGAGGTCGCGTCGTACGGGCGGAAGGCCGAGGCCGGGGTCCTGACCCCTGAGGAGCTGGGAAGGCTCGAGACCAACGCGCGTGTGGCGTTTTCCCGGGCCGAGGCCCTCGTCGAAATTGGCATCACCTTGGAGCGCGCGCCTGACGAACTGGCGGCTCTCGTCAAGGCACTCAAACCTCTTCTCAGCAGCAGTGCCGGGTTCACTTCACGATCTGCCTAGTCGCTACCGTCGAACCCTGTCGGATCCGTGTCCACGATGAGCGCCGTGCCGGCGACCCTGGGTCCGAGACCCAACGCCCGCCATCCTTGGGCCGCGTCGGTCTGGCATCACTCTGGCACCAGGCACTCGCCCGTTCCTCTACTAGATGGTCCCTCGGGCCACCTGCCAAGACCGTTCTCTGCGGCTATCGACAGACGTCGGAGGCCCTCTCCCCCACTGGGAAAGGGCCTCTGGCCAAGGTGATCTGCTGGAGGCGAGGGACTCAACCCCCTGCTTGCAAAGCGCCCAAGAGCGCCGGTGAAATAGTGCCTCTGAGCAGGGAAAACACTGTCAGAGGTGGCCAAAGATTCCCCCACAGTGACATAGTTTCCCCCACCAGTCCCCCACAGGGACTCCCTGTGCCAACGCAGCATGGGGTTGGGAACGGAGGTCTCGGGATGGCCAGAAGGCGCGGCTTCGGCGAGGTCGAGCGGCGCGTCAACGCGTCCGGTGCGGTCACCCACCGCGCCCGGTATGCCATGCCTGACGGCACGCGCTACTCGCGGACCCTGTCGACCCGGATGGACGCCGAAGCATGGCTGGATGGCGAGCGCGGACTGATCGATCGTGATGAGTGGACGCCCCCGCAGGCACGACGCGCGGCCGAGGAGAAGCGGCATCGCGAGTCCGCGTTCAACACGGTCGCGGGCTTCGCGGAGCGGTACCTCGCCGAGCGGTCACTCCGGCCGACGACGATCCGTGGCTACCGCAAGCTGCTCGCGAACCGGATCCTGCCGTACTTCAGGGACACTCCCCTGATCGAGGTGTCCCTCACGGAGATCAAGAGGTGGCGATCCTCTCTCGACCCGACCACGGAGGCGACCAACGCGGCGGCGTACCGGCTGCTCCGCTCACTGCTCCAGGCGGCGGCCGAGGAGGAGCTCATCGAGCGTGCGCCACCGAAGGTGCGCGGCGCGAGCTCGGCGCCGGTGAGGAAGGTCGCCGTTCCAGCGACCCTCGACGAGCTGGCAGTCATCATCGACGCGATGCCCGAGCGGCTGAGGCTGCTGATCGTTCTCGCCGCATTCGTGGGCCTGCGCGAAGGCGAACTGCTCGAGCTGCGCCGCTCGGACGTCGACGGCGTCACCGGCCGGATCGACGTCACCCGCAAGGTCGACAAGGATGCAGATCCAGATACCGCCGGCGCCTGCCCCGACTGCGGCCGCCACATCAGCTCGCCGAAGACAAGGAGCGGGGTGCGCACGGTCCACGTTCCGCCGCCCTTCCTGAAGCTGCTCCAGGAGCACCTGCTCAAGCACACCGCCGAAGGACCCACCGGGCTGCTGTTCCCAGGCGACCGTAGCGACCACATGAGCGTCCGTTACCTGATGGACCGCTACCGCCCGGCCCGGAAGGCGGCTGGACGCGAAGACCTCACGATCCATCACCTCCGCCACACCGCGCTCACGATCGCCGGCCAGCACGGCGCGACCGGCGCCGAACTCCAGGCCCGCGCCGGCCACGCATCGCAGGCGGCGATGGCGATCTATCAGCACGCCACCCTCGACCGCGACAAGGCGCTGGCCGAGAAGATCGGCGAGACGTACGACGCGTGGCGCGAGTCGCGGAGGTCGGAATGAACAGGCTGTCAGTGGGCTGCGGCAGATTTGTGCCTCAGCGAGCCACAAATGTTTCGACGAGGCGAGGTGCGACATGAGCGAACTGCTACCCCGCGACGAAATCCCCGACGACGAGGTCGCACTGCTCGGCTACATCGTCGGCATCGTTGAGGAGGGCCAGCGAGTTTCGGCGGTTCATGTCAACGCCACGTTGACGATGACGTACTGGCTAGTCGGGCGAGCGATCTCTATCAATACTCTCCACAGCGGCCGCGCAGAGTACGGGAAGGAGATTCTTGGCTCACTGAGCCACGAATTGACCGACCGCTTCGGAGCGGGCTTCGACCGTTCCAACCTGACGCGCATGGTGATCTTCGCGCGCACCTTCCCTGACTACGACTCGGTGCGCTCACTCGCGCGGCGGGTAACTTGGACGCACATTCGTTACCTGTTGGCGATCAAGTCCGCGGAAGCGCGCGCGTTCTACATCGAAGAGGCCGCCTCAAAGCATCTGAGCGTCCGTGAGCTCCGCGCGGCGATCGGGCGGAAGGCGTTCGAACGCCGCGAGATTGCGAACTCCCAGATCCCCGAGGGCTCAGCGGTGCCGCGCGACACCTTCCGAGACCCGCTGATCCTAGATGCTCTCGGCCTGCACGACACCTACCTGGAGAAGGACCTCGAGGCCGCGATCCTCCGGGATATCCAGGCGTTCATTCTCGAAGTCGGGCACGGGTTCACCTTCGTCACCAGCCAGAAGCGAATGACCATTGGCCCTGACGACTTCTACCTCGACCTCTTGTTCTTCAGCCGTCCGTTGCGGCGCCTCGTCGCCGTCGAGCTGAAGATCGGCAGGTTCGACGCCCGGTTCGAGGGCCAGATGAAGCTTTATCTCAAGTGGCTTGACCGCTACGAGCGGCAGGAGCACGAGGAGTCGCCGGTCGGACTGATCCTCTGCACCGAGGTCAGCCGCGAGCAGGTCGAGCTCCTGGAGATGCACAAGGACGGCATCGTGGTCGCCGAGTACTGGACAGCTCTGCCGCCGAAGGCCCAGCTCGAGGCCAAGCTTGGCGAGATCGTGCGAGACGCGCAGGAGCGCCTTGCCCGCCGTGGCCTCCCCGCAGAACTGGACCGCGACAGCGACTGACCACAGCAAGCAATCTGCTGTCGGGGCAGGACCGCTCAGCGCCGTCCTGCGACCTCGCCGACTACCTTGCGCAAATCGGAATCACGTACGACGTCGTCGACGAAGGCCTCGACATCGTGCAGACCACCGAGCAGGCGCTCGGGTCGCATCTGGTCGGACTCCTTGATCCACGGCGCAGCACGATCAACGCCGTACTCCTGACGCAGCCGGATGTTGAGCTCCCCGTGGCGACCGCTCTCCAGGATCCGTCGCACCTGGAGGGTCAGCTCGGCGCGAATGTCGGTCAGTGGGCGAGCAGGCTTGCGGCGCATCCATGAGTACGTCGCAGAGGGGCCGATCGCCATCTCGATGTGCGTCAGGGCGTGCTGACCGATCAGGTCCTTGGGCAGGACCGCGGTGAACCAAGCCTTCTGCGTCGGCCAGTCAGCCTCACGCAGCGCGGGGTCACTCTCGACGGCCGCAGCGGCCCAACGGACGAGCGGGCCGGTCTTGTCGGCGGCACGGCGGTCCCAGACCATGTTCGAGATCGCCGAGGTACGACGCCCCTCACCGAAGTCGGGGTCGGGCTCGACGGTGATGCTGCGCAGCATGTCCCGCTGCCGGGAGCGCTGCGTCTTGTGGATGATCCGCCGCTCAGCGCGGGCGGTCTTCCGACTGGTCGAGGGCAGAACCGACTCGACCATGTCCTTGATCTTCTCGTCGTGGTTGCGCACGACGCACTCTCCTTGAGCGACCAGCGTCGAGCGGACGCTCGACTAGCTGCCTGGCGCTATTGCCTCTGCATGGCGATCTCCTCCTTCCTGTGGTGAGCAGACCAGAGTGCAACACGTGGCCTCGCGCCCGCAATGGGTTTGCTCAAGTGGCGTCGGCGTCGGTCGGGTCAAACCCGTCCCGAATGAGGATGCTCTCCGGCTCGGCTTCGATCCGAGCGAGCAGCACCTGGTCTGCCGTGCTGAACTCGCCTGTCGCGCCAGTCGTGATGCGCCACCAGAGCGTCCCCGTGATTACGCATGACCCACAGGTGCGCGGTGACACGACGCCGAAGACGCCCATCCGGGGCGGGTAATCCCAGCCGGCCTGGAAGCCTTCTTCGGACGTCAACAGATCGGTCTTGCCGCAGACTTCGCAGATGTGCCGATAGCGGGGCTCAGTCACGTTCTTCCTCCTCCGAGCGGGCTCAACCACGACGGTATGAGGACGTACCGACAGTCAGCTGCGGATGACCGCCCGGGCGGTCGCGGCGACGGCGAAGTCGACGCCCTGAACTTCCCGCCAGTGCAGTCGGTTCTCGCCCGAGAGCTGGAGAAGTACGTCGAGCGTCGCGCTGGTCGCCGGTGGCGGCGAGTAGGGATCGGCGCTCGTACTCCAGCCAAGGGCCAGCATCAGGTCGCTGATCTCGCCGCGCCATCCCTCGACGGGCGCACCGCTCGCGGCCACGGCCAGCGCCATCCAGCCTGACTGCCGCTCCCACTCCTTGGTGCCCAACGGGAGCCGGTCGACGATGTGCTGCCACAAACGCTGCGGATCACGGCGGCCCTGGACGCCGGCGCGGGTCGCCCTCAGGTGTCCGTCGCGGACATAGACCAGCCCCAGTGCGCGGGCGGCTTCGCGTATCGCCGCGACGGGCGGCGTGAGGTCCTCACGGTTGGCCTTGCCAATCCACCACTCGGTGATCCCGGTGCCTTCCGCGATTTGCTCCACCACGGCCGGCGGGAGATAGCCGGCGGCGGTCAGCCTGGTCGCGTTTCCGATGGCTTCCAGGAGCACGCGGTACGGCTGGGTGATCCGTGCGGCCTCACTCTCGGACATGTCCGTCGGCGCGTGGGACAGAGGCCGCCCCAGGACCTGGCGCAGCAGCCGGACCCCGCGACGGTCCAGCTGAGCCACCAACTCCGCGAGCTCACCGGTGACCGCGACGGGCTCGGCAACTGCGACAGCCAGCGCAGCGTTGACCTCGTCGAGATCGAAATGATCCGGGTGCCAGTCGAGCGGCAGCCAATCATGCGCCGCCCCGGCATCGTCGAACACGTCGGGCAGCTTCGAGTCGTCGTACCCGCTGCGGACCCAGCTCGCCAGCTCGTCGTACCCGCCGAGGCCACCGCAGTCTTCCGGCGGGCACGCCAACTTGCCCGCCACACACCGAGAGATCGCGGGCGGCTCATCCAGGATCGCCTCGACCTTGAGGACGTGCCGCCAGCCGTCGCCGAAGTCGTAATCGTAGAAGAGCTCATCGCCCTTGGCGGTCAGGATCTGGTCGAGGCGTACGTCGTCCTCGAGCATCCCTTCATCGCCTTCATCGAGATCGAACTGGGTGACGAAGTACGGCGCTCGGGGATCGCGGCCCGTCCGGAATTGATGGAGATGGCTGTTCGTCCAACCCATCGCCTCCTGGATCACGTCGTGGACTCTCGGCAGCGTCATATCGCCGGCGAGTTCCAACCGTCGCCACAGCGGTGGCTTCGCGCCGATCAAGTCGAGGCGTACGCGATAGCCACGGACGCGGTCCGGCGGCGGAGCCAGTGTCGGCTCACCGCGCTCCTTCAGCTTGTCCAGGATGCTGGTGACACGACCGGACATGAGTGCGTCGATCAACGCCTTCTTGTCGTCCAAGCTGGCGCCGGCCAACAACTGGCGCGCGATGGCATCGACATCGATCGGTTCAGACACGTCGAACAGTCAACCATCACGCGAATCGGGACCACCTCAGGCACCCCGGCGCCACGCGTTGACCGGGTGGGCATCGATCAGCCGCTCCAATGAGTCGAGCTTGATCCGGATCGTGCACCGGCCGAGACGGACGGCGCCGAGGTCGCCGGCGGCGATGTAGCGCCGAACCGTCTTGGGTGAGACAGCGAGGATGTCAGCGGCCTCAGTCAAGGAGACGAGGCGGCGAGGGATGGTGGCGGTCGGGGCCATGGGTGCTCCTGGGTGCAGGGCGGCCGGGATGGCCGCGTTCATCCGATAAGGCCAATATCTGTCCGCCAGTGGCCACCCCATTTTCCGTCGCCCCTCTCTTCCTCCTCCCCGCCCACTTCCTCCCTCCCTTCCCCTCTCTCCCACCTCTATCCCTACCCACACCGTCCCCTC
Source organism: uncultured Nocardioides sp. (assembly GCA_964396585.1). Lineage (GTDB taxonomy): Bacteria > Actinomycetota > Actinomycetes > Propionibacteriales > Nocardioidaceae > Nocardioides. The sequence goes on from CAYNFY010000004.1 coordinate 38,616, forward strand.
CCCTCTTCCCCTCTCCCAGACACACCTCTTTCACTGGCCAATCGGGGTGGCCACTCGTGGCGGCATTCCGGCCTTGAGAGGTGTGACGATGACGCTGAAGAAGCTGGCGGCCGGGTCGGGCTATCAGTACCTGACCCGCCAGGTCGCAGCTGCCGACTCGACCGAGCTCGGGTCCACGCCGCTGGCCGACTACTACGCCGCGAAGGGCGAGGCACCCGGACGCTGGATCGGCTCCGGCCTCGGCGGCATCAGCGGTCTCGAGTACGGCGACGTGGTCACCGCGGAGCAGATGAAGAACCTGTTCGGCGACGGCTGCGACCCCATGACCGGCGCAGCGCTCGGCCGGGCGTTCCAGTCGGGCTCGGTGGCCGGGTTCGATCTGACGTTCAGCCCGGCGAAGTCGGTTCGACACTGTGGGCCGTCGCGCCGAACGACGTCGCGAGGCGCATCCGGCAAGCACACAACGCTGCCGTCCTCGTCGCCCTCACCTTCCTCGAGTCGCATGCGATCTTCACCCGCGAAGGGACCGGCGGCGCCCGACAGGTCGAGACCTGCGGGCTGATCGCTGCTGCCTTCCTCCACCGCGACTCCCGTGCCGGCGACCCCGACCTTCACACCCACGTGGCCGTGGCCAACAAGGTGCAAACCCGAGAGGGCAAGTGGCTCTCGATCTACGGCACCGTGTTGCATCAGCACGTGATCTGTCATCGCCGCCAGAACACCCAGAACTTCGTTCGCCTCTCGGGGCGACACAGACAACGTCCACTCGTGCAGACCAGCGAGGTCGCCCACGGCGCGAAGCCGCGGTTGCTCGGTCGCCCACCTCACCCAGGACGCCCGAACTGCCTGCATTGGGGCGCCCTCGAGATCCTGGAGACCACAGCGATCGGCAACGGACACGACGCGCTCCTCGAGACCTTCCCCGCCGCCGAGAATCAGCAGGGACCTTCCAGAGTGAGCCGGACAACCGTGCTCGTCAAGCGCACTCGACGTCGCATTCGAGTGCATCTCGGGACAGCAGGAGACAGTCCGAGACGTTCGGTATCAACAGGTGCCACTCAGCACTGGAAATTCGTCAGAGTCGTCTCACGATGCGACCGCGCGGGACGGCGTCATCGCGGCAGATCCGCGCGGATCAGTTCGAAGGCAGCCGTCGAGTGAAGAAGTAGCGCATGATCGTCCGCATGATCAGGTACGCCGCAATCCAGGCGACAGGCGTCATCACCCACCACGGAACGCCAGCCCCGCTGGCGGCGTATGCAATGCCGCTCGCAAGTGCGAACGCGAAGAACATCGATCCGAGAGTGACGGCAGCGATCGACTGACCCTGCCGCCAACTCATGGGGTCATCCATGTGGTTGATGCTCGCACGCTGGCAACTTTGTGTCCCACCATCCCGATTCGCCACCGCGGGAGCGCGGCAAAAGTCGGGCGAGCGATGCCGCCGACAAAGCGGCATGACCGGGCGGAACGCGGCGAAACGGTCGCGGGGTCCCGTACGTCCGGGCGGGTCGACCCGCGTCGAACTGTCGGCCGGCCGCTCTATGGTCGACACAGTCAACGGGGAGGATTGGGACATGACGGCAACGAACGACCGCTCTGCCAAGGAGTTCGATGGTGTGATCGAGGCGGCGGACGGTCTGCGCCGATGGGCACGAGCAGGTGGCGACGCGACCGCGATAGCGCTCGCTGCGGCGATCACCCATCACAACTGGCATGCCGCCGACACGATGCCCACGGCATCCCGGTACGACTCGTCAGCGGCGAGGGCTGCGCTGGAGGCGGTTGCGTCCGGTGTCCTTCCTCGCCAGGCGTTCAACAACGAGGCGGCGGACGGTCTGCCTCGCACCACCACTGGCGAGCAGGCGGCGGTCACTCTGCACATGCTGAGTGAGTCGGGCGCGCCAGGAGACCTGTTGTCGGTTCTGGCTGGCGCCTACAGAGTCGACCTGAGCGTCCCAGGCTCCGCCCTCGGGGCGGCTTATCCCGTGGGCTTCACCCGGCCCGGAGGTGCGATCCCTCAACGAGGCGGCGTCCCGTACGTCCCTCCCGCTCGCGCAGAAGGGAAGACCGAGGACGAGTCAGCGATCTACCTGCGGAACCCCGACCTAATCGACCGCGGAACCACGGCACACAAGGACACTCAGGACGCACTGGCTCGCCGTATCACCGAACACGGGCTGGAGCCGCTCTCGCCCGACATCCACGACGAGCAGTTCGACATCGCGTGGATCACCGGAGAAACGCTGCACCTTTGCGAGGTCAAGAGCCTCACCGACGACAACGAGGAGTCACAACTGCGGCTTGGACTCGGCCAATTGCTCAGCTACCTACATCGGACCAAGGTGGAGCATTGGAACTGCGTCACCGACATCCGGGGAGTGCTCGCAGTCGAGCGCCCACCGCGTCGCTCCGATTGGGTGGACATCTGCTCCGCTAACGGCGTCACCTTGGCGTGGCCCGACGGGTTCTCGGCGTTATTCGATGGCTGAGCCCCGACCAGAGTCCAGCGACACCGGAATGCAGACCGGTGACTCAGCGGCAGAAGCGACCGGGTGCGCCCACGCGGCTGAGATGCTCTGGGTGTGATGACCAAGGACGAGTACCTGGCACGCGGCCAGGCGGAACACGACTGGGCACCGGGCTGGCTCGCGATCGACGAGGCGTTGGACAAGTTGTACCCGGGGGTCACGCCGCCGCACCTTGGCGCGGACATGCCCTCACGGGCGATGTTCGGCGGACCCGAGCACGTCGACGGCTACAGCCTGTTTCCGAGCCCGAACGGCTACCAGCACGTGCTCACCTATGGCATGTCGAAGCTCTACGTCGACGAAGAGTCATTCGGTGGAGAGTTCAGCGGCTTGGGTTACGAGATGACGATGAAGATCGCCGGTGCAGATCCTGCCGACTGCCGATGGGCCTTCGATTCCCTCAGCAGGCTTGGGCGATACACCTACACCTCGAAGCGATGGTTCGAGCCGTACCAATTCATCAGCGGTCGCGGCGAACCGCTTCGCACCAACACCGGAACACTGCTGACCAGCTATCTCTTCGTTCCTGACACCGAGGTGCCTGGTATCGAGACGATCCATGGACGCGTCGACTTCATCCAGTTGGTCGGCATCACCCAGCCCGAACTCGATTGGGTTTCAGGCGACGCGCCCGAAGGGTCGGCGGACCGATCCCGCGATCTGGCAAGCCGCATCGCAGAGGGTGGCAACCCACACCTCGTGACGGACCCTTTCTCGGACCCACAGCTACGTCTGACGCCCGAGCGCACATCGGCATGTCCGCGCTTCTGCCGCAGCCACGCCGGACTGGGCCGAGTCGCAATGGCCTTCCCCCACCAGTCCCCCACAGCCACCCACGAGGTAGCAGGGGGATAGCCCCGAAATGCAAAGAAACCGCAGAATGACCTGCGGTTTCTCATGGTGGACGCAATGGAACGCTGCGGGAACAGGCGACCACGGGTCGAGAGGCTTGTTTCCGCGTGGAATCAAGGCATCCGCGCCGATGCCGAGTCCGAGAACGGGGCCGATGACCCGTTGATCGGGGCGTCGGCGGAACCAAAGAAACGACCTCGAACAGGGCTCACGGACACCGAAGTGGACGCTATGCGAACAGCCCGCGCGCAGGGCGTGAGCGTGAACGCGCTGGCGCGCCGGTTCGGAGTTCACCGGGGCACGGTGTGGGCGAAGACGCGCTGACAGCGCCCACGCCCGGCACTCACGATCAGAGTCCCAGGCCCGGACGGTCGGGGTACGGATCGCTTCGAGTGGTGTCCGGTGCAGACGGCGCGTGGAGTCGCCGTGCTCGTTCATCGGCAAGCCGTCGAGTCTGTTCTACCGCTGCCCGCTTCGTCTCGATCAGCGCGGCGGCTTCTGCGGGTGTGAGCGCGCGGAGTTCTTCGGCTTCCTTGCGGACGGCGGCTGCTTGCGCGTGGGCGTCGCGGGCTTCGCGCTCGGGGCGGATAAACCGTGCTCGTATCGGGTCTCGGCGCACTCGTTCGGCTGCAAGTTCCTGCGCGAGTAGTGCGAGGCGTTCGCGGTCGTGCCGGTCTTTGAGTGCCGCCTGCTCGGTCTGTGCGGCGGCGAGGGCGCTGGCGGCGTCGAGCATGCGCGGGTCGTGTTCAGCGCGGCGCTCGGCGGCTGTCACCGCCCATTCACTGAGCGCGTCGTTCTGGCGCGGCAGGCTACCCCAGGCGTCACGCGCCCGCTTGCGTGCCGCGCGGGTGTGCTCGGTTGTGGCCTGGTGTTCCTGCCGTGCTCTGCGTCGCGCGAACCTGCCCGCCGTTGCCAGCCGATCCGATGCGGTGCTCTCGGCGGCGACTGCGGCGAGGTAGGTTCCGCCGTCCTCGACGGCCTGTGGCACCAGCTCCGCGATGACCTCGGCGCGGGCCTGGGTTGTGTGAGTCTCGGCGGTGCGGATCATCTCGGCGTTCTGCTCGTCCTCCGCCTTGTGCGCGGCGCGCTGCTGGTCGAGCCGCCCCGCGAGCTGCTCCCACTTCTCCGCTCTGGCCTCTGCGCGCTCGGCCTCGCGCACGAGTCGGGCAACCTCGTCGTTCACCATGCTCACGGGGCCGTCAGCGACGAGGCCGCGCACCGATTCTGCCGCGCGTTCGGTGGCGTCGGCGAGTCCTCGGTCTGCCCGGTCGCGTTCCATTGCCTCGATGAACTGTGCTCGGGCGTCAGCCATGCTCTCCGCGACGAGGTGCAGGGTGTTCGTCTCGCGGCCTCGGGTCATGCCGACATACACCGCCGCGCCGCCCATCTGCTCGCCGAGCACGGTGTGCGAGGCGGGCGCGGTCACGCCCTGCACCCCGTAGGCGGTCGCGGCGTAGGAGAGGTGGGCGTGCTCGCGTACATACTCAGCGGGTAGATGCAGCGAGTGTTCGCGCTTGCGGTCGCTGTGCGCGTCGCGCACCCACAGCGACCCATCCGCCTCGACGTGTTGCACGCTCCACTGCTGCCGGTTCGCCACCCCCAAGTCGGCGCTGTTCTTACGGGTCTGGATCAGGTCACCCCGCCCGATGCTCAGACCATCGCTGCCGCTCGCCGTGGTGGTGTCGTCGACGACGCCCGCGCGGGTGCGTTCGTCTCGGATGCGGTCATTCAGCCGCGCGGCTTCGTCGTTCGATGCGACGGTGACGGCCTCGCCGTCGGGCCTGTTGGTGGCGAGGTGTTCGCGCAGTTCGTCGGCGTCGGCGTGCAATCGGATCAGCCCGAGTTCGCGCAGCCGGTCGAACACCTGGCCGGGGTTGCGGCGGTCGCGCATCTGCACGGTGACTTCGGCGTATTCGGGGTCGGTGAAGCGGTGTACCTCGGCCATGTCGAACGTGCGACCCCTGAGTTGTGCGGCCATGTCGAGCACGCCGCCCCTGCCGACTGCGGGCAGTTGCGCGCGATCCCCGACGAGCGCGAGCGTTGCGCCCGTCTCGGCGGCGACCGTGAATAGTGCGAGGGCGGTGTCTTGGTCGAGCATCCCGGCCTCGTCCACGACGATCCGCTCGCCACGACGCAACCGTGCTGCTTGCGGTGGGCCGGTATAGGTTGCGCCGGTCGCCGGGTCGGTGTCGCCTATGGCGAGGCGCATCCATACACCGTCATGGTTCCACCGCCACCCGTGCGCGTGGACGAGGGCGGCGACCGATTCGGCGGGCACGCCGAGTTCCTGGTGCGCAACCTCGGCGGCACGCTTGGTCGGGGCAACCACCCGCACTCTGCCGCCGCGCTGTGCGGTGGCGCGGATCGCCGTTGCGAGCATGGTGGTCTTGCCCGCGCCTGCGGCGCCCTCCACGATCACCAGCGGATCAGCCGAGGCGACCGCTGCGGCGGCGTCGAGCTGACCGGAATCGAGGCGCTGCCCGAGTGCGGCCGCGTGCTCGCGCACATCAGCGTGCTCCGGCTCGCGCTCGGGTGTTCGGGCGGTGATGAGGTCGCGCAGTTCCGTCTCCGCCTGCACCACGCGCAGGCTCGTCAAGTGTGCGACATGCTCCGGCGTCACAGTGTCGGGCGGCAGGATCGAGAAGCAATCCTGAAGCGCCAGCGTGGTTGCCACCGCGATCAGTTCGCGCAACTCTGCCGGGGTGCCGCGCACCCCTGCCTCGGTGATGATCTCGGTGGCGTGCTCCTGCACAGTGTGGCGAGTCCACGCCGACTCACCAGCGGCACACCGATCCAACGCCCTTGATGCAATCCGCTGCACGGACAAGTCATCCGTCGATGCCGGCGCACGCGCTGGCACTCGGGCCAGGTGCTCGGGGTCGTAGCCGGCCTCGCGCAACTCCGACACCCACGCTTCCTCTTCACGGAGCGTGGTCGGCTTCTTCGCGGGCCGCTGATACGCCCACGCCTCCGCCATGAGCCGAGAAGCGACGACCGGCCCCATGCTCTCGCCAGGGTGCGCAGCCTCCCACTCGGCTTCGAGACGGTCAAGGTTGCGGCGCACCTGCTCACCCCGCTTACTCATCAGGGCGTTGAACGGTTCGAGTTCGACCACCTCGCCGGATACGGGGTCGAGAGTGAGGCCATGCCGGTCAAGCACTGACGCAAGCTCCGGGCTGGCGGCGATCACGGCAGTACCGAGGGCGCGGATCGCGCCTTGCTGCCGAAACAGTGCGGCGGTATCAAGACCGCGCCACTTCCCGGCCGCGAACACGCGGGTGCCGATCTGCATGTGAATATGCCGGTGCGGATCACCCGCCCGGCTCGTGCGGTGCGTGATGCCCACCACCTGCATGCTCTCGACAGGCACGACCTCCTGCGCCCCCAACGACCCGACACGAGTCACCGAATACTGAGCGAGCCAGCGGCGAATCTCAGAGAGCGCGTCCTGCTGGGCCGCGTCGAGAGCGTCGGAGACCTCGGGGTGCAGGGCGGCGGCAATCGACAACGACTTGGGGGCGTTGATGACCATCTCCATGAACCGGGGCGACGCCTGCCGATCCGACCCCGCACGACGGGGCCTGCCCATCTGCTCCCCGGTCAACGGGTTCATCCAATCCACCCACGCGGCATACGCCGCAGGATCAAGACTCAACTCAGCAGTCACCGCGCCGGAGCCGTCGAGCGCGACGAACTGCGCTACCGTCGCCTCCGCGCCCAGGTAGTAGTCGTCAGCACGGGAACGGTTGGCCTCGACATAGCGCAAAGCGTCAGCCCCAGTGCCCCGGAACGGGAGCACACCACCACGCATCCGACTCACCTCCCGACTGAACTGGCGTATCTGCTACTACCGAAGTTAGCATACGTTCATTCAGAAGAACAGGGGCAAGAACCAGGGAGACGCTGCGAGTAGTCGGTGGGGGCAGGGGCGTGTCGAGTCGGGTGGGCGTGGCGAAGGAGCGGGGCGCGACGTCAGACGGTGAGAGAATCGAAAGATGGACTACTCGCGTGCGTTGGATGCGTTGACGCAGTGGGCTCAGGGCCGCGATGACGTTCGGGCGCTCGTGCTGACGGGATCGGCAGCCGCCGAGTCCGCACACTCGCTTTCCGACCGGGATATCGAGGTGTTCACCACGGACATTGATGCACTGCTGCGAGACGAATCGTGGTGGAGCGGCCTCGGTGACGTGCTTGTCGTAGAGCGGCTCCAAGACGGCGACGGCAACCCGACCCGCCTGATCTACTACGCGGGCGGCAAGATCGACTTCACCCTGCTGCCCGCCAATCGTCTGGCTGGTCGAGACTATGCGCGTCCGTTCCGAGCACTGCTCGACAAAGATGGCCTCGCTGCGACTGCTTCACTGTCCACGCCCTCGCCGCAGCCACCCTCGGGAGCGGAGTTCGAGGAGTCAGTCAACTGGGCGTGGGCGGCTGCGCTGATGCAGGCCAAGGCCATCGTGCGCGACGAGCCGTGGTCGGCGAAGCTGCGCGACCAAGACCTGAAAGCCGAACTGCTGCGGATGATCGAGTGGGACCACCTTGCCCGGCATGGCGCTGGGCTTGCTACCCGCTACCTGGGCACGCGGATGCGACAGTGGATGGACACCGATATCCAGCACGCACTCGAACAGTGCTGGGGCGGTCTCGACGGTGACGCCTCGGCGCGGGCGCTCCTGGCGACCACCGATCTATACCGCGCCCTCGCCAAGCGCACCGCTACGGCACTCGACCTCCCGCAATTCGATCACGAACGAGTCGAAACCGAGATGCATACCATCCTCAGCCTCCGCTCAACCTGACCCTCACCGCGGGCCACGGCGTCATGGATCGGGCAACCGTCTGACAGACGCGCCACACCTGGCGGTGTCAGTCGGGTCTGTGGCGGTCGTGAGGCAGTGCGTCGGCGGGACGTAGCGACGGGCGCGCGGGCAGCTCGCTCACACGCACTCGGCTGGGCGCGAGATGATGGGAAGCATGGTCTCTTCCTTGCCCCCGCTGACCGGATTGCTCTCGGACGGCTCAGGATGGACGCCTGTGACCGGCGGAGAGTCGGACGCGATGGTACTGCGTGATATGTCGAGAGAACGGTTCGCCAAGGTGGTCTCCGCTGCCGCCGTGAGCACGCTAGAGGCTGAGCGCGCTCGGATTGAGTGGCTTTCGGGCACCGGAATCCCCGGCCCCAGGGTGCTCGACTGGCGCGCCACCGAGCACAGCGCCGCCCTCATCACCAGCGCAGTCGCGGGCGTCCCGGCCGACCGGCTCAACCCAGCCCAGCTCGCGCAGGCTTGGCCGTCGATCACCGACACCCTGCATCGACTGCACAACCTGCCCGCGAGCACATGCCCGTTCAGCAGGACACTGGACGAGATGATGGGCCTGGCCCGTGCGACCGTCGCCAAGAACCGCGTCCACGCCGAGTTCCTTCCCCAGCACCTCATCGACACCCCGCCCACGGTGATCCTCGACGGCCTGGAACGCGACCTCCGGTTGCGTCGAGAGCAGGAAGCCGCCGATACGGTGGTCTGCCACGGAGACTTCTGCCTCCCCAACATCCTCATCGACCCCGATACCTCGCTCGTCGCCGGGCTCATCGACCTCGGGCGTCTTGGGCGTGCTGATCCCTACGCCGACATCGCGCTGCTGCTGGCAAACGCCCGCGAGACCTGGCCAGACGAACGCACCGCCCGCCAAGCGGATCACGACTTCGCCTCCCGGTACGGCATCACCCTCGACCCCGAACGCCTGGACTTCTATCTCAGACTCGACCCGCTGACCTGGTGATAACTGGAAGTCAGGCCGACGTCGGAACTCTTAACCAGCGCGTCCTCGCCTGCCGGGTGGCAGCAGCCCTTTGCGGCGGGCGCGGGCGACCCAGCCCTGCGCGGTGGACAGGGGCACGCGGCTGATTTCGGCCATGCGCGCGGTGGGGTTGGGTTCGCCGTCGTCTACGAGGCGGGTGTGTTGGAGGGCGACGACCTCGTAGAAGTCGGGGGTGCGCTTCGGGTTCCCGAGCGGTTTCATCACGTCCCCCGAGCGCAGGACGCGGCCGGAGGGCATGGTCATGGTGCCGCCCTCGAAGCGGCTGGCTCCGGTGACGGCGAACTGGCGGCGGTTGATCGCCGCCTCGATCCGCGAGGTGGGCAGGTTGCGCAGCATCGGGCTCGCCACCGGGTCGCCCGCCCACTCGGGCAGGTAGACGATCCCGGTGATCCGCACCTCGCCCTTGGGTTCCTCCATGAGCAGATACTGGCGTTGCAGGCGCAGCAGCACGCGCGTGTTCGACTCGGTGTGCTGGATCAGGAACCAGCGCCCGGAGTCGTTGTTGTTGTGGCTGGAGTTCAGCTTGCGATCCAGGCCCGGCTCGGGGTCTACCCACTGTTCATAGCGGAGCGCGGCGTCGATCCCGGTGCTGTCGTGGTCGGGGTCGATGGGCGAGGGGTCGGGCATCTGCCAGCCCGCAGGCAAGTCCGCCGCGACCAGCAGCGGCACGCTCTCCAAGTCCTCAAGCATGCGTCTGATCTTACCCGACCTCATGCAATGGCCGCTACGCCATATCTGTGGTACGGTAGATTATCTACTGGCGTATCTGCCACACCATGAGTTAGAGATGAGTGATCCGGGCCGACCCACACCGAGCAAGCGTCCGCGACGCGCGGCGCAAGACAGGGCTGCGCTCGGGGCGCGGAGTGATCCGCAGTTGCGGTTACGGGTCACGCGACGGGCGGAGCCGGATGTGCGGCGTTTGGTGGAGTGGGTGCTGAACATGACCCAGGCCCGTTACGACGCGCACCGAGCCGGGGAAACCGACCCCTACGACCTCCCACCACCCGACGAGCTGACTGCCGATTCCCTCGGCCCGGTGTCAGACGCACGAGGCAGAGTAGAACCCGAGACATCCAACGAACGGAGCATCGCATGAGCACCACCACTGCTCCCACCCTCACCCCGGCGTCACCTGGTGTCACCGACGACATGCCGGTGCTGCTGGCCGTGTCCTACCTGCGCGTGTCCACCCGTGAGCAGGCCGAGCGCGGCGGCACCGACGAGGGGTTCTCGATCCCCGCGCAGCGCGAGGCCAACCAGCGCAAGGCCGACGAACTCGGCGCAAGGATCGTGCGCGAGTTCATCGACGCCGGAGAGTCCGCTCGTTCTGCCGACCGCGACGGGCTGCAAGAGATGCTGGCGTTCATCACCACAGCACGGGTGCAGTTCTGCCTCGTCCACAAGCTCGACCGGCTCGCCCGCAACCGCGCCGACGACGTGAAGATTCACGAAGCCCTCATCAGCGCCGGGGTCACGCTCGTGTCGGCTACCGAGTCCATCGACCAAACCCCCTCGGGGATGCTCGTCCACGGCATCATGTCCTCCATCGCGGAGTTCTACAGCCGCAACCTCGCCACCGAAGTCACCAAGGGCCTGACGCAGAAAGTCGCCCAAGGCGGTACTCCGATGCGCGCACCCATCGGGTACCTCAACGTCCGCAAGACCGACGAGCAAGGCCGCGAGATACGCACCGTCGAGGTCGATCCCGAACGCGCCCCGCTGATCCGATGGGCGTTCGCGCAGTACGCGACCGGCGAGACCTCGGTGACCGGGCTACTGCGCGACCTGACCGCGCGGGGCTTGGTGACGGTGCCGACGCCGAAGCGCCCGTCGAAGTCGTTGGGGAAGAACACGCTGTACAAGCTGCTCACGAACCCGTACTACGCGGGGGTGATCCGCTACAAGGGTGCCCTGTATCCCGGCGCGCACGAACCGCTCATCGACCCCGCCCTGTTCGACACCGTGCAGTCGCTCCTGCGGGCGCGCACGGCGAAGATGACTCGGCATGTGCAGCACGCCCACCACCTCAAAGGGTTGCTGCATTGTGGCACCTGCGGGTCGAGGATGCTGCTGGACTTCGCCACCAACCCACGCGGTGTCACTTACGCCTACTTCGTCTGCTCCGGCCGCGCCGCGAAGAAGACCGCCTGCACCCGGCGGGCGGTGCCCGTCGCGGTTGCGGAACGCCTCGTCGCGGACTCCTACGCCTCCATCACGATCAGCGACGCCACCTACCGCGACCTCACCGCCCAAGTCGATGCCGCGTTCGACGCACGTACGGCAGGGCGTGACCAAGAGATAGCCGACCTCATGGCCAACCGCGCCAAACTCGAAGCAGAGAGCGACAAGCTGCTCGCCGCGCACTTCGCCGACGCCATCGACCTCCCCACTCTGAAACGGCATCAAGACCGCATCCGAGCGGGCCTCGCAGACGTGAACCGGCGTCTCGCGGAACACGACGAGCACCACACCGGAGGCCGCGCGTTCCTCCACGACAGCCTGCGGCTGCTCACCGACGCCCACCACGCCTACGCCCGATCCGGCGACGCCGACCGCAGGCTGGCGTGCCAAGCGTTCTACACCCGGCTCGACATCACCGACGACGAACAACTCCGCCCACGCCTGGCCGAGCCGTTCGCCACCATCATCCGCGAAGCGCACGAGCAGAGCGACGACGGAGGCGAGGAACCCTTACGGGAACACGACACGCCTACGCATGTCGCGTGTTCCCGTAAGACACTTTGGGTGGAGCCTAGGGGACTCGAACCCCTAACCCCCTGCTTGCAAAGCAGGTGCGCTACCAATTGCGCCAAGGCCCCGATGGTCCACGAGGGACCGGGTGGATCAGGACGACTTCACCTTGTCGGTGGCGTCGGCCCACAGGGACTGCTCGCTCTTGCCCTGGTCCAACTTCTTCTTGACCAGAACCGCGCCAGCAGCTGCAACAACGAGGAACAGAATCTTCTTCATCTTCACAAACCCTCTCGGAGGAGTATTGGTGGGCCTAACAGGACTTGAACCTGTGACCTCTTCCTTATCAGGGAAGCGCTCTAACCGTCTGAGCTATAGGCCCTCCGCAGCTCACCTCTCCGGTGAGTGCGTTGGGAACCTTACCCCAGCGGTTCACGCCGCCACAAAACGAGGGTGCCACACGGCCCCAACCGACGGGGGTCGATCGGGGCCGAGGGGTGTCACATGCTCAGTGACGGTCGTCGGCGAAGGTCAACTCGATGCCGCCCAGTAGGGCCGCCGCCAGGTTGTACAGGAAGGCCGTCAGGGTGGCCAGAGCCGTCAGCAGCACCACGTCCACCACGGCCAGGACCGCGGTGAAGCCCAGCACTCGACTCGTACCCAGGTACTGAGTGATATCGAAGGTGCTGGTGTCGTCGACGCTCTTGACGGCGTCGTTGACCGAGTCCCACACTCCGGCGGCACCGAGCACCGACCAGACCATGGTCACGGCCACGAAGGTCACGATCCCGAACGCGACGGCGAGCAGGAAGCTCGTCTTCATCACGCTCCACGGATCGACCTTGACCAACCGCAGTCGGGCCTTGCGGCTCTTGGCCGATGCACCCGCCCGTTCCGATGCCGCCCCGGAAGCGACCGGCGCCATCGTCTGGAGCTGGTCCGCGAGCGGTGTCGGCCGGGGAGTCGGTGGGGGACCGACCGGGGCCGACTGCTGCGCGCCGGGTCGGGGAGCCGAGGCCGGCTTCTCGGGGGCGAACAACGGACGCGACTGGACCGGTGGTGGGCCCGCCGGGTTGCCGTTCTGTGGTGCGGCCTGGGGAGCCGGCGTCACTCGTGGCATCGCCTGGGTCGGCTGCTCCGTGTCCGAGGAGGGCCGCGCCGGGCCGCCCGAAGCCGCCGTCCCGTTCGCGCTGGGACCACCCTTCTGCTGCTCGGCGAGCCGTTCCTCGACCTCCTTGGCCAGACCCGGCCGCACGACGGTGTCGCCATCGCCCCCCGGCTTCGGGTTCTTGCTATCAGTCATCGGTCCGATCACTCTCCAGAGGTGCTGTCAGGTGCACCGTCGGCGGCTGAATCCTGATCAGTCGTGTCGGCGACCCGGGAGTCTCCCTCAGCGATTGTTGCATCCGGGTCATGAACCGACGATGAATCGACGTCGCCCGTCCCCTCTTCGGCGCCCTCGTCGGCCTCGGACTCCTCGTCCTCACGGGCCTCGACCGAACGTGCCACGACCACCACACTGTCGTTCTTCTTCGGGGTCACGAACTTGACGCCCATCGTCGACCGCCCGGTGATCCGGAAGTTCTCGTCGATGGGGGAGCGCACCACCTGGCCGGACTGGGTGATCGAGAGCACCTCGTCGCCGTCGGTGACGATGAACGCCCCGACCAGCACACCGCGCTCCTCGTTCTCGAGCTTCATCGCCTTGATGCCCAGCCCACCGCGAGACTGGACCCGGTACTCGGTGATCGGGGTGCGCTTGGCGTAGCCACCGTCGGTGATCGTGAAGACATACTGCGCCTCGTCACCGAACCAGGTCAGCACGCCGTCGCCGGTGTCGGCTGCGTCCTCGTTGGCGGGATCGTCGACGATCTCACCCTCGACGTCCTCCAGGTCCTCGCCCTCGGGCGCCACGTCCTTGGCCTGGATCACCGACATGGAGAGCATCGAGTCCCCGGCCCGGAACTTCATCCCGGTCACGCCCGAGGTGGCCCGTCCCATCGGCCGCAACTGCCCGTTGTCGGCCCGGAACCGGATCGCCTGCCCCTTACGCGAGACCAACAAGATGTGGTCGTCGTCGCTGGCCAGCTCGGCACCGATCAGCTCGTCGTCCTCCTCGCGGAAGTTGATCGCGATGACACCCGCCTGGCGCGGCGAGTTGTAGTCGACCAGCCGGGTCTTCTTGACCAGTCCGGCCTTCGTCGCCAGCACCAGATAGGGCGCCTGTTCGTAGTCGCGGATGGCCAGCACCTGGGCGATCCGCTCGTCGGGCAGGAAGCTGAGCAACCCGGCCACGTGGCCGCCCTTGGCGTCGCGCGAGGCCTCGGGCAGGTTGTACGCCTTGGTCCGGTAGACCCGGCCGGCCGTGGTGAAGAAGAGCAGCCAATGGTGGTTGGTGGTGGAGATGAAGTGCTCCACCACGTCATCACCGCGCAGCGAGGCACCGCGGACCCCCTTGCCGCCTCGCTTCTGCAGCCGATACTGGGCCCGCAGGGTGCGCTTGGCGTAGCCGCCCCTGGTGATCGAGACGACCAGCTCGTCGTCGGGGATCAGGTCCTCCATGGAGAGGTCACCGTCCGCGGCGATGATCTGACTGCGTCGGTCGTTGCCGTACCGATCGACGATATCGGTCAGCTCCTCGGCGATGATCCGCCGCTGCCGGGCCTCATTGGCCAAGATGTCCTCAAGGTCGGCGATGATCGCCTCGAGACGAGCCAATTCATCGATGATCTTCTGCCGCTCCAGCGCCGCCAGCCGACGCAGCTGCATCTCCAGAATGGCGGTGGCCTGCACCTCGTCGATGTCGAGCAGCTCGATCAGGCCCAGCCGCGCCTGCTCCACATCGGGGGAGCGACGGATCAGCGCGATGACTTCGTCCAGCATGTCCAGGGCCTTGCCCAGACCACGGTAGATGTGGGCCTGGCGCTCGGCCTCGGCCAACCGGTAACGGGTCCGGCGCTGGATGACCTCGACCTGGTGGGTGACCCAGTTCGAGATGAACTGGTCCAGGCTCAGGGTGCGCGGCACCCCGTCGACCAGAGCCAGCATGTTGGCGCTGAAGTTGCTCTGCAACTCGGTGTGCTTGAACAGGTTGTTGAGCACCACCCGGGCCACCGCGTCGCGCTTGAGCACCACCACCAGCTGCTGGCCGGTACGCGATGACGAGTTGTCCTTCACATCGCTGATGCCCTGGACCCGACCCGAGTCGGCCAGCTCGGCGATCTTCAGGGCGAGGTTGTCCGGGTTGACCATGTAGGGCAACTCGGTGATCACCAGCTGGGTGCGCCCCTTGGCATCCTCGTCGATATTGACCACCGCACGCTGGGTGATCGAGCCTCGACCGGTCCGGTAAGCCTGTTCGATGCCCTGACGACCCACGATGGTGGCACCCATCGGGAAGTCCGGGCCCTTGATCCGCTCGATCAGCGCCTCCTGCAGCTCCTCACGGGTGGCGTCCGGGTGCTCCAGCGCCCAGATCGCGCCCGCGGAGACCTCACGCAGGTTGTGCGGCGGGATGTTGGTCGCCATCCCCACCGCGATCCCGGCCGATCCGTTGACCAGCAGGTTCGGGAAGCGGCTGGGCAGAATCGTCGGCTCGGAGGACTTGCCGTCGTAGTTGGGCTGGAAATCGACCGTGTCCTCACCGATGTCACGGACCATCTCCACGGCCAGCGGCGCCATCCGGCATTCGGTGTACCGCATCGCCGCGGCCGGGTCGTTTCCGGCCGACCCGAAGTTGCCCTGCCCGCCGATCAACGGTGCCCGCATCACCCACGGCTGGGCCAGACGGACCATCGTGTCGTAGATCGCCGAGTCACCGTGCGGGTGGTACTGACCCATCACATCGCCGACGACGCGCGAGCACTTGGAGAACCCCCGGTCCGGGCGGTAGCCACCGTCCCACATCGCGTACAGGATCCGCCGATGCACCGGCTTGAGCCCGTCGCGCACGTCGGGAAGCGCGCGGCCCACGATCACCACCATGGAGTAGTCGATGTACGACTGCTCCATGACCCGCTTCAGGTCGATGGGCTCGATCCGGCCGGTGCCGTCCTCGATCGGGGTCTCGGTCACGTCAGTCTTCTCTCTGCTTCGTCGTCTACGTCGTCAGGCGGTCTGCGGCTTCGGCCGCACCGCATCAGGTACTGGGACCGGAGTGGGCGAACCCACCTCAGATGTCGAGGAAGCGGACATCTTTGGCGTTCCGCTGGATGAAGGAGCGACGCTGCTCGACGTCCTCACCCATCAGGATCGAGAAGATCTCGTCCGCCTGGGCCGCATCGTCGAGGGTCACCTGCTTCATCAACCGCTGATCCGGGTCCATCGTGGTCTCCCACAACTCGTCGGCGTTCATCTCACCGAGACCCTTGTACCGCTGGACCGGCATGTCCTTGGGCAGCTTCTTACCGTTGCGCTGGCCCTCGGCGATCATCGCGTCGCGCTCGGCGTCGGAGTAAGAGAACTCGTGCTCGGCGGGCTTGTTCCAACGCAGCCGATAGAGCGGGGGCTGAGCCATGTACACGAAACCGTGCTCGATCAACGGCTTCATGAACCGGAAGACCAGAGTCAGCAGCAGCGTGTTGATGTGGTGACCGTCGACATCGGCGTCGGCCATCATCACGATCTTGTGGTAGCGCAGCTTGTCGAGGTTGAACTCCTCGTTGGTGATACCGGTACCCAGCGCCGAGACGATCGCCTGCACCTCGGTATTGGCGAGCACCTTGTCCAGGCGAGCCTTCTCGACGTTCAGGATCTTGCCCCGGATCGGCAGGATCGCCTGGATCCGCGGGTCCCGGCCCTGCTTGGCCGACCCACCGGCGGAGTCACCCTCCACGATGAAGACCTCGCACTCGCTGGGATCGGTGGACTGGCAGTCGGCGAGCTTGCCGGGCAGCCCACCCCCACCGAGCAGACCCTTGCGGTTGCGGGCCAGGTCGCGGGCCTTGCGGGCCGCGATCCGGGCGGAGGCGGCAGCCTGGGCCTTGCGGACGATGTCCTTGCCCTCGGCCGGGTTCTCCTCCATCCAGGCGCCCAGCTGATCGTTGACCACGCGCTGCACGAAGCCCTTGGTCTCGGTATTGCCCAGCTTGGTCTTCGTCTGGCCCTCGAACTGCGGGTCCGTGAGCTTGACCGAGATGATCGCGGTCAGGCCCTCACGGATGTCGTCACCCTTGACCCGCTCCTCGGGCTTCTTGATCAGACCCCATTCCTCACCCCAGTTGTTGACCAGGGTGGTCAACGCCGCCCGGAAGCCCTCTTCGTGGGTACCGCCCTCATGAGTGTTGATGTTGTTGGCGAAGGTGTGCACCGACTCGGTGAACGTGGTGTTCCACTGCATCGCCACCTCGAGACTCATCTCGAGGTTGTTCTTGGAGGTGGTCCCGGTGGAGTCGGCCGAGAAGTCGATGACCGTCGGGTTGGCCTTGTCCTTGCGCCGGTTCAGGTACTCCACGTAGTCGACCAGGCCCCGGTCGTACTTGAAGCGTCGTACGACCCCGCCACCCTCGGCGCGCTTGATCGCGTCCTCACCGAGACTGTCGACACTGGCGTCGACGGTGCCGTCCTCGATGGCGTCAGCCAGCTCTTCCGCACTGCGGCGCTCGTCGCGGATGACGATCTCGAGCCCCTTGTTGAGGAAGGCCATCTCCCGGATCCGGGTCACGATGGTCTCGAAGTTGTACTCGGTGGACTCGAAGATGTCCTCGCTGGCATACCAGGTGACCGCGGTGCCGGTTGCCTCGTCGGGCTCCAGCTCCCGGACCTGCTCCAACGGACCGTCGGGGGTACCCAGGCTGAACGACTGACGCCACAGGTGACCGCGGTTCTTGACCTCGACCACCAGCGTGCTCGACAGCGCGTTGACCACCGAGACGCCGACCCCGTGCAGACCCCCGGAGACCTTGTAGCCGCCGCCGCCGAACTTGCCGCCGGCGTGCAGCATGGTCAGTGCCATCGTGACGGCCGGCATGTCGGCGCCCGGTGCGGTGTCGGTGGGAATACCGCGACCGTTGTCGGTGACCTTGATCCCGCCGTCGGCCTGCAGGGTCAAGGAGATCGAGGTGCAGTAGCCGGCCAAGGGCTCGTCGACCGAGTTGTCGACGACCTCCCAGATCAGGTGATGCAGACCCCGCTCGCCGGTGGAACCGATGTACATGCCGGGGCGCTTGCGTACCGCTTCGAGGCCCTCGAGGACCTGAATGGCCGACGCATCGTAGGAGGTTCCCTCAGCCACTGCGGTGTTGCCGATGTCTGCAGGGTTCGAGGTCTCCGGAGTCGTCTGGTCGGTCACGCATGCCTCTTCCGCCGTGTCGGACCTGGGTCCGAGCAGTCCCGCCCTGCGCGTCTCGGCAGGGCTGTCGCCCATCTGATGGGCGACGTGATGAAGGTCGTCCGCGTACGAGTTGAACCCCGCAGACGACCTCGCCCCTTCATCTTACCCGCTCAGAGCGCCGTATACACGCGGCCACACACATGTGGGGTCCTGGAGGGGGGTGAAGCTTCCTCGACATCCAGCCACAGAACGCTTCCAAGGGCATCAGGAGCGGCCGATCAGGGGGTGGCATGGGTCCCCCTACATCTGAAGGGCTCACAGATCGGCAGAGTCGCGGTTCTGTCTCGCACCCCCGCCACAAGGCGGGCCCGAACGGTATCGACGGGGGCCGACCAGGGCCGACCGGGGCGACCTCACCCGTAGGTGTCGCGTGGCCCGCGGCCGTCCCGGGACGATCGGAGCCCCTTGCGCCAGGTCGGCAGATGCGGCCCCTGCACGTCGATCACGGTCACCGTGCCGTGCCCAAGTTCCTCGTTGAGACGCCGGACGATGGTGGGCGCCAACAGCCGTAGCTGGGTTGCCCAGGCGGTCGAGGTGGTACGAACCTGCAGTCGACCGTCGGTGAGCGACTCCGGGGTGCAGTGCTCGGCCACCTCGGCGCCGACCAGTTCGGCCCAGCGGCCGAAGACCCCTTGGACACGTAGGTCCAACCCCCAGCCCGCGGCCGCGACGAGCCGGTCCAGAGAGTCGCCCAGCAACTGCGGGTCACGGTCGTCGGGATGTGCACCGGAGAAGCCCGCCTTGCCCCGGCGACGCGAGGCCCCCGGGGATCGGCGCCTCTTGCGAGCAGCCGGGGTGCCGGGGGTCCGGGCCGCGGCACGCGCCGCCGCACGTGCCAGGTCGAGGCCGTCGTCCGAATGCGGCTCGGCGGGAGGTGGGAGTGCCACGCTCGGGTCGGGGGAGACCTGATCCTCACTCACGGGTGACCTCTCCATCGGCCACGCGGTAGCGGGTCCCGGCCAGCTCGACAGGGACCTCGTCGGCGACCGCTGCGGTCACCAGCACCTGTTCGGCGTCGGCCACCATCCCAGCCAACTGCTCCCGGCGCCCGGTGTCCAGTTCGGCGAAGACATCGTCGAGTACCAGGATCGGATCGTCGCCCTCGACCCGGAGCAGGTCATAGGAGGCCAACCTGAGCGCCAGCGCGAATGACCAGGATTCCCCATGCGAGGCATATCCCTTCACCGGCAGCCTCAGGTCTCCGTTGCCCAGGCTGAGTACCAGGTCGTCTCGGTGCGGACCCACGAGCGTGATCCCACGATCCAGCTCCTCACGACGGCGGGCCTGCAGGGCAGAGCTCAATACCTCCCGCAACTGCTCGACCCCGGTGGCACCGTCGAGTTCGACCGAGGGCCGATACTCGGCCGCCGCGTCGTCTCGTCCCGCGCCACGGGCCACGGCCGCGTAGGCAGCACCCAGATGTGGAAACAGTAGATCGACCAGAGCGATCCGCTCGGCCAGCACCTCGGCTCCGAGGCCGACGAGGTGTTCGTCCCACACCTCCAGGGTCGCCAAGGAACCCTCGGATCGTCCCCGTCGCGAGCCACCGGCCGTCTTGAGCAGGGTGTTGCGTTGTCGCAGGACCCGGTCGTAGTCGGCCTTGACTCCCGCCAATCTGGGGGAGCGCAGCATCAGCAGATCGTCGAGGTAGCGTCGACGCTCGGACGGATCCCCCTTGACCAGACTCAGATCGTCCGGGGCGAAGATCACGGTCCGCACCAACCCCAGGATCTCGCGAGGTCGGGGGAGCGGGGACCGGTTGATCCGGGCCTTGTTCGCCCGGCCGGGATTGAGTTCGACCTCGAGTACCGCCGTCCGCCCATCCTTGACCACGGCCGCGCGCACCAGGGCCTGATCGGTTCCGGCCCGGACCAGCGGGGCATCGGTGGCCACGCGATGCGAGGAGAGCCGGGACAGGTAGTCGATCGCCTCGACCAGGTTGGTCTTGCCCTGACCGTTGCGGCCCACGAATGCCGTCGCCCCAGCCTCCAACGGCAGATCGAGATCTGCATAGGAGCGGAAGTTGTGCAGGGTGAGATGCGCGACGTACACAGGCAACCTGTCGAGGGGCAGCAGGGGATGATCAGCCTATCCGGCCGGTCCTCGACCGCCCGGACCACCGGTCGGGAACGGAATCGGTTCTCCCGTATCGGCTGCGACACATGAGATCAGCAGCATTCTGGGGACGATTCATCCTACGCTCCCGACATGAGCTATCCGGAACAGCCCGCGTACAACCCTGCGCCCCAGGGTTCCAGTACCTACTACATCTCGGTCATGGGCCAAGAGCAGGGCCCCGTCTCCTTCCAGCAACTGCAGGGAATGGTTCAAGCCGGCACCGTGAAGGCCGACACCGCAGTGCGAGATGCCGCCTCCCCGGCCCTCTTCCCGGCCCGCCAGGTGCCTGGACTCTTCTCCACGAAGGAGTGGCTGACCACGGTCCTGCTGTCCTTCTTCCTCGGATCGTTCGGCGTCGACCGCTTCTACCTGGGCTACACCGGCCTGGGCGTGCTCAAGCTGATCACCTGCGGAGGTCTGGGAATCTGGTCCTTGATCGACTTCATCCTGATCATCCTGCGCAAGATCCCGGACTCCCAGGGCCGTCCGCTTCCGTGACCGTCAGTGGGTCATGATGCTCAGGTGAGCAAATCGCCCGCAACCCGACCATCGACCCCGACCATCGACCAGTCCGAATGGCTGGCGATGGCCGGGGTCGCCTGCGTCGTGGTGGCTGCGGTCAAGAGCCCGGCCAGCATCGAGGACGGACCGATCCTGTGCCCGTTCCGGCTGCTCACCGGCCTGGAGTGTCCTGGCTGTGGCCTCACCCGCGCCTGGGTCTATGCCATGCACGGGCAATGGAACGACTCATTCACGTCGAACCCGTTCGGCATCCTGCTGATGCTGTTCGTGCTGGTGTTCGCCGCGGCGACCGTGAGACGCCGCGTGCAGGCCCGCCCGGCTCCGGATCTGGATCGGCTCGTCAGGCATCCGATGACGCTCGTCGTGCTCGGGGTCTGGATCCTGTTCGGGGTCGGCCGAGTCGTGCTCTCAGTCCTCGGGTGATCCCGCGACCTCAGGTTCCCGGCCGCGGATCAGTCGGCTGCACGGCATGCCCACCGAACTGGTTGCGCATCGCCGCGATGGCCTTCATCGCCGGTGAGTCGTCCTGCCGGGACACGAAGCGGGCGTAGAGCGCAGCGGTGATGGCTGGAGTGGGGACGGCATGCTCGATCCCGGCCTCGACCGTCCAACGGCCCTCACCAGAATCGTCGGCATAGCCGGCGATCGAGTCCAGGCCCGGGTCATCGTCGAGGGCAGCCACCAGCAGATCCAGCAACCACGACCGGATCACCGTCCCCTCGCGCCAGGAACGGAAGATCTCGGTCACGTTCTCGACATTCGGGATCTTCTCCAGCAGTTCCCAACCCTCCGCA
Source organism: uncultured Nocardioides sp. (assembly GCA_964396585.1). GTDB lineage: Bacteria > Actinomycetota > Actinomycetes > Propionibacteriales > Nocardioidaceae > Nocardioides. Next base: position 60,278 of record CAYNFY010000004.1, read on the forward strand.
TAGGCCTGCATGATCGCGTACTCGATGCCGTTGTGAACCATTTTCGAGAAGTGTCCGGAACCGACACCTCCCGCGTGCACCGATCCGAACTCACCGTCCGGCTTGAGGGTGTCCAGTGCGGGTTGTACCAAGGCGATCTGTTCGGGAGCACCGCCGTACATCAGGGCATACCCGTTCTCCAGGCCCCAGACGCCACCGGAGACGCCGCAATCAACGAAACCGATCTGCTTGGCAGCTAGTTCGGCGGCGTGCTTCTCATCATCGGTCCACCGGGAGTTGCCGCCGTCCACCACCAGGTCACCGGGGGAGAGCAGATCACCCAGCTCGGCGATGGTCTGGTCGGTCGGATCACCGGCCGGCACCATCACCCACACCACTCTGGGGGCGGCCAGAGTCTGGACCAGTTCACTCAGGGAGCCGACATCGGCGAGCTCAGGATCGCGGTCGTAACCGATGACGGTATGGCCTCCGCGTCGCAACCGCTCGCGCATGTTGCCGCCCATCTTGCCCAGACCTACGAGCCCGATCTGCATGGCGCTTCCCTCCGCTGGATTTCGCTGGCTGGGGCAACGCTACGCCGACGCGATCAGCCCGGCGTCACACGGACGCAGACTGCCTCGTCGCCCCGCGGAGGTGGCGCGTCATGACAGCAGGCGGCGGGGCATCAAGAGATACCTGAAGTCGGAACCCCCATCGGTAGCCGAGAGGACCACCGGCTTGTTCGCCTGGGTGAAGGAGAGAGTCACCTGCTCACCGTCGAGGGCACCGAGGCCGTCCAGCAGATAGCTGGGGTTGAAACCCGTGACGATGTCGGGACCCTCGATGGTGGCGGGAACAGCCTCGGATCCCTGAGCGTCCTCACCGGAGCCGGCGATCAGGTTGAGCTGCGAGTCGGTGAACTCCAGCTGTACGGCTGTGTTGCGCTCGGCCACCAGGGCCACGCGCTTGACGGCGTCGATCAGATCCTGACGGTTGATCTGGACCGTGGTCGAGTGCTCGGCGGGGAACAGGCTTCGTACCTTCGGAAACTCGCCGTCCAGCAGTCGGGTGGTCGTCCGCCGACTTCCGTTGTCGTCCCCGTATTCGAATCCGATCAGGCCCTCACCCGATCCGGTGGGGGAGAGCGCGATCGTCACATCACCGGAGCTGATGGACTTGGCCGTGTCACCGAGAACCTTAGCCGGCACCAGCGCGGCGCTGGAGGCATCGGTGCTGGCGGGGTACCAGGTCAGATCGCGTTGCGAGAGGCGGAACCGGTCGGTGGCCAAGAGGACCATCGACGATCCCTCGATCTCGATCCGGACGCCGGTGAGTACCGGGAGCATGTCGTCGCGACCCGCTGCGGTAACCGCCTGGGAGACCGCCTTGGCGAATTCTTGGCTGGGCACCTTGCCGCTCGCGGCAGGCATGGACGGCAGCGCCGGATACTCGTCTGTCGGCATCGAGGGCAGGCTGAAGCTGGCTGCGCCGCACTTCACCATGACCTTGGGACCTTCGACCGATACGTCCACGGGCTTGTTGGGCAGGCTCTTACAGATGTCGGCGAGAAGTCGACCACTGACCACAGTGGTGCCGACATCGATGACGTCAGCACGAAGGTTCGCCCGTGCGGATGTCTCGTAGTCGAACGAGGACAGGATCAGTCCATCCTCACCGGCCTCGATCAGGAGCCCGGCAAGAACCGGGGCACTGGGACGGACCGGCAGGCTGCGCGCGGCCCAGGCCACGGCATCGGCGAAGAGGTCGCGTTCGACGCGGAACTTCACGGCTGTCCTCCTCCAGAACAGGTCGTTCCCACCTGTGCACGCACCTGAGGGGTGCGATCGGACACATGTGGGGTTGCATCTTGTCATTCGTGCGGAGTGAGTAGCGAGTGGCGGTGGAACGGTGGTGTGAACGGCGCCAGATCAGAAGAGCCCATCGGGAGGTGGTTCAAGGGAGTTTTCCTCAGGTCCGGGCCAGGTTGAGGTTGCACAGTGAAGTGGATCATGCAGAGGTTCGGAGTAGTAACAGGGTCGGTGGAAACTGTGGACAAGGTGGATCGGCGCTGGTCAGGACGGTACTTTCGTTTCCACATGGGCTGTGCACCGCGGTCGTGGTGCACAGCGTCGAATGTGGATCCACATGGTCGAGCCGGGTACGTGTGCCAGTGTCTACACAGGGCTGTGGACGAAACGCCGGGAGAGTCCACCGGCATTTCACAGCTTCGTCCGACGATTGATTCCCTCATCATCTGACGAATCATCGAGGCCGATGTTCAGCCCTGACGTGCCTGTAGCTTGATCCGGTTCGTGAGCTCGCTGACCTGGTTGTAGACCTGCCGACGCTCGGCCAGCAGGTCCTTGATCTTGGTATTGGCGTACATGACCGTGGTGTGGTCGCGCTTGCCGAACTCCTGGCCGATCTTCGGCAGGCTCATGCTGGTGAGCTCGCGGCACAGATACATCGCGATCTGGCGGGCCATCACCAGGTGCCGACCTCGGCTGGGCCCGGTGATCTCTTCGATGGAGACGCCGAAGTAGGCGGCGGTCTGCGCGATGATCAGCGCGGCGGTGATCTCGGGTTCGCCGCCGTCGGGGATCAGATCCTTGAGGACGATCTCGGCCAGGGACATGTCGACGTCCTGGCGGTTGAGGTTGGCGAAGGCGGTGACCCGGATGAGGGCACCCTCCAGCTCCCGGATATTGGTCTGGATCTTGGAGGCGATGAACTCCAGCACGTCGGCAGGGGCGGTCAGCCTGTCCATCGCGGCCTTCTTGCGCAGGATCGCGATCCGGGTCTCCAGGTCGGGTGGCTGGACATCGGTGATGAGTCCCCATTCGAACCGGTTGCGCAGGCGGTCCTCCAGAGCCTCCAGTCGCTTGGGGGCCCGGTCCGAGGTCAACACGATCTGCTTGTTGGCGTTGTGCAGGGTGTTGAAGGTGTGGAAGAACTCTTCCTGGGTCTGGGTCTTGCCCTCCAGAAACTGGATGTCATCGATCAGGAGCACGTCGACGTCTCGGTAGCGACGCTTGAATCGGTCCTGCCGGTCGTCACGAATGGCGTTGATGAACTCGTTGGTGAACTCCTCGGAACTGACGTAGCGGACCTTCGCGGTGTTGTAGAGCGAGCGCACGTAGTGACCGATGGCGTGCAGGAGGTGGGTCTTGCCCAGTCCGGAGTCGCCGTAGACCAGGAGCGGGTTGTAGGCACGTCCGGGCGCTTCGGCCACGGCCACCGCCGCGGCGTGGGGGAAGCGGTTGGAGGAGCCGATCACGAAGGTCTCGAATGTGTACTTGGGGTTGAGGCGTGTCTCCAGGGCACTGGGCCGGGACTCAGGTTCACGGTTACGGACCGGTGACATGTCGGTAGGGAACGGAGACGGAGCACTCGACTGGTCAAGGGAATATGTCGACATGTCGTCTTGTCGATCACTACCTGGGGTGAGTTGGTTGGTGACGGCGATCGGCGCTGGAGTGTCTGCCTCGGTCTCATGGATCGGGCGGTCCTCCAAGGCAGGATTCACCGTGACCGCGATCCTGATCTCTCGGCCGAATGCGTCACTCAGAGCGTCTTCGAGCTGCCCGCGTAGGCGTCCCTCGAGCTGCCCGCGAGTGAAGTCGTTCGGCACGGCCACGATGGCCGTGCTCTCGTGCAGGGTGACCGGTTCGCTGGCCCGCAGCCAGGCTCGTTGATTGGGTTGCAGGTCGGCCACGACACCGCGCCAGATTGCGCCCAGATCGGTTGGTGTGTCGTTCACCCGTTTGCCTCGTCTCCCGTGATCCACAACTTTGTCCACAACCTGTGTACGTTCCCTGTCAGCGTACGCACCGGCCGCTCGATCGGGCTGCCCGGTATCCACAAAATCAATGTCTTTGCTGGTCAGACCCCATTCATCGACAGTGTGACATGACTCACACGATGATTCCCGGGCAGCGCATCCGGAACGCTGCGCTGACCCGTGGTCGGGTGAAACTAACAACCTTGAGGAGGATCGAACAAGTAGTTCTCCACAGGAGACCGAGTCGGCAGTTTGACCCTGTCAACCAGGCTTGCGTACCGTGGGCCGGTCACTGTCTTGCGGGCACCCGCTCCAGGCTGGTGATGAACCTGTGTCGACAGGTGCCGCATGTCCACGACGCTCGCTCGGTGGGGGACCTTCCCCAAACCCTCGGGGGCCGCGTGGGTGGGCGGTGCCAGCCGAAGTGCATCAACAACCCGTGGACATCCCCGCAAGAGACATCGGAGAGAGCTCGTGAGTAAGCGTACGTACCAGCCGAACAACCGTCGCCGTCACAAGGTGCACGGTTTCCGCCTGCGCATGCGCACCCGCGCCGGCCGCGCCATCTTGTCGACCCGTCGTCGCAAGGGTCGCCGCAGCCTGGCCGTCTGAGGCCACGGCCTCGCGGCGTGCCATCCGACCGTGTTGCCTGCCGCACGGCGTCTTGCCGACGGTGCTGGGTTCGCCCATGCCGTCCGGCGGGGTCGTCGTTGCGGCAGCGGCACGGTCGTCGCGCATCTTTCCATGGACGTTCCCGATGAACTGGCCCATGTTCGTGGTCAGGTCGGATTCGTGGTGAGCAAGGCCGTGGGGAACGCCGTGACCCGCAACCGTGTGAAGCGTCGACTGCGTCACCTGTTCCGGGAGTTGCCATGGGCGCTCCCGGTTTCCGGCGTGCTCGTGGTTCGCGCGCTGCCGGCTTCCGCCGAGGCTGAATACTCAGGGTTGCGGGCCGATCTGAGCCACTGCCTGGCACGATTGAGTGGAGCAGCGGTCCCGACGACGTCGGGTTCGGCTTCTGACCAGTCGGCGCACGCGTGAGGGGAGACGATGAAGTACCTGTTGATCGGCTTCCTGAAGGCCTATCGCGCGCTGATCAGCCCGCTGTACGGCCAGGTGTGTCGTTACTACCCCAGTTGCTCGGCTTATGCCCTGGAGGCGGTGACAGTGCACGGGAGTCTGCGTGGATCGTGGCTCACCATCCGTCGACTGGGCCGGTGCCACCCTTGGGCGCCCGGCGGCGTCGACCCCGTTCCCCCGCGTCGCGTTCGTGCGACGCCGTGAAGTGACTCGAGGATTCTGAGTGTTCGACTTCCTTGGCAGCATCGGTGGCGCCATCATGACGCCCCTGTACTACATCGTGTCGGCTGTGCTGATGGCCTGGCACAACGTGCTGACCAGCATCGGGCTGGATGAGAAGGGCGGTGCCTCGTGGGCGCTGTCGATCATCGGTCTGACCGTGGTGATCCGGGCTGCGTTGATCCCGCTCTTCGTGAAGCAGATCAAGTCCAGCCGAAACATGGCGTTGATCCAGCCCAAGGTGCGTGAGCTGCAGAAGAAGTACGGCCACGACCGAGAGAAGCTCGCTCAGGAGACGATGGCGCTGTACAAGGAGGCGGGTACCAACCCGTTCGCCTCGTGCCTGCCGTTGCTGCTGCAGATGCCGATCTTCTTGGCGCTGTTCCGCCTGATCCAGCAGGCCGCCTCGAAGGGCAAGGGACACGGGTTCCTGAGCGATACGAGTGCCCAGCACTTCGCCGACTCGAAGCTCTTCAACAAGATCCCTCTGGCCGAGTCACTGACCGGTGCCAACGGCGACACGGTCGTCATCGTGGTCGCCGTGATCCTGGTGCTCTGCATGACGGCCACCACGTTCCTTACGCAGCGCCAGCTGATGGCAAAGAACATGCCGGCCGACGCCATGTCAGGCCCCTTCGCACAGCAGCAGAAGATGCTGCTCTATGTGCTCCCGGTGGTCTTCGCGTTCGGTGGTATCGCCTTCCCGATCGGTGTGCTGCTGTACTGGACTACCTCCAACCTGTGGACGATGAGCCAGCAGTTCTACGTGATTCGCAACAACCCGGCGCCTGGTACTCCGGCGGAGAAGGCGAAGCAGGACCGCGACTTGGCCAAGACTGCGCGCAAGTCGGGTACGACCGTGGAGGTTCTGAAGGCGGAAGAACTCCGCGTTGCCGAGGAGGCCAGGGCTGAGGAGCAGGCGAACGCGCCGCGTCAGCAGCCACAGCGGCAGAGCAAATCCAAGCGGCAGCCGTCGAAGAACAAGAAGAAGAAGTAGTTCCCGCGCGGTCAGCGCCCATGATCTTGACGTGGGGCATCAGCCCCGGCATACCCAGGAGTAGACGTGAGTGAAGAGAACATCGAGAGCGCGGAGCAGGCCGAGGAGTCGGGGGCCGAGGGACGTCCGTCTCGGGTGACTCGGCTCGAGCGGGAAGGCGACATCGCTGCGGACTACCTCGAGGAGTTGCTCGACATCGCCGACCTGGACGGTGACCTCGACATGGATGTGGAAGGTGATCGTGCCGCGGTCTCGATCGTGGGCGCGGACCTGAACCAGCTGGTCGGTGCGAAGGGGGAGGTGCTGGACGCGCTCCAGGAGCTCACCCGGCTCGCCGTCTATCGGGAGACCGGCGAGCGTTCTCGACTGATGCTGGACATCTCGGGTCATAGAGCAGCCCGGCGTGAAGAACTGTCCCAGGTGGCGGCGGAGGCGGTCACCCGGGCCCGGGAGGCGGGTGAGGCCGTGAAGTTGGCTCCGATGTCCGCCTTCGAGCGCAAGGTGGTGCATGATGCCGTCGCCGCGGCCGGTCTGACCTCCGAGTCGGAGGGTGTGGAACCGCGACGGTGCGTAGTGGTGCTTCCCGAGTGACCGATCCAGTTTCACGTGAAACGCCCTCCCCGCCCTCCTCGGAGGAGTTGGGGAGGGCGTTTCCGGTGGCGCGTCAGCACCTCGCGCTTCGCTACGCGGAGCTCTTGGCGGGCGACGGGGTACTGCGTGGGCTGATCGGCCCCCGGGAGGCGCCCCGGTTGTGGGAGCGACACCTGTTCAACTGTGCGGTTCTGGCGGATTGGGTTCCCGATGGCGCTCGGGTCTGTGACATCGGGTCGGGAGCGGGGCTACCCGGTATCGTGCTGGCGATCGCCCGTCCGGATGCGCGGGTCACCCTGGTAGAGCCATTGTTGCGGCGCACCACCTTCCTGACTGAGGTCGTGCAAGAGCTTGAACTCGACAATGTTGAAGTGATCCGGGGACGCGCCGACGCGCTGCACGCGACTCGAAGCTTCGATGTGGTCACCTCTCGAGCAGTGGCATCGTTGGAGGTCCTGCTGGACTGGTCGATGCCGTTGGTCTCCGCCAGTGGGGCTCTGATCGCTCTCAAGGGAAGTTCGGTAGCCGATGAGATCGAGGCCGCTCGACCTCGGCTGGCATCCTGGGGGGTCGCGGAACCAGAGATCATCGAGGTGAGCGCCCCGGGGTCGGAATCGAGCACGGTTCTGCTTCGAGTTTCCTGGGGGGATCCAAGCCGAGTAGATTTCCCAGTGCGGGTACCGGGTCGTCCCGAGGGTTCGCAGAAGAAGCGCAGGAAGAGCGCGAGGCGAGGACGGTCCGGTGACTGACCAGTGCCACCGAATCAGCGTCCTGGATCGCCGAGTTCTCCGGAAGGGCAATTGATGAGCAGTGAGGCAGGGCAGCCGGATGAGTTTTCCACCGGTAGGGGCACCACTCCTGAGCGTGACAATCCACAGACTGGGGGAGTTTCTCCACAGGCGTCCAACTTTGCCCACCAGAGCACGGCACGTGACACAGTGGACCCCGTGGAGGCAGTTTCACGAGAAACATCAGCGCCGGGGTTCCGAGTGAGGACGGCGGGTCAGGTGGCGGAGGCATCGGCTCCGATCGCGGATCACACCACGCCGCTGGCGCGCGCAGCAGAGCATTCGGTACTAGCGCGCACCGCTGCCCGGAATCGTCCGGCGGTAGGACGACCCGAGCACACTCGGGTCTTCGTGGTGGCGAATCAAAAGGGTGGGGTTGGTAAGACGACCTCGACCGTGAACCTGGCAGCCGGTCTGGCACAACTCGGTCAGCGAGTTCTGGTGATCGATCTAGACCCACAGGGCAATGCGTCCACGGCATTGAATATCGATCACCGGCAAGGGACTCCATCCACCTACGACCTTCTTGTCGGAGGCGAGCCGGTGGAGTCGGTGATGCAGCCGTGTCCCGACCTGGACGGCGTCTGGGTGGTTCCGGCGACCATCGATCTCGCTGGCGCGGAGATCGAATTGGTGTCGGTGGTGGCCCGGGAGAATCGCTTGAACCGCGCTCTGTCCGCACACTCGGGCATCGGCCCGCTCGCTGGGGCTGGGGATGAACACTTCGACTATGTCTTCGTCGATTGCCCGCCGTCACTGGGCCTGCTGACCCTGAACGCCCTGGTGGCCGGTCGTGAGATGTTGATTCCGATTCAGGCGGAGTATTACGCCCTGGAGGGTCTCTCCCAGCTGTTGAAGACGGTGGAGATGGTTCAGGCACATCTGAATCCCACCTTGGACGTCTCGACGATTCTGATCACGATGTTCGATGGACGTACCCGCCTCGCGGCGGGGGTGGCGGACGAGGTGCGGGAGCACTTCGGGGCGCAGGTGCTGCGCAGCGCGGTGCCGCGCTCGGTGCGGGTCTCCGAAGCACCCTCCTACGCCCAGACAGTGATGACCTACGATCCTGGGTCCCCGGGGGCGCTGAGCTATCTCGAGGCGGCGCGCGAGATCGCCGAGCGAGGAAACCGATGAGTGGTCGTGGCGCCAAGCGCGGGTTGGGCCGGGGCCTGGGAAGCCTGATCCCGACGACGCCCGCCGCCGCGCCCGCCGAGTCGACATCGGCCTCCGGAGCGCAAACGGGGAAGGCGGTCGACGACGCTGCGGGCGCCTGGTTCGCAGAGCTCCCGATCACCCAGGTCCGCCCCAACGCGAAGCAGCCTCGCCAGGTCTTCGATGAGGAGGCGATGGGAGAACTCGTCCACTCGATCCGCGAGATCGGACTGCTTCAACCGGTGGTGGTGCGTCGGGTAGCGGGCAATGAGTATGAGCTGGTGATGGGGGAGCGCCGGTGGCGCGCCTCGCAGGCAGCGGGGCTGGCGGCCATTCCGGCGATCGTGCGGGAGACCGATGACCAGGACATGCTGCGCGATGCCCTGCTGGAGAACCTGCACCGTTCTCAGCTCAATCCTCTGGAAGAGGCTGCGGCTTACGGTCAGATGCTCGACGACTTCGGCTGCACGCATGAGGAGCTCGCGCAGAAGATCGGTCGATCACGCCCTCAGATCACCAATACCTTGCGGTTGTTGCGGCTGAGTCCTGCCGTGCAGCGGCGGGTCGCGGCGGGGGTGCTTTCGGCCGGCCACGCCCGAGCCCTCCTGGCGGTGGAGACGGCGGAGGAACAGGATCGGTTGGCTGCACGTGTGGTGGCTGAGGGCATCAGCGTGCGGGCCCTGGAAGAGATCGTGGCCCTTGGGCAGGACGGTCAGCCACGACGGGTGAAGAAGCGCGCGAATCTCGTGGCGCCTGGATTGACGGAACTGTCGGACCGGCTGGCCGACCGATTCGAGACCAGAGTCAAGGTCGATCTGGGTCGGTCCAAAGGAAAGATCACCGTGGAGTTCGCCACCATGGAGGATCTCCAACGGATCGTGGACATCATGGATCCCCATCGGGACCAGACGCCGCCTGGCTGATCAGGACGAAGTAGAACGGCCGCTTGCCCGATGACGGGGTGAGCGGCCGTTCTCATGAACGTCCCAGCATGTGCAGAGCGCTGAGAGTGCAATCTGAGGGGCTATCAGGAGTGTAGATGTCCAATCCCTCCGCCGATGGGCTCAAAGGCCGGGAGAAGGCATCCTGTGAAGCCGAATTTCATGAGGAAGCCAGCAGAATATTCAGAAAGTACGACTGAGTAGATATGTCGACAAAGGGATAAGTCGTTGAAGCGATGGATGGCCGCAACGTCACTTCTTCTTGGCGGCAGCCTTCTTGCGGGCTTCGTTTCGCTTGCGGAGGCGATCGCGGAGCTCTTGGCTGTCCAACCGCTTGGCCTCCTCCAGGGTGGGCGCGCCCCCGCCGTGACGGGAGGGAAGCCACCAGGAACCGGGAGGCTGCTCGGCGGCCGGGTGCTCAGCGATCACTTCGTCCAACATGCGGCTCATCACGGCGTGCAGTTCCTCCGTCTGCCGATTCGCATCCTTCTTGTGGACTGGCAGGGGAGAGCCGACCTTGATGGAGATGGATCTACCGCGTGAGAAGTCTCGCGGATGATCCTTGGTCATCATCCGCTGGGTTCCCCACAGGATGACCGGGATGAGTGGCACGCCGGCCTCCGCCGCGATGCGCACTGCGCCGGACTTGAAGTCCTTCAGCTCCATGGCGCGCGAGATGGTGGCCTCGGGAAAGATGCCGACCAGCTCACCGTCTGCAAGGAACTCGACTGCCTGATGAAACGAGCCGATGCCATCCCCTCGGTCGACGGGAATGTGGTGCATGGAGCGCATCACGGGTCCGGCCACGGGATGGTCGAAGATCTCCTTCTTAGCCATGAATCGAACCAGTCGTCTGCGCGGATTCGCAGCCAGTCCGCCATAGATGAAGTCCACATACGCAACGTGATTGAAGGCGAGTAGTGCACCGCCCTGTTGGGGGATGTTCTCCCACCCGGTGATCTGGAACTTCTGCCCGAGCCCGCGGAAGGCTGTTTTGGCCGCCAGGATGACGGCGGGATAGGTGAGGTCACGCAAAGCGGGCTCCTGATGATGGTGAGACGAGTGGAGGGAGCGGTCTGCTCAGCGACGCTGAGCCAAGAAGTCGGCGATCCTGCCGATCGCCTCCTCCAGAACCGTGGCCTCGGGTAACGTCACGAGTCTGAAATGGTCGGGCTTGTGCCAGTTGAACCCGGTTCCGTGGGTTACCAGGATCTTCTTGGCCCGAAGTAGCTCGATCACGAACTCTTCGTCGTTATCGATCGGGTAGACCTCCGGGTCGAGCCGGGGGAAGCAGTACAACGCGCCTTGAGGTTTGACGCTGCTTACCCCAGGAATCTCGTTCAGTAGTCGATCGGCGAGCATGGCCTGATCGTAGAAGCGACCGCCGGGGACGATCAGCTCTTCGATGGACTGGTAGCCGCCCAGCGCTGTCTGGATGGCGTGCTGGGCCGGCACATTGGCGCACATGCGCATATTCGCCATGAGGGTCAGGCCCTCGAGGAAGTCGATGGCAATCTCCTGCGGACCCGATACCAGCACCCAACCCGCCCGATATCCACACACTCGGTAGGCCTTGGAGAGACCACTGAAGGTCAGGCAGAGCACGTCGTCGGCGGCATAGGTGGCCGTGTGGTGGTGAACGGCGTCATCGAACAGGATCTTCTCGTAGATCTCATCGGAGAAGACGACAAGGTCATGCCTGCGCGCGATGTCGACCAGACCCTTCACGATGTCTTCGCTGTAGACCGCGCCGGTCGGGTTGTTGGGGTTGATGATCACCAGACCCTGGGTGTTCTCGGTGATCTTTGCCTCGATGTCGTCGAGGTCGGGGTTCCATCCGTTGGACTCGTCGCAGAGGTAGTGCACCGGGGTTCCCCCTGAGAGCGACACCGCACCGGTCCACAACGGGTAGTCGGGGGAGGGAACGA
>CAYNFY010000005.1:0-71467 GCA_964396585.1 uncultured Nocardioides sp.
AACGCGTTGCTGTTGCCGGTCTGGAAGGCCCGCCGCATCGCTACCGCCACCCGCAACCTGTCCCTTGAAGCGGCTGCCTGGGTCGACCGGCAACTCCTCGGGAAAGCCGGAGCTCTGGGTGCCGCCGCGCTGGACCGGCTGGTCGCCACCGCTCGGGCCCAGGCCGACCCCGATGACCAGAAGGATCGTGAGGCTGCCGCCCAGGAACACTGGAACGTGACACTGGCCCACCCCCAAGGCTGGGCCGGGACCAGCGAACTCACCGCGGTCGGCGACACCCTCACCCTGAGCGACCTGTACGCGACCGTGAACGACACCGCCCACCAACTCACAGCCCTGGACGATCAGACACCGTTAGGTGCCCGGAAGGTCCAAGCCCTCGCACTACTGGTCGCCCACGGCACCGAACAACAAGCCCTAGACCTCACCGGTGATACCGAACCTTCGAGGCGCACTGCGCCGAAGGTGCGGCTCTACCTCCACGCCGACCTGACCCAGATGCTGGCTCAGGACCCTGACGCGATCGGCACCGTGGAGACTCTCGGGCCGTTGACGATCGCCCGGCTCAAACAATGGGTGGGACATTCTCGGGTGACCGTGGTCCCCGTCCTCGACCTGAACGCGAACCCGTGGAGTCCACGCCACGACCCGCCACCCCGAATGGCCGAACAAATCGTTCTCCGCGACCAACGATGCGTGTTCCCGTGGTGCACCCGCCCAGCGAGGGCCAGCGACCTGGACCACACCGAACCCTGGAAGCCGTCGCCAGGCTCGCCGCCACCATCCAATGTGGCTGGTGCGGACCCGCCACCCGGATCCACCCACCCCGACAACATCGCACCCTGCTGCCGCTACGAACACCGCGCCAAAACCAACGGCGACTGGCACTACGAACGCCTACCCGACGGCGCCTACCTCTGGACCGGCCCCCACAACCAACAAGCACTCGTCACCCACCACGGCACCATCGCGCTGAACTGACTCGCAGAGCCCCACACTCGGGATGCCCTAGGCTTCACACGTGTTCTACTGGTTCTTGAAGTGGGTGGCGCTGGGGCCGCTGCTGCGCGTGATCTTCCGCCCCCAGGCCTTCGGCGTCGAGAACGTACCCGAAGACGGTCCGGTCATCCTCGCCTGTAATCACCTCTCCTATGCGGACTGGTTGTTCATGCCGTTGGTGCTTCCGCGTCGAGTCACGTTCGTGGCCAAGGCCGAATATTTCAACACCCCGGGCATCAAGGGCTGGTTCCAGAAGAAGTTCTTCTCCGGGGCCGGTCAGGTACCCATCGACCGCTCGGGTGCCAATGCAGCCGCCGGCGCGATCAAGACCCAGCTGCGCCTGCTGGACGAGGGCGAGGTCTGCGGGATCTTTCCTGAGGGGACCCGATCGCACGACGGCAGGCTGTACCGAGGCAAGACCGGCGTCGCTCGACTTGCCCTGGAATCCGGGGTGCGCGTGGTTCCGGTGGCCGTCGTGGGTACCGACGTGGTGGCCCCTCCGGGTGCCAAGTTCGGTTCCTTCACCCGTCCGGTGGTCCGATTCGGCAAGCCGCTCGACTTCGCTCGCTATGACGGGATGCAGAACGACCGGTTCATCCTGCGCTCGATCACCGACGAGATCATGTACGAGATCATGAACCTTTCCAGCCAGGAGTACGTGGACATGTACGCCTCGAATGCCAAGGCGCTGGACGCCAAGAAGGCTGAAGAAGCCAAGCAGGCCGCTAAGGCCGAGGGGAAGCCCGACCAGGAGCCCGACCGGAAGGCCTCCTGAATCGTGACCGAGGGCGCCGCGATCGACGTCCAGGATCGACTGTTCCGAGCCCTGGCCGTGTTGCGGCTGGTGATCCTGGCGAACACGATCGGACAGACCGCTCTCAGGTGGGACAACTTCGATCACCAGTACTGGGCCGCCGTGGTGCTCGTGGTGGCAGCGATCTGGACCGGCGTGGTGCTCTGGCTGTGCGCCGATCATCGTCGCCGCAGGGACTGGGTACTACTGCTGGACCTAGCGTTCGCCGTGGCCAGTCTGATGCTCACCCCGGTGATCAAGGGCCATGACTTTAAGGCCACCCTGCTCGGCTTCTGGATCGCCGGGCCGCTGCTCGCCTGCGCGATCCGGTGGCGCACCGTCGGTGGCCTGGGCGCGGGTCTGGTACTCGGCGTGGTGGATCTGACGGTCCGTACCGGGATCAGCCAGAACGCCTACGGCAATGTGTTCCTGTTGGTGGTCGGGGGTGCCGTGGTGGGTCGGATGAGCGGGTCGATCCAAGAGATGGCACACCAGCGGGCAGTCGCCGAACGTGAGGCGGCGGCCGAGCGAGAACGGGCTCGCCTGGCCCGGGCCGTGCATGACGGGGTACTCCAAGTGCTGGCCCTGGTACAGCGGCGTGGAGCCGAACGAGGGGGCGAGTTCGCCGACCTCGGGCGACTGGCCGGTCAGCAGGAGGCCGGTCTGCGTGCTCTGATCAGACAGCAGGACGCCTCGAGTCGGGATTCAGCGGGGCCGGAACAGCTGGATCTGGCCGCGGCTCTGCAGGGATTCGCTTCGGTGCACGTCTCGGTGGCCACGCCGGGGGCACCGGTCCTGCTTCCCACTCGGGTGGGAGGCGAGCTACTGGCAGCGGTAGGCGAGGCGGTGACCAACGTGGCCCGGCATGTGGGCCCGGCAGCACCGGTCTGGGTGCTGCTGGAGGACGATGGCACCGATCTGGTGGTGAGCGTGCGCGACGAAGGGCCAGGGATACCCCTCGGCCGCTTGGCCGAGGCCGAGGGAGACGGGCGGATGGGGGTCGCCGGTTCGATCCGGGGTCGGCTCGTCGATCTGGGTGGACGCGCCGACCTGGAGACGGGGAGCTACGGCACCGAATGGGAACTACGGATGCCTCGCGAGGAGATCGACCGATGACCATCCACGACGATGACCCCTTCGCGGTCCCCGTTGCCGATCGTGACCAACTCCGACGCTTCCGAGGCAGGCTCGGACCGCAGGTGACCCTGTGGACGTCGGGGGAGGGGGCGACCCGTTCCGGGCTCACGGTCTCTTCGACCCTGGTGGCGCTGGGCGAGCCCGGAGCCGTCCTGGGACTGCTCGATCCCGACTCCGATCTGGCCGACGCGCTGGTCCCCGGAGCGCGGCTGGTGGTGCAGTTGCTGGAGTGGCGGCATCGCAATCTGGCGGAGCAGTTCGCCGGCACGATGCCGGCCCCCGGTGGCGCCTTCAACGTCGCGGAGTTCGAGTCCACCGCCTGGGGGCCGCGGCTGGTCGGGGCAGGTGCCTGGCTGGGGGCCGAGGTCCGTGACGTACGTGCCGTGGGCTGGTCCAGTGAGATCTGGGCCGAGGTCCAGCACGTCGAGGTCGGTGCCGAGCAGCAACCGCTGCTGCACCGTCGGGGTCGATATGTCCAGCCCGCTCCCGAGTAGGGTCACCCATCATGAGTGAGCCGATCCGGGTGATGGTGGTCGACGACCATCCGATGTGGCGTGATGCGGTCGAGCGGGATCTAGTGGCCGCGGGCTTCCAGGTGGTGGCGGTGGCCGCCAACGGTGACGAGGCGATCGCCCGGTTCCCTGCGGCCCGACCTCGGGTGGTGGTGCTCGATCTGCAGATCCCCGGCCCCAACGGGGTGGAGGTGACCGGCACGGTCCTCGCTCATGATCCCGCCGCTCGGGTGCTGATCTTGTCGGCCAGCGGGGAGCAGGCCGACGTGCTGGCCGCGGTCAAGGCCGGTGCCACCGGCTACCTGATCAAGTCCGCCTCGAAGACCGAACTCATCGACGCGGTACACCGGGTGGCAGCTGGGGATACCGTGTTCACTCCCGGTCTGGCGGGCCTGGTGCTAGGCGAGTACCGCCGGATGGCCGCCCCTGAGGCAACCGAAATCGATCCGAATCGACCGCAGCTGACCGAACGCGAGACCGAGATCCTGCGGATGGTGGCCAAGGGGCTGGGCTACAAGCAGATCGCCGAACGTCTGGTGGTCTCCCACCGCACCGTGCAGAACCACGTACAGAACACTCTGCGCAAGCTGCAGATGCACAACCGGGTCGAACTGACCCGCTGGGCGATCGAGCAGGGCCTCGACGCGGACGAGGCGACGCAGTAACGCCCGGGACACGGGCTCATCGAACTGCATCTGCCGCATCGCCCGAGGTTTCCGCAACCGGGACCCTACAGACTACGCGTGCTGCCCTTTCTGTGGCGGATAAGACGAGAATCTAGGCAGATTTCGCAATCTTTTCCTCATACTCATTGACAAGGCTCGGATGAAGCAGCAAACTTACCCCCGCAAAGTTTGATCGTCGATATCTCGATTAGGGCGCCATGGAGCATTAATCGTTACTGAGGGAGTTATTCACCTAATGACAGCGTTTCGTGGATTATCGGGGGCCGCATGTGGCGCTCTGTTCCTTGTTCTGGTGGGGTTCCTGACCATCCGTGTCGAGGCTATCGGGGTCGGGGTGAGTGTGGATTGGAAGAATCAAATCGATGCGGTGACGGAACCTGGTTCGCCATGGTTGCAATACACCGCTGTAGCTGCCTTGAGTTTGGCGCTAGTGACTCTATGGTGGCCATCTAAAGGCGGTGGCTCAGGAAGTTTGATTCCGCTCCTGTGCGCCGGAGTCGTGCTACTTGGATTCGTCATCTGGTTTCTCTTCACCACAGACTTCCCATACAAGAGCCCCATACAGCCTGCCGGTGTGGCTGAGGAGATTGGCTCTCGCGCTACGCAGCCTGGGTCGGAGAGCGTGATAGTTGAATGGATCAGAGCCGGGTCGTTGAGTTCAGCCACGCACGTCACGACGTTCATGCTATTTCTGGTTGCTTGGAAGGTAGGACGTCGCAGCGACGCCGCGGAAGCCAGGTAGTTCGACTCAGATTTTCAGGATCAGACGTGCTCGACATTTCCGTCCTGGGGTGGCCTAAGGGGTGCCGGTGGCAGCGCGATGGTGAGGTAGAAAGCGTGCGGCGTGGTCACGTACGGCCGCTGGCCTCTGGAAGCACCTGCACAACCGGGTCGGACTGACTCGCTCCGAGATCGCGCAGGGCCTCGACGCGGATTCAGGGTTGGAACGGTGAGACCATCCCCCAGGTGTCGTAGCGCTCGCACGCCTCGGGCACAGCCCGCTGAGGTGCGGCCTTCAGAGCACGCTTTCGCTCGATCGTGGCGCCGGCCCACGTCACCTCGTCCCCGACCTGGTAGGTGAAGGGCGGCCCCTCCATCGCCTCGATGGTCAGATTGCCGTCGTCCCAGGACGCGAGTCCGTCGGGAAAGATCGGCAGAACCATCGAGCCATCGTTGAGGACCAGATGGACACAACCACCCTCGTCGTTCAATTCCCCAGAGATCAGCGCGTCGAAACCGGCATCGGTCGCTGCGGATGTCGCAATCACGGCAACTCCCGCAGTCGGGGTCGTTTGCTTGGCTGCTGACTTTGTGTCGTCGTTGCAAGCAGCCAACGAGAGCACTACCAGCCCCGCCAGCATCACGTTTGTCAACCTCATCAACATCTCCTCCACACTCGGTATGTTGCAGGACTGGTGTCTAGGACGTGGGCCACACGGTCGAGGTTCCCTGGGCACGAGGAGGATCCCTCCCAGCCCGACGTCACCGTTGTGCCTATGCTCGGCTCGTGACAGACCCCGAGGTGATGGACGAGACGCTGCTGGCCGAGGCAGACCTGCTGTATTCGCTGCTGCCGGCCGAATTCGTCGCGCGCCGTGACCAACGGGTCAAGGAACTCAAGGCGCAGGACGCCGACCTGGCCGCAGCGGTGCGGTCGCTGCGCCGACCGAGCGCCGCGGCGTGGGCCCTGAACCTGCTGGTGCGCCGGGACCGGGAGCAGGTCGAGCAGGTGCTCACCGTCGCGGTGGCACTGCGTGAGGCCCAGACCACCTTGGACGGCGACCAACTGCGGGAGCTGACCCGGCAGCGGCGCCAGCTCACCGCCGCGGTGGCGACCAGGGCCGCTCAGCTGACGGCCGAGGAGGGCAATCCGGTGTCGGCGAGCGTGGCAGACCAGGTGGAGGCGACCCTGACCGCGGCCATGCTGGACGAGGGAGCGGCTGCGGCACTGCGCAGTGGGCTGCTGGTGACCCCGCTGGAGGCCACCGGACTGGATCCGGTGGACCTCTCACGAGCCGTGGCGGTACCCACCGCGGCGGGACATCTGGCACCCGTGGTCGAAGGCGCACCGACGGCGAAGGGCCGCGGGGGGCTCCGGGTGGTTCCCGACCCGGACTCGGGCGCACGTGCGCGTCGGACCGCACAACGCGCCCTGGCCGATGCGGAGCGGGCGCTGGTCCGGGCCCGCGGGGCGCTGAAGCGTTCGCAGCGCGAGGTCGACGTGCTCCAGGCGGAATCCCTGAGGATCCAGGCCGAACTCGATGAGGCCCGCCGCAAGGTGGCCGAGTTGGAGACCCGGGCCGAGGCGATCGACGCGAGCCTGGGTGAGGCCGAGGAGGTACGCGACCTGGTCGCCCTCGACCACGACGAGGCCGAATCCGAGCGGGAGGGCGCTAGAGCGGCACTGGACGTCCTGCCCTGAGCCACGCTCGGCCCTGCCCCGGCCTCAGATCTCGGCCCAGCCCTTGCTACGTTCCACCGCGGCCAGCCACCGGCGCCGTCCAGCCTCGGCATGTTCCCGGTCGGAGGCCGGCTCGAATCGCCGGTCCAGCGCCCAGGTCTCCCGCAGGTCGTCGGTAGAGTCCCAGACCCCGGTGCCGAGCCCGGCGAGGAAGGCGGCACCCAGGGCGGTGGTCTCCACGATCTGGGGGCGCTCGACGGCGATGCCGACCTGGTCGGACTGGATCTGGCACAGCAGGTCGTTGCTGCTGGCACCGCCGTCCACCCGCAGCGAGGTCAACGACGGCATCGTCTCCAGCACGTCGGCGACCTCGTAGGCGATCGCCTCCAGCGTGGCCCGGACCAGGTGCGCCCGGGTGGTGCCCCGGGTCAGCCCCAGGATGGTGCCGCGCGCGTGCGGATCCCAGTGCGGGGCGCCGAGCCCGGTCAGAGCCGGCACGAAGACCACCCCTCCGGAGTCCTTGACGGTCCCCGCGACGGCCTGGGTCTCGGCCGCCGAGCCCACGATCTGCAGCCCGTCGCGCAACCACTGCACAGCGGCCCCGGTGACGAAGATCGAGCCCTCCAACGCGTAGGTCAACTCACCGTCCGGCGAGCGCCAGGCCGCCGTGGACAGCAGCCCGGCCTCGGAACGCTGCAGGGTGGTCCCGGTATTGGTCAGGATGAACGAGCCGGTGCCGTAGGTGCACTTCACCTCACCGGGTGCGAAACAGGTCTGACCGAACAGTGCCGACTGCTGGTCACCGGCGATCCCGGCGATCGGCAGGTCCAGGCCGGCGAAGACCTTGGGGTCGGTGCGGCCCACCTCGCCCCAGTTCGGCACGATCTCGGGCAGCGCGTCGAGAGGGACCCCGAACAGGTCGCACAACTCCGCCGACCACTCGCCGCTCGTCAGGTCCATCAGCAGGGTGCGGGAGGCGTTCGAGACATCGGTGACATGCCAGGTGCCCCGGGTCATCCGAGCGATCAGGTAGGAGTCGACGGTGCCGATCGCGTAGCGGCCGCTCTCGACCAGGCTCCACGTGTGCGGCTCGTGCTCGGCGAGCCAGCGCAGTTTGGTGGCCGAGAAATAGGGGTCCAGACGTAGCCCGGTCAGCTCGGTGACTCGCGGCTCGTGCCCGGCGTCGCGCAGCTCCAGGCAGATGTCGGCGGTCCGCCGGTCCTGCCAGACGATGGCCCGTCGGGGGGAGCCCAGGGTCTCGCGATCCCACAGCAGCACGGTCTCGCGCTGGTTCGTGATCCCGACCGCGGTCAACGAGGTGGCGTCGACCTTCTTCAGCACCGCCCGGGTCGCCTCCAAGGTGGCCTGCCAGATCTCCTCGGGCCCGTGTTCGACCCAACCGGGAGCCGGGAAGTGCTGGGAGAACTCCTGGTAGCCCTTGGCCACGATGGTGCCCCGCTCGGAGACCACCACAGCGGTGACTCCGGTCGTCCCGGCATCGATCGCCAGCACACTCATGACTGCCTCCTCAACCCTGCGACTGCGCGTCGGATGCCCGCACGACGGCGAGCACCTTCTCGTCGATCCACTCGGGGCTCAGGCCGGGTGCCACCCGCATCTCGTAGTTCTGCGCGCCGACCCATTCCCGGAAGTGGTCCAGACCCCGACTCGCCGTGAACGCCCGCAGTTCCTCGGCGATCTCGGGAGTCACTCTCACCTTCTCGGCGTCGGTGGAGGCGGTCAGGTAGAGGTCGTTCAGATCCAGGAGGCGACCGAGTTCGGGGATCGGCAGTTCGGCGTCATCGACCCGCAGATCGACCGCGACGTCATCGTGACCGCCGTACCCGGCCTCCTCCCTGACCACCAGCAGAGCGGCCGACTGTCGGCCGCGACGATCGCCCCCGGCCAGGTCGCCCGCGCTCAGTGCGGTGAGCAGTCGGCGTGCGAACGGTTCCTCGGCATGCTCCAGCCAGGCCGCCTCCATGGCGGTGACGACCTGCTCGCCGGCCAGGATGTTGCCCTGGATCGCGTAGCCCGGTCCGGTGCGGCCGCCCGCCCAGTCGAAGCAGTCACGCCCGGTGAACGTGGCCGCGTTGCCCTCGGCGTCCACGATGCCGACTTGGCGTGCCTCCCGCTCGGGATCCTCGCGCAGCAGCGTCTCGAGGGCCACCTGTGCGGTGGCGCCCTCATCCAGATGCGCCAGGGCCGATCCCTTGTAGGAGACATTGGCGTCGGCCTGGGTGGCCAACGCGCCGATCCCGGCGACCGCCGCCGGCACGGCATTGCCGACGGCCAGGAACTTGGAGGCGACGGCCACGCCCCAGGAGTCGCCGTCTTCGGAGCGCGCCACGATCGAGAAGGTCATGCCGCGAGGGTATCGCCGACCCACCTTGAGCCACCTTCGAGCCAGGGCGCTCCGAAGTGGTGCTGGACACACTCCCATGCTCTTGGAAGAGTGACTGGAACGTGTTCGTCTCTCGGGAGAAGGGACCGGTCTCATGACACAGGATGTGACGACGCCTGCGGAACAGAGCGGGAACGATGGAGGGCACGGCGAACTGAAACGGGTGATGGGGCCTGGGCTCCTGCTCCTGTTCATCGTCGGCGACATCCTCGGGGCCGGGGTCTATGCGGTCACCGGGAACCTGGTCAAACAGGTCGGCGGTGTCGCCTGGCTGCCCTTCCTGGTCGCGTTCGCGGTGGCTACGGTCACCGCCTACTCCTACCTGGAACTGGTCACCAAATACCCACAGGCGGCGGGAGCTGCGCTCTATACGCACAAGGCGTTCGGGCTGCACTTCGTCACATTCCTGGTGGCCTTCACGGTGATGTGCTCGGGAATCACCAGCGCTTCGACCTCGGCCCGGCTGCTCGCTTCCAACCTGCTGCTGGGCTTCGGCGAGGACAGTCCGGGCAAGGGTGCCGTCCTGGTGGTCGCGCTCGGATTCATGGTGGTCCTGGCCCTGATCAACCTGCGAGGGGTGGGGGAGAGCGTCAAGTTCAACGTCGTGCTCACCCTGGTGGAGATGCTCGCCCTGGCCATCGTCATCGTGATCGGGCTGGTCACCATCGGACGGGGAGAAGGCGACGTCTCCCGGATCACCGTGTTCGAGAACGCCGACGACCGGGGGCTGTTCATGGCGGTCACGGTGGCCACGGCGATCGCGTTCTTCTCGATGGTCGGCTTCGAGGACTCGGTCAACATGGTCGAGGAGACCAAGAACCCGCTCAAGGTGTTCCCCAAGGTGATGTTCACCGGGTTGGGGATCGCCGTGGTCATCTACATGCTGGTCGCCATCTCGGTGGTGGCGGTGATCCCGCACGAGGTGATCGTCGGTGGGCAGACCTCCGAGACGGGGGTGCTGATCGATGTGGTCAAACACGGGGCGCCGGGCCTTCCCATCGACGACATCTTCCCCTTCCTGACGGTTTTCGCGGTGGCTAATACCGCGCTGCTGAATATGTTGATGGCGTCCCGGCTCATCTACGGGATGGCACGTCAGGACGTGCTGCCGCGCAGTCTGTCGAAGGTGCTGCCGGGTCGGCAGTCGCCCTGGGCGGCGATCGTGTTCACCACCACACTCGCGTTCGTGCTGATCATCGTGGTCGGCCAGTTGAGCGATAACTCGGTGACAGCGCTCTCGGGCACCACCGCGACCCTGCTGCTCGCCGTCTTCTCGATCGTCAACGTGGCCTGCCTGGTGCTGCGGCGTGAGCCGACCCCTCCGGGCGCCTTCCGGGCACCGACCCTGCTTCCGGTCGTCGGGGCGGCCGCCTGCCTGTTCCTGCTCGGTCCGTGGGCCCGGCTCTCGGACCAGATGATCCAGTACAAGGTGGCCGCCGGGATGCTCGCGGTCGGCGTCGTGCTGTGGGCCCTGACCTGGGCGTTCAATCGTTCGGTGCGGTCGCAGAAGACCGGGTTCCGCGATATCGATCATCTGGAGTAACCGGCGAGCAGCCGGCGGAAGGGAGCCCCGCCAGATTCTTCTCGACGCAGCGTCGATAACCTTCTCGACATGATGTCGAGAAGAACCTGGGGGGCTTGATGTTCCTGGCCCTGCGTGAACTCAGATCCGCCCGCGGGCGGTTCGCCCTGATGGGCGCCGTCGTCGCCCTGATCGCGTTGCTGATGGTGCTGCTCTCCGGACTCTCGGTGGGCCTCGTCAACGACGGCGTCTCGGGGCTGAAGAAGATGCCCGTCACCCATTTCGCGTTCGCGGCGGGGGTCTCCGAGGACTCGGCCTTCTCGCGTTCGGTGGTGGACCAGAAGGCCCTGGCCGCCTGGCGCGAGCAGCCCGGGGTGATCGAGGCGGCACCGTTCGGTAACACCCTGGTCAATGCCCGGACCGGACGCGGGGTCGAGGTCGACCTCGCCCTCTTCGGTGTCGAGCCGGGCTCCTTCATCGACCCCGGCACCTCGCAGGGCACCGGTCTGGCCGATGGATCCACCGGGATCGTGGTCAGCAGCACGTCGTTGGACGACGGAGTGCGGCTGGGTGACACGGTGACCGTCGAACAGCTGGGGATCGAGCTCGAGGTGGTCGGAGTCCTCGATGAGCAGGCCACCTTCGGGCACGTCGACGTCGCGTACGTTCCGTTGCCCGTGTGGCAGCAGATCAAGGCGGGTGTCCGGCCCGGCGAGAGGATGCCCGAGCACGCATCGACGGAGTTCACCGCGGTGGCTCTGAAGACCTCGGGAGCGGCCGATCTGGCGGCTGCGGACCGCCTGGCCGAAACGGATGTGATGCCCCTGGAGAAGTCTTTCGGTGCCTCCCCGGGCTATACGGCCGAGACCATGACCCTCACCCTGATCCAGGGATTCCTCTACGCGATCTCGGCGCTGGTGGTCGGGGCGTTCTTCACGGTCGTGACCATTCAGCGCAAGGGTGAGATCGCGGTCAGCCGGGCGATGGGGGCCTCCACCGGCTACCTGCTGCGAGACAGCCTGGTCCAGTCCCTGATCCTGCTACTGGCCTCGACCGCCGTCGGTGTGCTGGTGGGAGTCGGGATGGGGGCGATGCTGACCAGTAGCCCGATGCCCTTCGCGCTGGACCTGGCTCCGGTCGCGCTGGCGGCACTGCTCCTGGTCGTCCTCGGCATGGTGGGTGCCGGGGTGGCCGTTCTCCGGATCACCCGGGTCGACCCGCTGAGTGCCCTGGGAGGCAACCGATGACCGCACTGACCGAAACCCGTCGGGGACTGCAGCTGAGTGGGGTCACCCTGAGCCACGGTGACGGCGATGACACCGTGATCGCGCTGGATGATGTCGCCCTGGAGGTGGCTCCGGGTGAGTTCGTCGCGGTGGTCGGACCCTCGGGGTCGGGCAAGTCCACCCTGCTGGCCGTGGCCGGTGCCCTGACCGTCCCCGAGTCGGGCAGCGTCCGCATCGCCGGGGTGGAGACGGCCGGGAAGTCGGCACGTGAGCTGACCGCGCTGCGCCGCGAGCGGATCGGCTTCGTGTTCCAGTCCGGCAACCTGCTGCCGGCCCTGAGTGCGGTGGAGCAGCTGCGTTATCCGCTGACCTTCGGTCGGGTCGAGGCGCCGAGAGACCCGATGGCCCTGCTGGCGGAGGTCGGTATGGAGGCCAAGGCCGACCGCAGGCCGCACCAGTTGTCGGGAGGGGAACGCCAGCGGGTCGGAATCGCCAGGGCCCTGGTGAGTCGACCCGCAGTGCTCCTGGTGGACGAACCCACAGCGGCTCTGGACCGTCAGCGTAGTCACGATGTGGTGCGGTTACTCGCTCGCGAGACCGCCGAGCACGGTGTGGCGACGGTGATGGTGACTCACGATCATGACGTGCTCGCGCACTGTGATCGGGTATTGGAGATGATGGACGGAAGGCTCGGGCCCTACCAGACCTGAGCGCACCTACCGAGATCGAGATCGTCCGATATCGCGAGGGGAGAGGAGGGCTCGTGCCCCGGATCAATGCAGCTACCGTGGTCGAGCACCGTGCGCAACAGCGCCGAGCGCTTCTGGCAGCCGCTCGGGAGCTGTTGGCCCAGACCGGCGTGGGCCCTTCTCTCGCAGCGGTAGGCGAGCAGGCCGGACTGGCCCGCTCCAGCGTCTACTCCTACTTCTCCTCGCGTGAGGATCTGATGGCGGCACTCGTGGACCAGGTGCTTCCCGAATGGTCGGACCGGGTGCTGGCGGCGATGGATGCCGCGGTCACCCCGGCGGACCGGGTCTGGGCGTATGTCGTCAGCAATGTGGAGCTGTTCGACTCGGCCGAACAGGCGGCTGCCCAGGCCCTGACCAGGGTGGTGGATCCGGTGCTATTGGCCGGCCCGATGGCCAGCTTCCACGACCGGATGCGAGCCGCGCTGATCGAGGCGCTGGATGACCTGGGCGAGCCGGAGCCGTCTGCCTGCGCCGACCTGATCGGGGCTCTGGTGGTCCGGGTGACGCACGCCGCCGGAGCCGATGGGTCGCAGTTGGGAGCAGCCGGTGCCCTGGCCCTGCTGCAACGGATGCTGGGCGGTTGGCTCGCACGCTGAGCGAACCCTCGCCGGTTTGCCCTAGTCACATGGCCACCGGTCGGGACAGGCCCCTGGTGCGGTGGTGCGGCCACGTAATATGAGCGGTGTGAACCTTCCGTCCCTTGAGCAGTTGCACGCCATCGGTCCCTTGCAGCAGCCGACCTATCCCGACGCGTCCGCAGTGGACGGCGCCGTGGAGAAGTTGCGCACGCTCCCACCGCTGGTCTTTGCCGGCGAGTGTGACGAGCTCAAGGAGAAGCTGGCCGCGGTCTCCCGCGGCGAGGCCTTCCTGCTCCAGGGAGGGGATTGCGCCGAGACCTTCGACGGTGTCACTGCCGACAACGTGCGCAACAAACTGCGGGTGCTGTTGCAGATGGCCGTGGTGCTGACCTATGCGGGTTCGGTACCGGTGGTCAAGGTCGGTCGGCTGGCCGGTCAGTACGCCAAGCCCCGCTCCTCGGACTCCGAGACCCGCGATGGGGTGACCCTGCCCGCCTACCGTGGTGACGCGGTCAACGGGTTCGAGTTCACCCCCGAGTCGCGGATCCCCGACCCGCAGCGGATGATCGACGTCTACAACGCCTCGGCCGCGACCCTCAACCTGATCCGGGCGTTCACCACCGGTGGCTACGCGGACCTGCGCCAGGTGCACACCTGGAACACAGACTTCGTCCGCACCTCACCTTTCGCTCGCGCCTATGAGCAGTTGGCCAACGAGATCGAGAAGGCACTCGACTTCCTGGGTGCGATCGGTTCGGACCCTGACGAGTTCCACCGTGTCGACTTCTACTCCAGCCACGAGGCGTTGCTGCTGGAGTACGAGCACGCGATGACCAGGATCGACTCGCGGACCGAGGCCCCGTACAACGTGTCGGGACACTTCGTCTGGATCGGTGAGCGCACCCGCCAGCTCGACGGTGCCCACGTCGAGTACTTCAAGGCGCTCAAGAACCCGATCGGGGTCAAGCTCGGTCCTACCGCCACCCCGGACGACGCGGTGGCGCTGGCCAAGGCGCTCAACCCCGACAACGAACCGGGTCGGTTGACCTTCATCACCCGCTTCGGCTCCTCCAAGATCCGCGAGGGTCTCAAGCCGATCGTGGAGAAGGTGGCGGCCGAGGGCATCTCCGTGGCCTGGGTGTGCGACCCGATGCACGGCAACACCTTCGAGTCCTCCAACGGCTACAAGACCCGCAACTTCGACGACGTGATCGATGAGGTGCAGGGCTTCTTCGACGTGCACCGTGACCTGGGCACCTGGCCGGGTGGTGTGCTCGCCGAGATGACCGGCGACGACGTCACCGAGGTGCTGGGCGGTGGCGAGGAGATCGACGAGGCCGGTCTGGCCCACCGTTACGAGTCCGTGGTGGACCCGCGGCTGAACCGGGTCCAGTCCCTCGAGCTCGCCTTCCTGGTGGCCGAGATGCTGAAGAGCGCCTCGGCCGGCCGCCAGCGCTGAGAAGGCACTACTTGTTACCGGCGGGGGAGGTAGAAACGCCTCCTCACCGGTCAGAGGGCGGTTCTGCTGGACATCTGTCCAGCAGAACCGCCCTCTCAGCCTTGCTAGCGGATCCGATCGGCGGCGCTGACCCGACCCACCGCCTTACTCAGCCGACGTACCGAGGTGGCCAACTCCCGTAGATCGGTGCCGTGTAGGGCCTGGGTCCCGTCGCACATGGCCTCCTCGGGCTTGGGATGCACGTCGACCATGAGTCCGTCCGCGCCCACCGCGATAGCGGCCCGGGACAGCGGGACCACCAACTCCTTGCGGCCCGAGGCGTGGGAGGGATCCACCACGATCGGCAGGTGGCTCGCCGCCTGGACCACAGGCACCGCCGAGACATCCAGGGTGTTGCGGGTCGCAGGCTCGAAGGTCCGGATCCCGCGCTCACACAGCACGATATCGAGATTTCCACGCTGGGCGATGTACTCGGCCGCCATCAGCCACTCCTCGATGGTCGAGCTCATCCCACGCTTGAGCATCACCGGCCGACCCGCGTCGCCGACCGCCTGGAGCAGTCCGGTGTTGGTCATATTGCGGGTACCGATCTGCAACATGTGGGCGTGCTCGGCCACCTCGGGCACGTCGCGGGCATCGACCACCTCGGTCACGAACGGCAGCCCGGTAGCCTCGCTGACCTGGACCAGGATCTCCAAGCCGGCCATGCCGAGTCCCTGGAAGGCGTAGGGCGAGGTTCGCGGTTTGAAGGCACCACCGCGCAGCAGCGTGGCGCCGGCCGCCTTGGCCATCTGGGCGGACTGCAGGGTCTGGTCGGTGCTCTCCACCGCGCACGGGCCGGCGATCAGGGTGAAGGTGTCCGGCCCGATCGGCACCTGATGGCTCTCGGGTCCCACCCAGACGGTGGATCGCCCGGCATGATGCTGTCTACTCACCAATTTGTACGGGTCCGAGATCCGGCGCACGTCGGCGACTCCCGACAGAGTCCGCAGGTTGAGGCTGTGAAACGAGTCGATGTCTCCGACGAGCCCGATGATGGTGCGCACCACGCCCTTGCTCACGAAGGCGGATCCGCCCACGGCTTCGACGCGCTCGACGACCTGCGCGATGTCGGACTCGGTGGCGTCGGGCGCCATCACGATCACCATGGACGTGCCTTTCGTGGGGACATCTCAGACGCTAGGTCACCGGGTCAGGTGGACGGCGGCATTTATCAGCATGCGGGAACACCGCGTCCGGTTCGTGACCTGCTCGACATCAAATCGTGAGGTGTTGCACGGAACCAGGGTTGGGTGGATCCGCGCCCGATGGCCCGTGGCGGCCTCGGGCCGGGGCGAGCTCGACCACCAGCATGGCGCTCAGCACCAGGGCGCCGCCCACCACCAGCCGCTCGGTCAGCTGCTCGCCGCCGAAGGCCACCGCGAACGAAGCGGCGAAGACCGGCTCCATGCTCATGATGATCGCGCTGCGAGTGGGCGGCAGATGAGCCTGTGCCCAGGTCTGCGCCACCAGCGCCAAGGCGCCGGCGAACAATGCCATGTAGATCACCGAGAGCCAGTCGATGCCGGTGCTCGGCAGTACCAGTCCGTCCGGTGCGGTGCCGATGAAGCAGACCACCGCGATCGCACACAGCTGCACCACCGACATGCCCAGCGCGTCCTCGGCTCGCGACCAGGCACCCAGGCCCACGATGTGCAGGGCGTAGAGGATCGCACTGCCCAGGGTGATCGTCTCGCCGAACCCGATCGAGAAGCCGTCCAGGGTCAAGATCCCCAACCCGATCGTCGCCACGACGACTCCGCACCAGGCCGAGAGGCTGATCCTGGTGCGCAGCAACACCGCGGCCAGCAGCGGAGTGGCCACCACGTAGAGGCCGGTCACGAATCCGGACACGCTGGCCGAGGTGTGGGCCAGTCCGGCGGTCTGCAGGATCTGGGCCAGGGCGTAGACGACACCGAGCACCAGGGCACGGTTGCGGGATCGGGTCGAGAGTCGGAGTACCGAACGGTGGGCGATCACCAGCATCACGGCCGCCGCGATCGCGAATCGGACGGCCAGGTAATCCAGGGTCGGCACCCGATCCAGCAGGTCCTTGGTGAGCGGGAAGGTCGAGCCCCACATCGCCGTGGTGGCCAGCAGCGCCCCGGCTGCCAGCAGTCCGGTGGGGACCCGCCCGGTCAGCCGGCCGCGCACTCGCGCCACCTGTGCAGTGCCGCCTTGTTCGCCGACTGGTGAGCACCGATCGGCCTGCTCAGGGCAGGGGAGTACTCAGCGGATGCGGAGGGCATGCTCAGATCCTCTCAGAACACGTATTCAGACCAGGTACAGCGTGATGGTGCTGCCCTTGCGGGCCATCTGTCCGAAGCCGGGCGAGGATCGCGAGACGTACCCAAGGCCCAGGTACACGGTGTCGTGCTCGGTGCGGACCTTGAATCCCAGTCCTTCGAGCTTCTTGGTGGCCGAATCCACACCGGTGGCTCGCAGATTGGGGATCTCGATCAGTTCCCGGCCCTTGGAGACGCTCAGGGTGATCGTGTCCCCCCGGAAGCCGGTGCCGCCGGCTGGAGTCTGGGAGATCACGGCGCCGTCGGCGACCGTGTCCGAATACTGCTCGGAGCCGATGGTCACGGTGAAGTGCTTGCTCAACGCGGCCTTGGCCTTGTCGGCATCCTTCCCGGTCCAGTCCTTGATCGGGAACGGCTTTCTTCCCTTGCTCAGGACCAGATTCACCTTGTCGCCCCGGCGTAGCTCCGTGCCGCGACGTGGGTCGCTGCGGATGACCTGGCCTTCGGCGACCTTCTCGCTGAACTTCTCCGAGGTCGAGCCGATCGTCAGGTTGGTGGCCCGCAGGGCATCTTCTGCCTTGACCAGGTCCAGTCTGCCCAACGCGGGCACCTGATAGCGCTCCTTGCCCTTGGACAGCACCAGGCTCACCGTGCCGTGGTCGAGGATCTTCTCGCCACGCCCCGGCTCGGTGCTCACCACATGCCCGGTCGGCACCGATTCGGAGAACGCCGGATCGCCCAGGGCGACCTCGAGGCCGGCTTCCTTGAGTTTGCTGGTCGCCGCGGCCTGGTCCAGTCCGAGTACACCCGGCGTGATCGTGTAGCGGGCCCAGCCGAACCACCAGGCTCCGGCCCCGACGACCAGGGCGAGCACCAGGGCTGCGAGGAGTACCAGCAGGCCGCGGCGGCGTCGCCGCGGAGCCGGTCCGGGGTGGCGGGGTGGCGGGGGGCCGGGGGTGCGCAGTTGCTGGGTCACCTCCTCGGTAGCCGCTGGGGTCGCGACGGGAGACTCGCGGGGTTCACGTAGCTGGGTCAGATCGGCGGTGTCGTAGGGGTCGGGTGCCTCGTCGGTGGTGACGAGCTCGCCGGTACTCGGATGCGGTGACATCGGTCGCAGGTCCGAGACCAGGTCGGCGTCGCTCTCGACACCTTCGGACAGGGCCTGGCCGACCAGGTTCACGTAGCGCAGCAGGACCGAGGCATCGGCGGGGCGCAGGGTCCGGTCCCGGGCCGTGGCCCGGGCCACCAGCGCATCCACATAGTCGGGTAGCCCGGGGACCCGCAGCGAGGGGGCCGGCACGTCGGTATGCACGTGGGCGTAGGCGATCTGGATCGGGGTGTCGCCCTCGTGCGGCTTGGCTCCGGTGAGCAGTTCGTAGAGCAGCACCCCGACCGCGTACACGTCGACACGTGGATCGATCCGGCCCTCCACGACGAGTTCGGGGGCCAGATAGGAGACGGTACCGATCAGCACCCCGCCGGTCGCGGTGTGCTGAGTGTCGGCCGAGACCGCGCGGGCCAGGCCGAAGTCGGCGACCTTGATCGATCCGTCGGTGCCGATCAGCACGTTCTCGGGCTTCACGTCACGGTGTACCAGGCCGGACTTGTGGGCATGCGAGAGCGCCTGAAGCACCGGTTTGAGCAGGGTCAGGGCTCGCAGTGGGCGCATCGGCGCCTCGTCCCTGATCACGTCGCGCAGGGTGCGACCTGGCACGTACTCCATCGCCAGGAAGAGCACGTCGCCGTCGGTGCCCTGGTCGAAGACCGAGACCACATGCGGATGTGAGAGCCGGGCCGCGGCCCGCGCCTCGCGGACGAAGCGATCGGCGAAGGTGCGGTCCTCCGCCAGCCCGGGGTGCATCACCTTGACCGCGACCTCACGGTCGAGTCGTAGATCGATGGCTCGGTAGATGCTGGCCATCCCACCGCGGGCCACCCGCTCGGTGACGCGGTACCGACCGTCGAGCAGGCGGCCGACCAACTGGTCGGCGAAGTCGCCTGGGGCGGGCGGCTGCTCGTCGCTCACGTCACGTCCTCATCCGACCCCGGCGGGGAAGTGGGGTCGAGCCAATCGTACGGACCCCACCGGGCCCGGCGGCTCCTTGACGCGCCGGGAGCGCTCGGCGGGCGGCCCCGTGAAAGAGTGGCTCCATGAACGACAGCAGCACTCCACAGCCCTCTGGCCCGCTCGCCGAAGCCGATCTGGCGGTCCTGGTCGTCGACTGGAGCGATTGGGCGGCCACCGGCCGGGCCCTCGGGGTCACGGTCAGCCGGGTGCGCGCCCTGATCAAGGAGCACCAGATCGCCGCAGCGGTGCCGAGCCCGGGCACGGGTCAGCAGGTGCCGACGCTGTTCGTCCAGGACGGCGAACTGGTCAAGGGGCTCTCGGGCCTGGTCACGATGATGCACGACGGTGGCTACAGCGATCGGGAGATCATCGCCTGGATGTTCACCGATCTCGAGCTGCCGGGCCGCCCGATCGATGCGCTCCGCGAGAACCGGGGCTCCGAGGTCAAGCGTCGCGCTCAGGCCATGGCTCTCTGAGCGGGTCCGGCACGATGGCAGTCGCCCGGAAATCGCTCGCCGACCGGCTCAAGGAGCCACGTACCTGGATCGGGGCCGTCCTCGCCGTGGTGCTGGCGCTGGTCGTCTGGTGGGTGGATCAGGATGGCGGAGCCGAGCCGGATGCCACCCCGAGCAGCAGCGCCACTGCCGGCCGGAACGCGACCGAGGCCGTGCTCGACCCGGCCTCGGGGCTGCGGTGGGTGGCCGAGTCGGCCCTTCCCGCCGAGGCCCGTCAGGTGTTGGTCGCGATCGAGGACGGCGGCCCCTTCGTCCGCCAGAAGGACGGATCCACCTTCGGCAACTACGAGGGTGTGCTGCCGAGGAAGGGGCGTGGTCACTACCGCGAGTACACGGTGCCGACGCCCGGTGTGAGTCATGCCGGTGCCCGGCGCATCGTGACCGGCGACGCCGGGGAGTACTACTGGACCGCCGACCACTACCAGACGTTCGAGAGGATCCGCAGATGAGCGACTCCGTGGCAGGTGCGGCGAGCGACGGGGTTCCCGGCCTGGCCGAGGCTCTGGCCGAAGGCCCCTCGACGGTGTCGACGTGGGACAACGACGATCCGGTCGAGGCGATCCGGGTCAGTACCGTGCAGGCGGGCTGGCAGTTCGGCCACCTCGCCGGGGTGGGCTTGGACACCAAGCACGAGGTGCTGGCCGCGATCGGCCGGGAGCTGTCCTTCGAGGAGTACTACGGGGTCAATCTGGATGCCCTGGACGACTGTCTCGACGAGTTGTTGTCGCGTGAGGAGCCGGGCGGTGTGCTGCTGGTCTGGGATGACTGGGCGACGCTCTGGACGGCGGACCGGTCCACCTTCGATGTGTTGATGGAGATATTCATCGAGCACTCCAGCGTCCCCGGGCGGCCCTTCGTGGTGTTCCTGCGTGGCGGGGATCCGACTCTGCTCGGTAGCTGACCCCACTCCTCGGGTCCGGTTGTAGCGTCACGAACGGTCACCTATCGAGCTCAGAGCACGCGCTGGGTGGCGGCCAGCGCCAGTTGCCGCAGCACCGTGCTCCCGGCCGGGTCCAGTGCCGCGGTGTCGAGTGCGGCCAGGGCGTGGGAACTGAGCTCGCCGATCATCCGCTCCACCTCGGCCAGGGCGCCCGATTCTGTGAAGACGTCGCGCAACCGCTGCACCTGGGCCTCACTCAGGTCGGTGCCCAGGGCCGCGTCCAGTTCGGCTGCATCGGCCTCGCCGGCGCTTTCCAGGGCCAGGGCCACCAGTACCGTCCGCTTGCCTTCGACCAGGTCGTCTCCGGCCGGTTTGCCGGTGGTGGCGGGGTCGCCGAAGACGCCCAGCAGGTCGTCTCGCAGCTGGAACGCCTCGCCGATCGGCAGCCCGAAGTCGGTGAGCCGGGTGACCGTCTCGGGGGTGGCTCCGGCCAGGGTGGCACCGATATGCAACGGGCGCTCGATCGAGTATTTGGCCGACTTCCAGCGCAGCACCGTCATCGCGGTGTCGACGTCGGCGTGTCCGCGGGCCTGGACCGAGACGTCCAGGAACTGACCGGCGATGACTTCGGTCCGGCAGGCATCGAACACCCGGGTCGCCGCGGCCACCTCGGTGGCGCCGAGTCCGCACGTGCGTAGCAGTTCGTCGGCCCAGCCGAGCAGCAGGTCGCCGAGCAGGATCGCGGCCGAGGCGCCGAACTGCTCCGGGTCGCCGCGCCAGCCGGCGGTGATGTGCTCGGCCTCGAAGGCCTTGTGCACCGCCGGATGTCCGCGGCGGGTGTCGGAGGCATCCATGAAGTCGTCGTGCACCAGGGCGCTGGCATGTAGCAATTCGAGCGCGGCGCAGGCGCGCAGCAGTGCGGTCTCGTCGACGGGTGCCGGACGTACCGCACGGTAGCCCCACCAGCAGAATGCGGCCCGGAACCTCTTGCCGCCGCTCACGGCCTCTCGGGCCGCGGCGTGCAGCCGACCGGCGTCCGGTCCCAGCGGAGCCAGCAGCGCCGCCTGGTTGTCCAGGAACTCGTCGAGCACCTTCTGCAGGGCGGCGCGGAACTCGGTCGGGTCCCAGGTGGTCGCGGTGCTGTCGGCAGGGGTGGTCACGTCTATGAGCCTAGCCAGTGGACACCCACGCCTCAGCGGGGCGGTCCGAACCTAGGATCGGGTCCCATGAGCACCACTGGCTCCGCGGGCAGGCCGCCGAGCATCGGCGCACGAGTCCGGGCCGGGGAGACGACGATCAGCTTCGAGTTCTTCCCGCCCAAGGACGCCGAGGGAGAGACGGTGCTGTGGCGCTCGATCGCGGAGCTGGAGCCGCTGAACCCGACCTTCGTCTCGGTCACCTACGGAGCCGGTGGGGCGACCCGGGACCGGACCGTCGCGATCACCGGCCGGATCGCTACCGAGACCACGATGCTGCCGGTGGCCCACCTGACCTGTGTCGGGCACACCGTCGAGGAGCTCAGCACGATTCTGCGGGATCTGGCCGCGGTCGGAGTGCATCACGTGCTGGCCCTGCGCGGCGACCCACCGGAGGGCCCGGGCGCCGACTGGGTGCCGACACCCGGGGGAGTGCAGTACGCCAGCGAGCTGGTGGCCCTGGTTAGGGAGACCGTGGGCGCCTCGGTGGGTGTCGCGGCCTTCCCCGAGGGGCACCGCAGCGCTCCGACCCTGGACGACGACGCCAAGGTGATGTTGCTCAAGCAGGAGGCCGGTGCCGAGTTCGCGATTTCCGACATGGTGCTGCGGGTCGAGGACTACTTCGGGATGGTCGAGCGGGCCCGGGCGGTCGGCGTCACCATCCCGATCATCCCGGGCATCATGCCGATCCTGAACCTGAAATCGATGACCAAGATGGTCGAGTTCTCCGGTCGCCAGATGCCCGCCGACGTGCTGGCCCGGCTCCGGCCGCTGGCCGATGACCCGGCCGCTCTGCGCACCGAGGGCATCGCCCTGGCCACCGAGATGTGCCGCGAGCTCCTGGCCGGCGGTGCTCCCGGCCTGCACTTCTACACCCTGAACCGGTCCAAGGCGACCCGGGAGATCTGGGCGGCGTTGCAGGAGCGCTGACCTATGGCCCGCTGGACCCGCACGACCCACGCAGGGGGTACCGGGAGCCACTGTGCTGCCTCACTACCAGGACGACGACGTAGTGCACGCGGAACTGGTGGAGGGCGAGACCGAGGCAGACCCGTACACCGTGAACGTGGGGGCCAGAAGACCCCGAAGCACATCCGGCGTGACTTGAAGCCGTTGGGGTTGGCCTGATGCCACCAGATTCTTCGGGCAAGCCGGACTCCACAGCACGCCTGTCCGACGTGCGGCAGCCAGTTCTGGACCCCGGTTGGCTTGGAGGAACACGAAGCTCGGAGCATGCATGAGCCGTCTGACCAGTCGTGGCCACAGGACGCACGTACTGAACGAGGCGGGTCTCCAGGTGCAGCGGAAGGCGACTCGCGGCAGGCACCAACGCTCGTCGGTTCCGCTGCCGGGTGTGCAAACCTGGTGTCTACTCCGGCGCGGGAATCGGTCTGCACCTGAAGGCCACCGGCCACAATGAGCGGGCGGAGGTACAGCCCTGATTGCTGCCGCACTGGTCGCCAGCAACCTGTTGGGCCTGCTGACCAGCCTCGCTATCAGCCTGCTGCTCGGTAGGGAGCGGTGGGGATGAAGCAACCGGTGAGTCTCGTGCACTGCGTGGGTCAAGGGATGCCCCTGGATGGGCCGCAATCGGGATGCCTGCCCGATGCACTCCGGGATGCCACGGATTGCTGGTACCGCCAAGGGGACCTCCGCCCCGACAGCTACGCCAAGCGGCATCGCCGCACTTAGACCCCATGCGCCGGGTACCCCTTCTCCCAAGGCGCGTGGTCCTCTCGCAGGGCTCCGGAGCAGCTACGGTTCCTAGCTCCCGGACCCCTGCACGGTTTCCTAGATCAGCCTTGAAGGTTGCTTTCAGAACTGAGAGGTTTGCGAATCTGGTAGTTGATGATCGCGCGCCAGGGGATCGGGGTTCCGTCCGCGAACTCGACGTTGACGATCGCCATGTCCCCGCCCGGCTGCAGGTAGGTGTTTGTGATTTCCACGACCTCGACGCCGGGTGTTGCGCTGTGGATTTCGATGTCATAGATCGCATAGAAGTCATTGTGGTTGGAGAGCGTGTAGGTCGTCCCTTCGTGGGCTCGTCCACTGATCCGTAGAATGGGGTCCTTCCTAGAGGGGTGAGGGGCGGGGGCGAACGCCCGGACCCTTGCCTGAAGACTGTCCACCTCCTCCGCCAACTCGCTCTGCTTAGACTCGGCAGCCTTCGCCCGGGTTCGAGCCGTTCGGTCCCACTCAGACGCGTCGAATAGGACAACTGCCGTCGCCAGGAACAGGATCGCGACGAACCAACCGACCCACCAGTGATCTTCGGCCCATGCCCTAGCGTCTGGCCACAGGTCTGTAATCAGAACGAGAACGGCTCCCGCCCCAAGAAGTGCGGAGAGAGACGTGACGATTCTTGCCTTCATAGGCGGTATCAGATCACGTTCATTCAGCAGGTAGGTCCTAAAGCCGTGGTTCCGTAGCGGCCTATACCCAGACAGTTACCACCACGTTCCAGTGCTCAGGCTTTGCCGATCACCTGGGCGACCAGGGCCCCGGACAGGCCGGTGAAGGGCAGACCGGCGCCCGGGGTGGCGTGGGCGCCGGCGGCGTAGACACCCTCGATCGGAGTAGCTGGGCCGAGCCGGCGGGTCACCGTATTGCGACCGTCCCAGCGGGTGCCGAAGGGGGAGCCGCCCCACTCGGCGGTCAGTTCGGTGGGGGAGCGGTCGATCCGGGTCACGAGTTGAGTGCGCACATCGACGCCGCGGGTGGCCAGCAGATCCAGCACATCGCTGCGACCGTTGTCGCGCGACAGCACCGTCCAGGCCACGTGTCCCTCGGGAGCGGTGCCGCCGGTGCGGATCGTGAGAATCGGATCTCCGTGCAGCACCACCTCATGTCCCTCCGGTCCCAGGTCGGGCAGGTTCTCGGCGCGCAGGCCCAGGTGCACCATCCGGGGCAAGGTGGTGCTGGTCGTCCGGCGGACCGAGCCGTTCAGGGCGGGCAGGCGATGCGGGTCGATCGCCACCACCACCACCTCAGCGGGCAGGGCCCCCTCGGCGGTCCGGACTCCGCGTACCCGACCTCTGGTGACCACCAGATCGGTGACCGTAGTCGAGGTGGCGACGTGCACTTTGCGGGTACCGAGCCGGTCGGCCATCGCCTGGCCCAGCCGGTGCATCCCGCCCGGCACCCGCCAGGCGCCGAACTTCTGCTCCACGTAGCTGCTCAGTCCCAGCCAGGCCGGAACCCTGCGGGGGTCGTGCCCCTCCAGCAGCACCCGGTGGGTGGCGGCCGCCCGGAGTCGCTCGTCAGGCAGCGTCGCGCGGACCCGCTTGTACAGGCTCTCCCGGCTGCCCAGCACCGCTTGCAGCTCTCGGCTGGCGAGCTCCGGGGTCCACGGGCGCTCGAAGTAGTCGCGGCGTAACAACTCCCAGTCCCGGCCGTAGGCGGCCACATGATCGACCCAGACGGCCCCCAGGCCGGGACCGAGCCTCTCGGCGGCGCGCAGTTGGGCACCCCGAGATCCGCCTTCCAGTCGCAGGGCGGATCCGTCGGTGAATCGGTGCTCGACCACGAACTGCAGCGGCTCCAGGTCGAGTTCGCGTTCCAACGGGCGTCCGGACTTGCGGAATAGGTCGCGTACCACCGCCGGGAGCAGGGTGTGATGCGCCCCGCCGTCCCAGCTGAATCCGTCGCGGTTTACCTCGACCAGGGCTCCACCGAGCCTGGCGGTCGCTTCCAGCAGCGTGACCTGATGACCCAACTTGGCCAGTCTCGCCGCCGCAGCCATGCCGCCGAACCCGCCGCCGACCACCACCACCTGCATGCGGACAACCCTAGAGATCGAGAAGGTGGGTCGGCGGGTCGGGTGGCCTCGTGGACCCTTCGTGACGGGACCGGACATGCGGTCCCGTCACGATCCGGAAGTCGAACCGGTGGGTCGTGGGTCGGTGGATTGTTGATGGACATTCATCCTGAATCTCGGCTATGATCGAACAAATGTTCGAGTCGATTGAGGTTGGGAGGTGCAGGTTGTGGTACATCCGATCCTGGCCGCTGCCGACACGCTTCTCGCCACTTTGTCTGAGGTGGCGGACTGCCAGTCGGTGTACATGACTTCGGTAGAGAAGGGTGACGCTCTGCTTCAGCTGACGCGTGCTGCGTCGCGGTTGGCGGAGTTGCGTCTTCGGATCGTGGTCGGTGCCGATGACCTTGCCGCGACTACGGGGTCTCGTGACGCGGGGCATTGGGTGGCGGACCACGCTCACCTGAACCGCGCCGAGCTCCGGGCCGAGTTTCGGCTCGCGGAAGCGTTCACCCGGTGGGAGCACCTCGCTGCCGCGGTCCGCGACGGTCGGGTGCTCCTCTCCCAGGCCCGAGCGATCGTTCGGGCCCTGGACGATCTGGTCGAGTTACCCGATGAGATCTCCCTCGAGATCTCCAGCGAGACGCTCCGTCAGGCCGAGGAGGCGTTGATCGGCTTGGCTGCGACCCTTGATCCTGAGGAATTGCGGTGTGCGGGACGTCGGATCCTGGAAGTGCTCGATTCTGACCTCTTCGACCGGATCGAGGCCAAGAAGCTTGAGCACCAGGAACGGGTCGCGACCGAGAAGCAACGGCTGCGGAAGCAGGGCCTGGGCGATGGCACGACCAGAATCTCGATCCTGGTCCCCGATGTCACCGCAGCGAGGTTGGCGTTCTACCTCCACGCCTACACCAACCCATCCCGTACTACCGCGACCGGTGAGGAGATGGAGTTGGCTGATCCGCATCCGTTACAGAGGCTCCCGTATCCGCGGCGTGCTGCGGAGGCGTTCATCGACCTGCTGGATGCGATCGACCCACCCGGTTGCCGGTTCATGGTGGAAACGCGACCACCCTGATCGTCACCACCACCCTGGACGAGCTACGCGATGAACTCGGTACCGCAGACCTACTCGCCCGGGCACCCGGTGAGTCCCACGACCGGATCTCTGCAGCTCAAGCACGGTATCTGGCCTGTCGGGCGACCATCATCCCGATGGTCTTGGGCGGGAAGAGTCAGGTACTCGATGTCGGACGGGGGCGGCGGTTCTACACGGGCGCGGCGCTTACCGCGATCCAAGAGCGTGATCGGCGGTGTCGTGCTGAGGGTTGTGACATTCCGGCGGCGTGGTGTCATGGACATCATGTGAAGCCCTGGTATCAGGGTGGGAAGACCGACATCGACAACGCGGTCTTGTTCTGTCCCCATCACCACCGGTTGGCGCACGACACCCAGTACTGGCTCGAACGCCTCGCCTCGGGAGACTTCCGCTTCCACCGCAGTCCCTGAATACCGATCAAGCTCAGGGGTGCCGCTCCGCCTCGATCACCCGGGCCAGCGACTCGGGGTCGCGGCCCACCACTGTGGTGCCGTCGGTAGCGGTCAGGATCGGGCGCTGGATGGCACGCGGGTTGGCCACCAGGGCAGCCACCCACTCGGCGCGGTGCTCGGGGTCCTTGGGCAGGGTGATGCCGGCCTCCTTGGCCTCCTTGGATCGGGCCACGTCCCACGGCTCCAGCCCGAGCCGGTCCAGCACCGCGGTCAGCTCGTCGGGGGTGGGCACGTCGTCCAGGTAGCGGCGCACCGTGAACTCCACGCCACTGGACTCCAACTCCGAGACCGCGCTGCGGCACTTCGAACAGGCTGGATTGATCCAGATCTCCATCAGTCGACCTCCATTTCGATGGCAGCGGTCATCCGCTGCAGTTCCTGCTACGTGGTACGCGCTGGAGAAGACCGCACGCCGCAAACCGTCATACCGGACCAAGACTGTCGATTAGCGGCGACACGCTACCAGGAGGGGTGTCCTGCCTTCGGGACCATGTCACGGTCTCGGCCAGTGCTCGTAGATGCGTCCGGACCAGCTGGGTTGCCCATGTCGTGGGCTAGACGCTGGCTAAGGCATGGGTGGGGGACTCGCGGCTGGCTCTGATAGCGGGGTAGAGGCCGGCGAGGGTACCGACGGCGGCGGTGATGAGCACAGCGGCGGCGCCGATCCAGAGCGGGAGACTGAGGCCCCAGTGTTGGAGGTTGGCGTAGACGATGGTGACGGTGTAGCCGAGCAGCGCACCGGTGAGTCCTCCGGTCGCGGACATGAGCGCGGACTCGGAGAGGAACTGGACGGCGATATTGCCGCGGGTGGCGCCGAGTGCGCGGCGCAGGCCGATCTCGGAGCGGCGTTCGATGACGGCGATGATCATGGTGTTGCTGATCCCGACGCCGCCGACGAGGAGTCCGATGGCGGCCAGTCCCACGAGCAATCTGTTGAGGGTGTCGTTGGCGGTGAGTTGTGCGGTGAGTGCGTCAGAGGGACGGTCGATGCCGACCTGTTCGGGGTGTTCAGGTGAGGCGGTCGTGGGTACGACGTCGGTGACCGGGACGATCTGGTGTTCGTCGGCTCGTAGGTAGACCCCGGTGAGGGTGCCGTCGAAGCTGGTGTAGGTGCGCGCTGCTTGCGCGGGTATGAGGGCGGCGGCGTCGAGATCGGGGGCGAGCTGGAGGGGGTCGAGGATCCCGGTGACGACCCACCATTCGGAGTCGATCCAGAGTTTGGTGCCGGGCGTGTCGATGCCGAGGCGGGAGGCGGCTGCTGAGCCGAGGACGACGGTGGGGAAGGCCTCGTTGGAGGTGGTGAACCAGTGGCCTTCGGCGAGGGTTCCGTGCAGGGTGGCCAGCAGGGTGGGGTCGACGGCGTTGACGACGACGCTGCTGGTCTTACCCGAGGGGACGTAGGGGGAGCGGTAGACACCGACGTCGGTCAGTTCGCCGATGCCGCTGGCGGAGGTGACCGGGCCGATCCGGTCCAGCATCACCCCGGCTGTGGCCGGTAGCCGGGTGGGCTGGCCTTGAAGATCGGGGGCGGGGTAGGCGCGTAACAGATTGGTGCCGAGCTGAGAGAGCTGATCGTTGAGCTGGGCTCGACTGGACTGGGTGATGCCGACGACGGCGACCATAGCCGCCACGCCGATGGCGATGCCGAGCGCGGAGAGCGTGAACCGCAATGGGTGGCCGCGCAGGCCGCGGCTCGCGACGCGGGCCACGTCGGCCGGTGAGAGTCGGGCCATGGATCACGCCTCCGGCCGGGAGAAGGTAGTGCTGGTGGCGCCGATGGCGGGTTCCAGGAGCAGTCCGTCACGGACTTCGAGTCGGTGGTCCATGGCGGCGGCGACGTCGGGGTCGTGGGTGATCACCACGACGGCGGTGCCGTCGGCGGCGAGCTCGCGTAGGAAATCAACCACGATCGCGCCGTTTGCGGTGTCCAGGTTGCCGGTGGGTTCATCGGCGAGGACGAGGGCAGGGCGCCCGACGATGGCTCTGGCGATCGCCACACGTTGGCGTTCCCCACCCGATAAGGCAGTCGGCCGGTGGTTGAGCCGGTGGGCCAGACCGAGGCGTTCGAGAGCGCCCTCAGCGCGCTGCTGACGTCGGCGATGACCCACCCCGGAGTAGAGCAGCCCCTCAGCGACGTTGTCGAGGACGTTCATCAGAGGTGAGAGGTGGAACTGCTGAAAGACGAACCCGATCCGCTCGGCGCGCAGTCGGGACAGGGCGCGGTCGGAGAGATTGGAGATGTCAGTGCCCAGCACGCGGACGGTGCCGGAGGTGGGCCGGTCCAGGGTACCCAGCAGCTGCAGCAGGGTGGTCTTGCCCGACCCCGAGGGCCCGAGGATCGCGGTCACGTCGCCGGCCCGGACACTCAGGCTCACACCCCGCAGTGCTTGTACGTCGCCCGGGTAGGTCTTGGTCAGGTCGTGACACTCGACGACGGCCGGCTCTGTTGCTTCGGCGCAGGTCCCTTTTGTCTCGGATCGGTTGATGGGACCCTGGGGCGCGTTGGTCACGAGGCGTCCCGAACTTCGGTGCCGGGCTGGATGTCGCCGGTGATCTGGACGACTCCGCCTGAGTAGATACCGGGGGTGACGGGGACGTAGGAGCCGTCCTGGAGCTGGAGGCCGTAGCCGCCTTCGGCCAGTGCGACCAGGGCGGTTACCGGAACGGTGAGGGCGTCGTTCTCGCGGCGAGAGACGTAGGTGACGGTGACCGAGCCGGAGTCGTTGGCTTGCCCGGGCCGGGCAAGGCTGATCCTGGCCGACATATCCCCGTTCTCGCTACCACTGACACTGGTCACCGTGCCCGGTGTCTTCTTCTGGTTCGGCAGCAGGATCGAGACCCGGGCGCCCTCGGTGGCCCAGGCCAGTGAGTCGGCCGGACCAGTCACGGTCACGACCTTCTGAGCGGAGGTGGCCTTCACCGCCGTGGAGATGTCGCTGGTCCCCAGCGTGGAGCGGTCGGTGGCGACCCGCACCTGACCGGGCAAGAAGACCACCTCCCCGAGCTCGACCCGCCCGGTCACGGGGATCCCGAGAGCGCTCTGCCACCGCTTGACGGCAGCCGCGGTATACGGGGTGAACTCCTCGTCGATGGTGAACCCGCCGAAGCCCAGTGCCGCGAGGTTCTGCTCCAGTTGCGCCACATCGGGCCCGCTCATCAGCGGTGGAGGCGGCGGCGCCGGTGTGGCCGGGGGAGCGTTGGCCTTGCCGTTGCCGGTGGTGCGGTCAGACCCGGATGCCGGGTCGGCATCGCTGGTGCTGGCATCGTCGCCGTCAGTGGTGCCGGTGCGGGTGTCGTACATGGCCCGGTACGCCGGCGTGTCCCCGTACATCACCACCACCGGCCGGTTGTCGACCTTCAACAGAGCCTGCCCACGACCGACCAGCGACCCCGAGTCGGGCAGCCAGGTCACCACACCACTGGCCTGCAAGGGAATCTCGGAGGCCCGGCCGTAGCCGAGCTTTCCCTCCAGGCTGGTGCTGATCTTCAGGTTCTCCCGCTTCACTGTCACCAGTGACCAGCCGGCCTCGGGCGTCGTTTCTGGACCCTGGTCGGACGGAGTGGGCCACAGCAGGAGGGCCGCTCCGGCCACCAGTGCCACCACCAGGACGGCGATCAGGCTGAGTAGGGTCCGACGAGTGGCTGTGCTGCGCTCGTTCAATGAGAGGCCCTCCGTTGACGTGGCTTGCCGGCGGCGTACCTAACAGATCCGGCATCTGTAGAGATGCGATGACAGGGACGTTTCGTTACACCGCCCTTTTGCGGGTCTCGAACTAGAACCATCTGCGACATCGCGGCTGAGGGGCTCGGTCTTAGTCGTCCTCGTCAACGCCTGGTCACGGGGTGCCGGAGTCGTTCTGTTCAAGAACCGGTGGTGCCTCATCTTGAGGTGGAAGCCCCATAAGCTTTCTCACGCGTGGCGGGGGAGTCGGCGAAAGCTTCTCGCATCCGAGGCGCGCACGGCGAAGTACTCGTTGCGGATTCTTGAATCCTGTCATGTCGATTGAGGAGTCGCCGAAGTTATCCGGGTCAGGATCGGATACGGTCAGACCGAAGGAGCGCAGGCACTTCACGTACCTGGTTCCTGAGGCGATGAAGGCTTCCATCTCGGCCTCAAGTGCCGCGTCATCGGAGGTTCCCACTGCGGGCCGAGCCTCCTCAGATGCCCCCTCTTCGCATCCGGCTAGCGCCCCGCAGATCAGGAGCAGCGTTGTAAGTGAGACAGAGAATCGCCGCGCCACGTTGCCTGCTGTTGACATACGTCTTCTCGCAATCCTGAATGATCGAGGTGGTCCAGATCCCGAGTTGCGCCGGGACGTAGTGAGGGAATGCGATGGATGATCAGGACACCGCAACCCAAGAGCCGCCTGAAGTTGAAAGGTCTTCTCTCGTCTACTGTCCGGGACCGCTGCGAATCTCACGCCAACGGCGGATGTTGCTGCCTAGCCTCAACTTGATTACATCGCTCATTCAGCTTCACTCCGGACCCGAATACCTGCCTAGGCGGTCCGACGGGCCGAGCCAGATGGCCTGGCAGGCGTGGGGGCGAGAGATGGTTGAACTGGTTCAGGACAAGAACAACCTCGTGTCCTCAACCAGCCCGTTCCTCGGACCAACGAATGATCGGAAGTTCGCACGACTGCCAAAGATCAATACTCCGAGGCACTCCGGTGCGGCTCAGTTGCACCGCTGCGCGGCAGCCATCCGGGTCGCCTGATCTAGGCAACGTGGCCACATCATGGTGCCGAGTCTGGTCCGCGGACGATGTGCTCGCACGTGGCGAGGGCGTGTTGGCCACCTGCTGATGCCTGGTCCCACTCGGTCTCGGGGTCCAGGCCGTTGGGCAGGGGGTCGGGAAAGTCTGGGGCGCCGTTGGCTTGCATGCAGTCGGCGTACGCCTGAAACATCTTCTTCTGGGCAGGGGTGATAGTCGCGGCGTACTGCGCGTCCCAAATCTTGCGGACTTCCGGCGGCGGCGGCACCTGTAGTTTCGTGCACGCGGTGCGGACCTCGTGAAC
Source organism: uncultured Nocardioides sp. (assembly GCA_964396585.1). GTDB lineage: Bacteria > Actinomycetota > Actinomycetes > Propionibacteriales > Nocardioidaceae > Nocardioides. The sequence goes on from CAYNFY010000005.1 coordinate 31,737, forward strand.
CACACTCTCCGACACTCCGTCGGGAGGGAAGTTGACGAGCCGGCCAAACTGATCAGGATCCTTCAAGCCTGGCATTCCGTGCTCCCGTGCACAGTCCACGTACTTCTGCACAGCGGCGATGAAGTCCGCAAGCTTGTTACTTGAGCCTGCCGAAGCAGGGCCGCTCGGCTCTACCTGGCCGGTTTGCGCGGTTGCGACGCGGGGGCTCGACTGGTCGTTGCATCCTGCGAGGAACAACGCTGCGATGAGCAGGAATGCAATCAGAGCCAGTGGCGAGGCAGCGTGTCGCCAACTAAGCGATGAGAGGCCGTCTGTCGTCTTCATTTCCACCACACCTCGTTCAATGCGATCTGGGTCAGGTCTGTGGTCGTCACACCCACCGGACCCGAGTAGTCGTCTGTTGTCGTGGCCACCGAGATGAGCCAACGATCGGGAGTGAGCAGGCTGACAGCTGCGTATCGGTCGTTCTCACCCGACCGCACTGACAAGAGACCGACCACGGTTGTCGTACAGGGGTTGGCGGTCGATAGCTGCGGGCTTTCGGACTCGCACAGAGAAGTCGTGAAGTGTTCCACCTGGGCAGTGTCGAGCTTCTCGATTCTGATGGCGAGCTGGGATCTATCCACCTGACGGTCGCCGTGGCTCTCCTCGGTGCGTTCGAGGACGACGAAGCCGGTTCGAGCTGACGGCATCGGTTGCAGGAGATCGGCGGGGTAGCCCAGTCTCCTCAGTTTCGAGGAAAGTTCGCCGGGGGTGGCTCCACTGAGCGGCTTCGTGGCTCGACCGGGGCCGGGGTAGACCGTGGCCAGGGTCTCGGCCATCCGGTCTGCCCGCACGGTGAGCTCTCGAAACCCGCTGTGTGTCGTGAAGTGTGAACTGGAAGGGTCGGTGAACGCAGTGGCCGCGTAAGTCATTCCTCCTCCAAAGATGGCCGCAACCGTAGCGACTCCGGCCACCACTCGACGTCGTCGCTGTCGAGTGCGCCGTATCCCGCTGTTGATACTGGCTTCGATCACACCCTCGGGAATCTGTGTCATGCTCGCGTCGGCGACGGCGTGGAACAGCCCCTTCATCTGCTCCTCAGTCATGACACATTTCCCCCGCATCGGTTTGTGTTGGCCTGGTTTGTGTTGGTCCGTTGAGCGAGTTGTCGTCGAGTTCACTGGGACTGCCGAGTAGGAAGCGCAGGTGTGCCATGGAGCGGCTTGCCCGCACGCGCACGTTGCCGGGACTCTTCTTGACGATCTCGGCGACCTCGCCGACTGGGCGGTCCTCGAGGTACCGCAGGACGACGATCGCCCGGTCCAGTGGTGTGAGCTCTTGCAACGCCCGGTGTAGATCTAGCCGTGTCGTCGGGTCGTCGTCGGTCCAGGTGCCCTCTGGGAGTTTCTCGGTTGGGTACTCGTGTGAGCTGCGCTTGCGGCGGCCGGCGAGGAAGACATTGGTGAGGGTGGCCTGTGTATAGGCGACTGGGTCGTTGATCCGGCGGGTTCCCCACACCATGAAGACTCGGGTCAGTGCCTCCTGGACGAGATCCTCAGCCGTATGCGGGTTGCCGCACAGCATCAGCGCGGCTCGATACAGGGTAGGGAGCCGCGCTTCGGCGAAGGCACGGAAGCCGTCGATGTCCTCAGCCACGCATCCTCCTCCGTTCACTTCTGCCGGGACTCAACTCGCTGCTGCAGGTAGCGGTGCCAGTACAGATGAGTTGTTGACAGTCGGGCCCTTATGAGCTGCCGATGTCTGATAGATGCCGTGGGTGCCTCGGAATGTTACAGACCGCGTTCCACCAACCGACGTGTGCAGATATCGCTTCAGACCTGTGCATCCCCTGAACGGCGCCATGGGACCGCCCGGACCATCCTTGCCCAGGCGGCCCCGATGGGCCGAGCAAGATGGCCTAGCAGGCGTAGACCGAGACGTGGTTGAGTTTGCTCTCGACGACCCAACCCACGACCTTGGTCCGGGTGTTCTTAAGGTAGTCCCAGTAGTTGACGCCGTTCCACCGGTAGCAGTGCAACCGGGTGCCATCGGTGGGCTGGCCCTGCCCGAGTGCGGTGCATGCCGCAGCGTTGCCGGTTCGGATGGGGACGTTGATCACCGCGAAGTTCGCGTTGTAGACCGTGTTCTCCTTGTTCGAGTGGTTGTTGTTGGGGCAGGTTCCCGCCGCGTCGGCCGCGGAGGTAGTGGCGCCGATGACGCCGACCGTGGCTCCCGTCATCATCACCGCAGTCACCGCAGTGGCCGCGGTCTTGTTCAGTCGAATCATGGAACTCTCCTAGATAACTCCGTGTACCTCTGACGGCGGACACCGTCGGAGGGTGCCGGACCCCTCCCGCTGAGTGTGATATCCGATAGGCGGCGGACCGCCCAGACGCCGAACCCATAGCCCATATGGAGACGAACCGGCTGTGAAGCGCTTCACCTATCTACTGTCCAGCGCCGCCACGGATCTCACGTCGATGCGTGAGTTTCCCAGTGCGATAAAAAATTTGGAGACGGGCGTGAGATTCGTGGCCCGGCTGGACAGTAGAAGGTATGCGAATGTTCTGTCTCACACGTCCCGTGATCGCCCTCGCGCTGATGCTCGCGGTAGGGTTCACCGCATTGATGTCGGTGCCGTCCTCCGCGGACAGCACGGGAATCGATGATGAGGTACAGGCCATCCTAGCCGCGCAGGCCGCTCTTGAGCCTGGCGGGACGGTGTCGGAATCGCGGATCATCTATTCCGATGGAAGGGTCTTCGTGGCTGTTCCGGCAGAGACCTACTCGTTGAGTCAGTGCACCGCGAAGAAGTTCTGCTGGTGGTCGCTTTCGAACTACAACGGCTCCTTCACCTACGTCGCCGGTGCAGGGGTCATGCGAGCACTGAGCGGTCCTGTCGGCTCGATCCGCAACCGAAGGGCCAACGCTGCTCGGCTGTACAGCAATAGTGGGACCTCCTCGACCTGCTACGCCCCAAAAGCCAAGAACGCGAGCATGCCTACGTCCTATGTGGCGGCGCCGAAGGTGTATCTGAGCGACACGACAACCTGCTGATCGCCCGTGCTGTTCCACATGTTTCTTCGCGCTGGGACGAATGTTGCGAAAGTGCCCAGAACATCGGATTCGAATGATTGACTGGCTTGGCGCGCCGCGGTGGTTGACCCTTTATCTCGGGCGTTGACCTGCAGTGGGAGGCCGTCGTGAACGAGGACGATTTCGAGTCATTCTTCGTAGCCATCCGGCCGACCTTGGTTGGCTACGCTCAACACCGTCTCGATATCGAGAGTGCGCATGACGTCGCCCTACAGACACTGCACATCATCTGGCTCAAGAACCTAGAGGCTCCGACCTCGCAAGATGATCGTCGTCGTCTTTTCAAACTTACGTTCAAGATCCTCGACGGGCAGATCAACAACACCAAGCGGGCGCACCGTAGGTACCTACGGCTCATCAGTACCGTCCAGGACGATTCCCGCATCAGGGAGAAGCACGCACCTGACCCTGCCGATGTGCTGGCCGACGAGTTGGCACCGACCGGTGTTCTGGCGGCCATTGCGCAGCTCTCTTCGGCGGAGCGACAGGTACTCTCGATGGTGATCGAGGGGTACCGGGTCAACGAGATCGCAGCGACTCTCGGAGTCACCCCCGGCTCGATCAGTATGCGACTCACCCGCGCGAGAAGGAATCTCAAGGCTCATCTTGGGAGGGGGCAGGCCGATGAGAAAACGGGCAAGGCAGACGTCGTCTACTGACGAGGGGATTGAAGAAGAGATCCTGGGCCTGCTGCGTGAGCACGGACTGCCCCCCGATCAACTGCAGCCCACTCCCGAGCAGAAGCCCGTGTACGACCAACGCGCAGCGGAGGCACTGGGGCGTATCGTGGCGACGCCACCGAAGGCGAAGCGGTCTTCAACCCGATGGGTCAGGCGACACAGGCTGGCCTTCGCGGTGGCACTGATAACGGCAGCCGTGATCGTGGGTAGCACCTGGATCGTTCTTGCTCGCTCTGACCGCGATTTGGCCCGTCCGCTGGTTCACCCCAATCCGACGCCGTCGTCCTTCCCGTCTCTCGCCGACGGCCGTACTCCAGGCATGGCACAGTTCACTCTTGCCGCGATCGACTCCCTGCCGTTGTCTGGGCAGGACCCGAAGACAGCGTTGATGCAGCTTGCGGTGGCGGCGGCGAGCGAACCAGACCCGCCTTCAGGTGAGATCCAGCAGATAACCCTGGCAGGGTGGTGGTTCGACAGCAGCGTCGACACCTCGCTCTCTGATAATGCGCTCATCCCGACCGTGACTCGGATCTACTACCGGCCGGACAACTCGGTGAGGACCATCACCGCGCGAGGGGCGCCACTCGACCAACAGGGCAGGCTCGTAGACACCCGGGCACTGAAGATATCGGACGACCAGTCGGCACTTGGCCCGGAACAGGGTTACGCCTATGCGCAAGAGCTTCCAAGAGACCCCGAAGCGCTCACTTCGGCGCTGATTCCCAGCCCTGACGATTGCCCGAGTCGGGCAGCTTGCCTGACCGCCGCGGTGGTGCAACTCCACTCCGGCTGGGTAGTCCCCCCGAGCCTTGAAGCGGTGCTGTGGCGGGCACTGAGCCGGGAGCCCGATGTCACCTATCTCGGCGACTCGACCGACCGGCTCGGTAGGCCAGCCCTCGCGCTAGGAGTTCCAGGGACACGACCCGAGGAACAGACGATTCTTTACGCCGACCGGCAGACCGGCAAGCTCCTAGCCGTCGAACAGATCCTCGTGCGCTCTGAACCAGGTACGAAAGTAACGCCACCTGGTGTGCTCGCCTTCACCGTCTTTGCGCACTCCTCTTGGTCGATGTCGGAGGACACGCAGACGTCTACTAGATGATGCGTGGACGAGAACGGCGCCTTGGCGGACGGACCTCTCCCTCTCGAACTGAGAAGGAACGGTTGGGCGGCGACGTTCGCTGCCGCCGACATCTCAATCTCGTCCGGCTTGAGGGTGGCGATCAGGGTGTCCGGTGGGCTCCCGGGGCCAGCACCAGCACCGGCCCACCGTCGCTGTCGGAGAGCAGACGGTTGGTGATCGCACCCATCTCGCAGTCCAGTGCCTCGGCGGCGAGTGCCGCTGGGTAGACACTTTCAGGCAGAATGAACCACGTCGCCGGTTCCGCCTCGGCGGAGCAGTTCGGCACGGAACGACGTGACCGCAGGGTGCTCGCTTGTCATGGGCCGACCCTAGTGGGCACCCGTGTCTAATCTGTGGCGGTACCGGAGAAGGACGAGTCCGAGCACAGGAGCTGACCGTGAGCCGAAAGCAGTACCCCGCCTCGATGAGGATCACCTCCTGGCTGGTGGTGGCCATGGTCGCGCTCAGTGCCGTGACCGTTCTACTCACCTGGCTGCGATATGACGACATCGTGCGTGCCTGGGCCGAGCGCAATGCCGCCGCCGGCCGGATCCTGGCCCAGAACGGCCTCGAGGCACTCAAGCACTCGGACCGGGTGCCGGCTTTCATTCCGCTGGCGATCGTCTCGTTGGCGGTCTTTGCGCCGTTGGTCGGGGTGCTGCTGATGTTCCTGCGTGAAGGAGTGATCTGGTCCCGTCCGGTACTCACTGCCGCGGTACTGGTTGCGGCCCTGATCGCGGTTCAGGGGATCGGCCGGGACCTGCCGGTGGAGTTCCTGGTCCTCTCGGTGGCCTCCCTGGTGGTGCACGTATCCCTGCTGGTCTCGATCTGGGCGAAGGGCAATACGGCCTGGGTGCACGACTCCGAGCCATTGCCTCGGGAACTGCCCATCCCCGTCGAGCACTGAACCTGATCTCGGACTGAATCGCCGCGAGTACCGCTGCGAAGGTGATCACCTTCGCAGCGGTACCCGTCATTTACCCCATCGGTGCTGGTGAGTAGGTGTCTCCGGCTGCCCCGGGGATCTGCTCTTGACCCTGTGTCGGAGGGGGTGTGTATCGTTCTTGCATGATCGAACGAATGTTCGATCAAAGGCTTCGCGGTGGTGCTTCGACCCCATCGCCGCGAAGCCGCCCACAGGGTCGAGTGGGGCCAGACGGCGAGCAGGCGCGAACAGTTGAGGAGCACGTTGATGAGGCAGTACGACGACTCTGTGGAGGTCCGGTGTGGGGCCGCGGACGAGGAACGACCCGAGCAGTTCCTGTGGCGCGGACGGCTGTGGAAGGTGCGTGCGGTGCTCGCCCAATGGGTGGAGACCCCGCCGTGGTGGCAGGGGTCGCGGGTCCGGGAACTGACCGGTGACGCAGCCCAGGAACCGGCCCAGGAGTCGGCTCCCGATTCGACGGGGGACCTGGTGGCCGATCGGGAGTGTTGGCGGGTGGAGGCCGGGACCGGGGCGGGGTGGGGGGTTTTCGATCTGGCCCTGGACCGACGTAACGGCAGTTGGCAATTGGTGGGCTGCGCGGACTGATCTGCAGCCGTCGAGAACATGACCGAGGGGAGAAGACACGATGACCCGTATCCAGCAGGATTCCGGACCTGACACCAACCGCGACATCGAGCAGAGCGATGCACAGCACGGCGGACGAACGGTACGCACCGTCCAACTGACTCTGCCGGACGCCCCCGATGCCCCGGTGCGCTCGCGCAGTGGGCCGGTGTCTCTACCAGCCACCACCCATTCATACCTGGCTCGGGCAGCGGAGTCGTTGCAAGAGGCGATCCTCACCAGTGATGTGCCGACCCGCTACGCCTGTGCCCATGTCGCGGCACTGCGCAGTACCGCTGCGCTGTTGGCGGCGCGGGCCGCTCCGACCCCGACCCGGCGGAGACAGCGCAGTGCCTGGGATCTGCTGGTCCGGGTGGCACCGGAACTATCGGAATGGGCCTCCTTCTTCGCGGCCGGTGCCGCCAAGCGAGCGGCAGCCGAGGCCGGCTCCACCCGGGCGGTGACCGAACGGGAGGCCGACGACCTGGTACGTGACTCAGATCGGTTCCTGGCTGTGGTGGAGAGCCTGCTCGGGTTGGTTCCGCACACCGCCCTGGGTGGACGCCTGGCGGTGCCGGCGGTCGGGATCGTGGAGCAGGCCGGTGTCGCCTGAGCGCACCTTCGCGCACCTCAACGTGGCCTCCGGCTACTCGCTGCAGTACGGGGCCAGTCACCCACATGTTCTGGTGGAGCGTGCTGCCGAGCAGGGCATGGACCTGCTGGGCCTCACCGATCGGGACGGCACCTACGGTGCGGTGCGGTTCGTGAAGGCATGCGGTACTGCTGGGATCGCCCCGGTAGTGGGGGTCGACCTGGCCGTGTTGCCGGTAGCTCGGCTCTCCTCATCGGTTGCCTCGCGCCAACCGCCCCGTCGGCGTACCCCGGTCCGGGGAGGGGAATACCGGGACGAACAGCACGCTCGGATCCGAGTCCTGGCGTGTGCCGACGGACCCGGCGGTGGCCAGGGTGGCTGGAAGGCCCTGTGTCGTCTGATCTCGGCAGCACATGCCCACGGGGGGCGAGGCGATCCGGTGCTGACCGCAGACCTGTTGTGCGAATACCTCGATTCCGGGGATCTGGTGCTGCTCCTAGGGCCGGACTCCGATGTCGGTGCGGCCGTGACGGCGGGCCGGGCGGACCTGGCCGAGAACCGGCTGCGTTGGTGGCGGGACCGGGTCGCCAGCGCCAACCTGGTCGTCGAATTGGTCTCCCATCGGCTCCCGGGAGTACGGGGTGGCTGGGGGCCGGGCAGCTCGCCGCACGCCGCCCGGAGTCTTCGGATCGCCGACCGGTTGGGTGTACCCACCGTGCTGACCAACGCGGTCCGTTGCGCCGACCGTACCGATGCTCCGGTGCTCGACGTACTCGATGCGTCCCGCCGCCTGGTGGCGTTGGGATCGGCAGGTCTGCGCGACATCTCTCCGTCAGGGGCCAGGGGTAACAGCGAGGGCTACCTGAAATCAGGCGCCGCGATGGCCGAGGTGGCCGAGGAGGTCTGTCGGTTGGCCGGCACGGGTACGAGCGCGGCACTGCTGCGTCGGACCCGAGCCCTGGCCGAGCGATGTGCCCTGGATCCTGCGCATGACCTGCGACTGGGCAAGCCTCATTTCCCGGAGTTCGAGCTGACCAGTGGTGCCGGAGCATCGAGCGATGCCGATGCACTGTTGTGGCAACGCTGTGAGAGTGCCATCGGGTGGCGCTACGGGCAGGACCCCCGGCAACGGATCTGGAAGCGACTGGTCGACGAACTGGAGACGATCCGGACGCTGGGGTATGCCCCATATTTTCTGACGGTCGCCGACATCACCGAGATGATCCGGACCATGGGGATCCGCTGGGCGGGGCGGGGGTCGGGTGCCGGCAGCCTGGTCAACTACCTGCTCGGGATCTCTGGGGTTGATCCGATCCGGCACAACCTGTTGATGGAACGCTTCCTCTCGCCCCTGCGTAGTTCGTTGCCCGATATCGACATCGACGTGGAGTCGGCACGACGGCTTGAGGTCTACGACGCGATCGGTGCCCGGTTCGGGAGCGATCGCTGCCTGACCGTCTCGATGATGGAGACCTACCGGGTACGGCATGCGGTCCGTGATGTCGGAGCAGCCCTGGGCATGCCGCCCGGGGAGATCGACGCGATCGCCAAGTCGTTCCCGCACATCCGTGCGGCCGAGGCCCGCAACGCCCTGCACGAACTGCCCGCACTGCGCCGCAGCGGTCTGGGCGGGCGGCGGCTGGACGTGATGTTCTCGCTGGTGGAGAAGCTCGATGGGCTGCCCCGGCATGTGGCGATGCACCCGTGCGGGGTGCTGCTCTCGGACACCACCCTGCGCGACCGCACCCCGGTGGAGGCCAGCGCGGCCGGCTACCCGATGAGTCAGTTCGACAAAGACGACGTCGAGGAGCTGGGACTGCTCAAGCTCGACGTACTCGGGATCAGGATGCAGTCCTCGATGGCACACGCGGTGGCCGAAATCTCCAGGGTGAACGGGGTGGACATCGACCTCGACGACCCGGCCCAGGTGCCGTTCACCGACCCCCAGACCTACGAGCTGATCAGCGAGGCGCGCACCCTGGGGGTCTTCCAGATCGAGTCACCCGGGCAGCGGGAACTGATCGGCAAGTCCGGGATCGAGGACTTCGAGGAGATCATCACCGACATCTCGTTGTTCCGTCCCGGTCCGGTCAAGAGCGACATGGTCACCCCCTACCTGGAGGCCAAGCAGCAGTGGCGAGCACCCGAGTGGCTGCACGAGGAACTGCGGCCGATCCTGCGAGGTACTCACGGGGTGGTGGTCTTCCATGAGCAGGTCATCGAGATCATCGCCTGGTTCGCCGGAGTCACTCGGGCCGAAGCCGACGAACGACGCCGGGCCATGGGCAGCCCCGAAGGGAAGGCCGAGACCCGGGACTGGTTCATCGCCCGGGTCGCCGCACGTGACTATTCCGAAGCAGTGACCTCCGGCCTGTGGAAGATGCTGGAAGGATTCGCCGCCTTCGGCTTCTGCAAGGCCCATGCTGCCGCGTTCGCCCTGCCCACATTTCAATCGGCATGGCTCAAGACACACTGGCCGGCGCACTTCCTGGCCGGAGTGCTCACTCACGATCCGGGGATGTATCCCAAACGGCTGATCCTCGACGACGCGCGTCACTTCGGGATCGGTATTCGGGGACTCGATGTGAACGCCTCCGAGCCCACCTATCGGGTGGAGACCGCAGAGGACGAGCCATCGGGCTATGCGATCAGATTGGCCCTGGCGGAGGTGAAGGGGATCAGTACCGAGGAGGTGCATGGCATCGTGGCGCACCGGCCCTATGCCTCCTTGACCGATTTCTGGCAGCGAGCCGGGGTCTCCCGACCGGTCATCGAGCGGCTGGTTCTGGCCGGGGCCTTCGACCGGGTGCATCGGTTGGAGGCCGACGTCGCCACCGGGGTGCGTCGGACCGGTCAGGTGAGTCGCAGGGACCTGTTGCTCCGGAGCGCGGAGCTGGACCGCCGGGGCCGGGGCACAGGACAGCGCAGCGGCTCCTCGGTGCAGTTGAGCCTCGACCTACCGCAGTTCGATGACATGATCACCGGATTGCCCGAGTTGACGGCGCAGGAACGACTCGCGGCTGAGCTGGAGATCGTCGGGATGGACGTCAGCGAGCACGTGATGGAGTCCTATGCGGAGTTCCTCGGAGCGCTCGGTGTGATCCGCAGTCATGAGCTGCTGGGCCAACGCAGCAGGTCCATGTTGCTGTGCGCGGGGGTGAAGGTGGCCACCCAGACCCCGCCGGTGAGATCGGGACGTCGAGTGGTCTTCCTGACCGTGGACGACGGTACCGGACCGGTGGATGCCACCTTCTTCTCCGATGTCCAGGCGGCCTATGCCGGCACGGTCTTCTCGAACTGGTTGTTGCTGGTGCGCGGCGAGTTGCGTCGCACCGGCCGGAGAGGTGTCTCCGTACGAGCCACCGGGGCGTGGGCGTTGCCCGAGCTGTACGCGCTGTGGTGCGAAGCGCCCAGCAACGAGGAGGGACTGGCCGCCGTGCATCGGGCCATGGCCGAGGCCTCCTCGACGGCCGAGAGCGCCGCGATGCAGGACGAGGCGCAGAGCAGCCGGCATCAGCGGGTGCTGGTGCACAGCACCGGCTACAAACTGTCGCCCTACGCCGACATCCGCCCGGTTGGTACTCCCGCCGCGGTCGGATCCGGCGAAGTGGCCCGATCGCTGTGGCACCGCTCTCAGGGGAGCCCAGGATGATCGGCAGGGTGATCCCGAGCACTGAATCGAGGCTCCCACCGATAGGCTGGGACACATGCCAGTCGAGCAGCCTTCTCTGCGTACCAGCGAGCGCCGCAACGCGGCTCGGACCGCGGTGGTCTGGGAGGCTCTGCGCCCGTTGCTGGGGAACGGCCCCCGTGACGTGCTCGACATCGGCGGCGGCACCGGGGTACATGCGGTCAGGGTGGCCGAGCACGGTCATCGAGTCACCGTGGTCGATCCCAGTCCGGACGCCCTGGCAGCGCTGCACAGACGGGCTCAGGAAGCCGGCGTGGAGGTCACCGGACTGCAGGGTGATCTCGCCGACCTGGTCGGGTTGGTCGAGCCGGGCTCCTTCGATCTGGTGCTGTGCCATGGAGTGCTTGAGGTGCTGGCCGACGGCGGGAGCCAGACCCCGGCCGATGCGCTGGCCGCGCTGCGCCCGATCCTGCGCCCTGAGGGGATGCTCAGTCTGCTGGTCGCCCAGCGCAGCGCAGCCGTGGTGGCGCGGGCCATGGCCGGTCAGTTCGCCCGGGCCAAGGAGTTGCTGGAACAGCCCGGCGGAGCCCGGCAGGCCGGGGGCCGATTCAGCGCGACCGAACTCGATGCCTTGCTCGAACGGTCCGGCTACCGGGTCTGCGAGCGATACGCGGTCCGGGTCTTCGCCGACCTGGTTCCCGGTGCCCTGCTCGATACCGAACCCGGCGCGGCCCAGGGCCTGCTCGAACTCGAACTCGCCGTGGCTTCGCGGCCGGAGTACTTCCCGCTGGCCAGCCAACTGCACATGCTCGCCCGTCCCTGACCCGACCCGGAGGGTGCGATGAGCGCCCGGCCGAGTCTCACCGGGCAGGACTCGGATCTGCTTGACCGGCTCTCAGCGGACTGTCCGGTGCTGCACGTCGACATGGACGCCTTCTACGCCTCAGTGGCGATCCGAGAGCGTCCGGAGCTGGCGGCGGTTCCGGTGGTGGTCGGCGGCGGCTCCCGCAGCGTGGTGCTGGCCGCCAACTACCCGGCCCGTGCCTTCGGGATCCGATCGGCGACCCCGATGTCGCGGGTGCACCGGCTCTGCCCCCAGGCAGTGGTGATCGCCCCGGACTTCGGGTTGGTGCAACGTGTCTCGGACTCCGTCATGGAGACCTTTCGTCGAGTCACTCCGGTGGTGCAGACGGTCTCGGTGGACGAGGCGTTCCTCGACGTCAGTGGCTCGGTTCGCCGGCTCGGTTCACCGTTCCGGATCGCCGAACGCCTGCGTAGCATGATTCACGATGAGCAGCAGATCACCTGCTCGGTAGGCGTGGCCGCCTCGATGTCGGTTGCCAAATTGGCCAGCAGACGGGCCAAGCCCGACGGGGTGCTGGTGATCCCCCCGTCCCGGGTGACCTCGGTTCTGCATCCGCTTGACGTGGGCGAGCTGTGGGGAGTGGGGGAGAAGACCCGCGCAGCGCTGCACAGACTGGGGCTGTTCACGGTGGGCGACGTGGCCCATACCGACCGGCACATCCTGCAGCGTGCGGTGGGTTCGGCGGCCGGTATCCACCTGCACGAGCTGGCCTGGGGGACCGACCGGCGAGAGGTGTCGATACGACATAGCCATGCTGCTCCGGAACGCTCGATGGGTGCCGAGGAGACCTTCGCTGCCGATACCGACGATCGAGAGGTGGTACTGCGTGAACTGCTACGCCTCTCGGCTCGGGTCAGCAGACGGATGCGGGTAGCCGCGGTGGCCGGTCGCACGGTGAGCATCAAGGTCCGATTCGCGGACTTCTCCTCGATCACCCGGTCCCGGACCCGGCCCGAGGCGACCGATGTGACCCATGAGATCCATGCCGTGGCCACCGAGTTGTATGAGGCCCTGGGTCTGCAACGGGCCCGGGTGCGCCTGGTCGGGGTCCGGGTCGAGGGCCTGGTTCCCCGCAGCAGCGTGCATCGACAACTCCGGCTGGGGGAGCGAGAACATGGCTGGGAGGATGCAGATCGTGCCGTGGATGCCGCGGTCCGACGCTTCGGATCCGCCGCGGTGGGACCGGCCAGCCTGTTGGGGCAGACCCACCGATCGGGCTCCTGAGGGGTGTGGGACCGAACGCTGTGAGGCGATTTAGTACGCCGCGCTACCGTCGCGTGCCACACCTGCCTAGACTTGAGGTGACTTCTCAGGGCAGGTGCCCTAGGAAGCCGAGACGAAGATGGACCGACCAGGGGAGGAAACAGTGCCGCTCTCGGAAGAAGAGTTGCGTCTGCTTGAGCAGATGGAGCGTGCTCTGGTCGAAGAGGACCCGAAGCTCGCCTCGACATTGCGTGGCACGACGGTCCGACGTACTAGCCGGCGACGAGCGATCCTCGCCGGTCTGGCGTTCGTGGTCGGGGTGGTGGTGATGATGAGTGGTGCGGTCGCTCAGCTTCCGGTGGTCGGAGTCGTGGGCTTCGGAATCATGTTGATCTCAGCCACCGTCGCGCTGACCGCGCTCCGTGCCCAGAACGCCGCACCGGCCGGCCCTCGTCCGAGCGGGCACGAAGGGTTCGGGGTGGTCGACGGTGGCCGTCGGCACCGCCCCCGCCGTAATGCCCAACGTGCCCAACGCACTCACGGCACCTTCATGGAGCGCCTTGAAGAGCGTTGGCGTCATCGCCGCGAGTCCGGCGATTTCTGACCTACGGTGTTGAGCCCGATCGGCTGAACACCGAGGCCGGGAACCACCTGGCTCGCAGCCGGGCCCGAGAGGTCGCTCCGTCACCCAGCGCCTGCAAGGTGGCCGTCGGCCAGAACTCGATCGGCCGGTCGCCGGCCTCGGGGGAGTAGCGCGCGGCTTCGAGCGCTCCCACCAGTCGTTCTACCTCGGCGGTCGCCTCGGGAACGGCCCCCGGACCTGTGCGCAGAGCGATTCCAGCGCGGGTGCGTCCCCCGTCGCTCGCCCCCAGCCTGCCCACCAGCCAGCGGCCGGTGATGCGTGCGGTGCGGTCTTGCGGCCAGTTCAGCCCCAGGTCCCGACACCGGTCGCGCACCTCGGCCCAGGCCGCTTCCGCGGTCCCACGGTGACGTCGCCGCCGTGACCGGGCGGCTCGAAGGGAGCCGGGTGTGAGCACCAGCAGGGTGCCGAGTGCCAGTACCGCGATCGCGATGCCGATCCTCCACCAGGGGAAGCCGGAGTCCTGCCCGGTGTGTTGACTGCTCGTGCTCTGCGGGTCCTGGCTGGGACGGGCACTGGGCACCGGCAGGTTGCCGGTCGAGGAGGAGGGCTGTGAACTGGCACTGGCCGACGCCTCCGGAAGGGCCGGCAGCTCGCCTCGGGTGTAATCGGGTACCCGCGAGGCCCGATCGGCCGGGGTGGGCTCGAAGGCGACCCACCCGGAGCCGGGGAAATACAATTCGGGCCAGGCATGCATGTCTCGGGTGGAGTAGACGAATTCACCGTTCTTCCCGTCCTCGCCGACTTGATCGGGACGAAGGAATCCCACCGCTACCCGGGCCGGGATCCCCAGGTCCCGGGCCATGACGGCCATCGCCGAGGCGTACTGCTCGCAATAGCCACGACGCCCGTCCGGCCCGGTGGACAAGAACGTCTCCAAAGAGTCGTTGCCGTTGCCCGTGGGGACGTCCAACGAGTAGGTGAACCCTCCGTCGACCCGGAACCACTGCTGCAGGGCCCGGGCCTTGCGGAACAGAGTGTCCTGACCCTTGGTCACCTGATCGGCCAGGTCGCCCACGATCTGCGGGGTGTCTGCGGGCAACTGGGTGTAACGCGGGGACACCTGGCCGGCCCCGGAGCGGGCCTGGTCGAGCAGTTGCTCGTCATAATCGAGTTTGACCGCGCTGAACCGGTACTCCAGACCGGCGGTCGTGGTGTCCTTGTCACTGGTGACCGCGTCGAGCGTGGCCGGGTCGATTCGCCAGAGACCGGGCGCCGAGATGCTGCTGGGCAGCGCCATCAGCGGCAGCCAGGTGCTGCGCAGCGCATCGGTGGCGCGCGCCGAGTAGTCGAAGGTGCGCCGAGCCAGGGTGTTCTGGACACCGACCGGTGCCGGGATCGCCCGGTCCACCGAACGAGCGCTGCTGATGTCACGGTCGCCCGGGGTCCACGAGTTTCCGTTGTAGTTGGTGAGCACCGCCAGCCGTAGATATGAGGGACTGGGGTCATCGGTGACCACGCTGAGTAGCGGAACGTCGGCCCCCTGGGTGAGGTCGCGCCGCATGTCCACATACGGATTGACCACCCGGACCGTGCCGTTACCTCCCTTACCGGCCGGACCATCGAACAAGGTCAGGTCGAGCGTCGGCAGCGCGATCGAGACCAGGACGGCCACCAGCACGGACATGACGCCGACCCGGGCGGCGGCCGCCTGGGTACGGCCGGTGCTCATCGACATCGCGATCGGAGCCGAGGGTCCGGGTCGCTTCCGGGTATCGACGTCGTCGAGCACCGTGCCCTCCTGGGAGAGCCCCCGCCCCCAGCGCTGTAGCTGGGCGGCGTGGTACCCGTGCAGCAGGACCAGGAATCCCAGCGCGGTCAGGACGAAGGTCCACAGCGTCATGGTGACATCGGAGACCGCCACCGGAGCCGTGGCCACCGCCAGCAGAACCAGGCCGGCCAGGGGAACCCGGCGTAGGGTCGAGGCGATCAGGTCGAACAGGTACAGCGCGATGGCGCCCGCGGTGATCAGCAGGGGGTGTACCGGTGGCGCACTCTCGGCCACGGGAGCAACGAATGTCCTGGCCGCATCGAGAGCGCTGTCCAGGCCGTCGGTCAGGGTTCGCCAGGCGGCCGGGCCAGGAGGCCCGTCGCCGACCAACGCGAAGACCAGGACGACAGTCACCAGCAGCTGAACCAGCGACACCACCAGCCCACTGCGCAGCACGGTCCGCAGCACCCCACCGGTGAACCCGAGGACCAGGGCCAGCACCAGGAGCGGCATCAGGGTCTCGGAGAAGTTCTCGGTGAATCCTCGCCAGGTGATGACCGCGCTCCACGCAGTAAGAGTCGCCACCAATGACAACACCATGGTGGGCACCGGCGGTACCTGGATGCGCCTCATCGGGTCACCTCACCGGGGGTCGCTGGATCCGAGCCGCGCGCACTGCGGGCGCGTCCCAACTCCTGCCAGGCCTGGGCCACCTGGGTGCCGGGTTCCATCCGTACCGTGCGCCAGCCGAGGGCGCTGACCAGGGCCGGTGCGGTGGACGGCTCGGGCTCACCACCCCACCGGGCGACGTCGAACACCATGGCCAGGGCCGGAGTGGCGTGCGAGGCCATCCGACGCAGGAACGCTCGGTCGGAGTGTTGCACCGCGCCCAGCAGAGCCACGGTCAGGGAGCCGACGCCGGCCTCGCCCAGCCAGGTCGGGTCGAGCTGCTGAGCGTCGACCAACTCGACCACGGCCAGCGACTCGAGCAATCGTGCCACCTCTTGGCTGCCGGCGTGCTGGTGCCAGCCGACCGCGGTCAGGTCGCCGCCCGCGGTGACCAGACGCACGTTGTACTTTCGTTCGACCAGGTGCTGGGCCAGGGATGCGGCCGCGCTGACCGCTGACTCCAGCGATGAGGCGGCCCCGCGACCCCGATGCGCGCTCGCCCGGTTGTCCAAGAAGATCGTCGCCCGGGACTGCCAGGGCTGCTCCTCGCGCCGCACCATCAGATCGCCCGTCCGGGCCGAACTGCGCCAGTGCACCCGACGGAGATCGTCTCCGATCCGGTACTCCCGGACACTCACATCCTCGGCGCTACCCACCGCGAAGGCTCGGGGGCGGTTCTCCCCGGCGCCCGCCCGAGCGCCCCCCAACGGAATCTGTGGCAACGGCCAGGTATGCGGCATCACGATCAGCGGAGTCACCGTGCGGAAGGCGCGGGAGAGCTCGATCAGGCCGAAGGGGTCGCTGACCCGCACGGTCATCGGACCGATCTCGAAGCGGCCGCGCAGATCCGAACGCACCCGATAGCTGACTCGGCGCTCCCAGCCGCGCCCGATCCCCTCGACCACGAATCTGGGTCTGGTGCCCAGGGCGAAGGGCAAGGTGTCTTCGAGCAGGAGGAAGCCGGTCGGAGCCCGGCCGGCATTGGTCAGGGCCAGCTCCACGGTTGCGGTCTGACCAGCCATCACACTGGTGGGTCGCACCTCCCGGGTGAGCGCGAGCTGGTAGTGCGCCCGAGCCATCAGGACAGCGGCGAGCAGTGGCAGAGCGGTGACCAGGACTCCCACCCGCACCAGTCCGGGCTGTCCCACCAGGATCGCGCAGAGAACGGTGGTGAGACCGCCGGCCAGGAAGGTCCGCCCGCGGGTGGTCAGTGATCCGAGGGCCTCACGCACGATCGGGGACCGGTACGCCGGCAACCAGGTCGGCGAGGATCGTAGAGGTGGTACGGCCGCCCATCGAGGCCTCCACCGACAGCAGCAGTCGGTGGGCCAGTACCTGCTCGGTCAGGGCCAGCACGTCGTCCGGTACCACATAGGCGCGTCCAGCCAGTGCCGCCGAGGCCTTGGCGGCCCGGACCAGATGCAGAGTGGCTCGCGGCGAGGCTCCCAGGGAGAGCTCGGGGGAGCGGCGGGTGGCGGTGACCAGCGCCACGGCATATCGCTGCACCGCCGGCGCCACGTGGACGCGACCGACGAGTGCGCTCAGCTCTCGGATCTCAGCGGCGGTGGTCACTGCCTGCAGGGAGTCCAGCGGATTGCGGCTGGTATGCGAGTTGAGCATCGCCAACTCGGCGGATTCCACCGGATAGCCCACCGACACCCTGGCCATGAAGCGGTCTCGTTGTGCCTCGGGCAGGGCATAGGTGCCCTCCATCTCGACCGGATTCTGGGTGGCCACCACCATGAACGGCGACTCCAGGGCGTAGGTGGCGTTGTCCACCGTGACCTGGTGCTCCTCCATGCATTCCAGCAGCGCCGACTGGGTCTTGGGCGAGGCACGGTTGATCTCGTCCCCGACCACGATATTGGCGAAGATCCCGCCGGGGCGGAACTCGAAGTCCCGGGTCTCCTGGTTGAAGACCGAGACGCCGGTGACATCGCTGGGCAGCAGGTCGGGAGTGAACTGGATGCGCCGCACCGTGCAGTCGATGGAGCGCGCCAGTGCCTTGCTGAGCTGGGTCTTGCCCACCCCCGGCACATCCTCGATCAGCAGATGGCCCTCGGCCAGCAGCACCACCAGCGAGGTGTGTACGACCTCGGGCTTGCCTTCGATGACTCGCTCGATATTTCGTCGGACCAGCCCGGTCACCCGGCTGAGTCGGTCGAGTTCGCTGTCCGCAGGCACTCCCTGACCGTCACCCGTCCCCGGATATGACCCCGGCTGAGCCTCCAGGTGGGATGGGTTCGGCGTGCTGGCGACGTGATTCACGGGCTTGGGGCCCCCTTCTGGCCGGTGACGGCCGCTGCGCATGTCGACCACGAGCCTATGTGCCAGCGCCAGCCGATCCCACAGGGCGAGGGGCTCTGATCGCCACGGAGGGGGGCGAAGCGGTCTGCTACGGGGTCTGTCGTCGGCCCTCCCGCTACTTTCCCCACTATCCCTCCACTTCGCTCCACCACTTCTCCCCACCTAGCGCTTCACCCGACTCCGCAGGTGGGTTCGAGAGCCCGTTGAGCCTGCCGGGACGGGTGGGGCGGCTCCGTCCGATCGGCCGATCCGCGGCACGGATCTGCCCGAATTAGCCGCTGAGATGGTTGACGGTGGGGCATCGTGGAGTATGGTGGTGGAAAGTGGTGGAAGGGTCAGCTGTCACCGAGTTCGAGCAGGAGGGGCCGAGATGTTCTTCGGCACCTACACGCCCAAGCTCGATGACAAGGGCCGACTCTTCCTCCCGGCCAAGTTCCGCGACCAGCTCACCGAGGGGCTCGTGGTGACCAGAGGGCAGGAGCGCTGCCTGACGATCTGGTCGCTCGAGGACTTCGGCGCGTTGACCGAACGGCTGCGTGAAGCGCCGGTCACGAACAAGGCCACCCGGGACTACGTCCGCATGCTGTTCGCGGCGGCGTCCCAGGAAACGCCGGACAAGCAGGGTCGAATCTCGATCCCGACCGTCCTGCGGGAGTACGCGTCGCTCCACAAGGAGGTCGTGGTGATCGGCTCGATGAACCGCATCGAGATCTGGGATCCCGGCTCGTGGACGACCTACTCGGAAGAGCAGGAACAGAAGTTCTCCGATCTCAGCGATGAGGTCTTCCCGGGGATCTGACGTTCCGCTCTGCCACAACTGCACAGCGTCATCACGCCGCAGGGCGAGGTCTCGTGCCCGCTCTCCCGTCGCCGTCTGGGACACCTTCCCCGGCCCCAGAAGGCACTTCCCAACGAGGGAGCGGGCAGGGACCTGGCCCTGCGGAGTCGTCTTCGTACTCAAGTCACATCAGCCACACCAGTCACATCAGCCACTCATATCCCAACAACCCCACCTCTCGCCGATCCCATTCGTCACATCTAGGGCCGCATCGAGGGCCATCCATGCTCACACCAGTCATCGATCACGTGCAGGGGGCGGAAGCGGTGAAGGAACCGGACGAGATCCCGACCAGTCAGCGGCACCTGCCGGTGCTGCTCGACCGGATCATCGAGCTGCTTGCTCCGGCCTTGGCCGAGCCCGGCTCGGTCCTCGTCGACTGCACCCTGGGGATGGGTGGTCACTCGGAGGCGGTACTGACCCGGATCCCCGACGCATCGGTGATCGGGATCGACCGTGATCCCCAGGCGTTGACGCTGGCCGGCACCCGGTTGGCCGGATTCGGCGACCGGTTCACCGCGGTGCACGCGGTCTACGACGAGTTGCCCGAAGTAGTGGCCGCCCAGGGCCTGAACAATGTCGCCGGGGTGCTCTTCGACCTCGGCGTCTCGTCCCTGCAGCTGGACGAGGCGGACCGCGGATTCGCCTATTCGATCGACGCGCCCCTGGACATGCGGATGGACCCGACCCGGGGAAGCACCGCGGCCGACGTACTGAACACCTACTCGGTGGCGGAGCTGACCCGGGTGCTCAAGGAGTACGGCGAGGAGAAGTTCGCCCGCAAGATCGCCCGGGCGGTGGTCCGCGAGCGTGAGCTTGAGCCCTGGCGCGACTCCGCGCGGCTGGTCGAACTGCTGTACGCCGAGATCCCGGCCCCGGCCCGCAGAACGGGCGGGCATCCGGCCAAACGCACCTTCCAGGCACTGCGGATGGAGGTCAACGACGAACTGGCCGTACTGCGTCGTGCGATCCCCGCCGCCTTGCAGGTGGTGGGCGTGGGTGGACGCGTGGTCGTCGAGTCCTACCACTCCGGCGAGGATCGGTTGGTGAAGCGAGCCTTCACCGCCGCCACCCGGCTGGACGTACCCGATGACCTGCCCTTCGTGCCGGCCGGAGCCGAACCCGAGTTCAAGAACGTCACCCGGGGGGCCGAAGCCGCCGATACCTCCGAGACCGAACACAACCCGAGAGCCGCATCCGTCCGTCTGCGCGCGGTAGAGCGCGTACTTCCCCCTCGAGGAGCATCACGATGAGCAGTACTGCGCCGCAGTTCCGCGGACGTCTCCCGAGGATCGCCGAGGCGGCGGTCGAGCGAGCCCGGCTCACCGTGGTACCGCGGAGCCGAACGACGGCTCCACGTTTCCCGTTCCTGGTGCTGGTCAGCCTGGTACTGCTGGCCGGAGTGGTGGGGTTGCTGCTGTTCAACACGAATATGCAGCAGGCCTCCTTCGCGAACCGGGACCTGGAGCAGGCCGCCCAACGGATGGCCGAGCGGGAACAGGTGCTCAAGTCCGAACTCGAGAAGCTACGCAGCTCGCAGCATCTGGCTCAGGCGGCCCAGCGGATGGGCATGGTGGTTCCGCCGGTGACCGGGCAGCTGGACCTGGCGACCGGCACGGTGAGCGGCGAGCTGGTGGCCGCCCGGCCCGGTGACGGACTGCGGCTGTACGACCCCGCACCGCGCAAGCCGGCCGCCGTGACCGCGCGACGCAACGTCGTGGTGGCGTCGGCGCCTCGTACGAACAAGAAGAAGGACACGACCACCCGGGCCGAGCGGCGCCAGCAGCGTGCGGCTCGCCGGGGCGGAAACGGCTGAGCAGCCGATCGGCCCGGTTGGCTGCCCGACACACCCGGTGCCTGCCCGATCGGGACCTCATCGCCGGGTAGAAACGGTGATGGCACCGCAACCCGGTGCTTTGAGCGAGTTCGACCTGATGATCGACGGGAGATGTGAGCGTTGCCGCAGAGCCGCCCTGAGGGGCCCACCCGTGGCCGTCCGATGATCCGACTCCGGATCGGATTCATCGCGATCGCCATGGTGCTCTCGGTATTCGGTGTCCGGCTCCTGCAACTGCAGGGACTGGACCCGGCCAAGTACGCCGCGATGGCGGCCGCGGAGGGAACCCGCAAGGTGGTGCTTCCGGCGCAGCGCGGTGACATCTTGGATCGCTCCGGCGAGCCGTTGGCCGACTCGGTGGACGGCATGATGCTCGTCGCCAACCCCCAGGTCACCGCGCCGAATGCGGCCGAACTGGCCACCCTGCTCTCCCGGCGGTTGGGTATCGACTACTTCAAGACATTGGCCGCGCTGCGTGACGACAAGTCCGGTAATCAGTTCGCCTACCTCGCCCGTCGGGTGTCGGCTACCAAGGCCAACGACGTGATGGGTGTCTTGGAGAAGCGCGAACTGAAGGGGATCAGTACCCGACGTGACCCGCTGCGCGATTATCCGAATGGTGACGTGGCCTCGAACCTGGTCGGGTTCTTGGGGGTGGACAAGCCGTTGGCCGGGTTCGAGCAGACCTTCAACACACTGCTGGCGGGCAAGGACGGATCCAGTACCTACCAGACCGGGGCCGGGTATCGGATCCCGCTCGGCAAGCAGGCGATCACCCGGGCGACCGACGGCCAGACCCTGAACACCACCCTCGACCGAGACCTGCAGTGGTTCACCCAGCGGGTGCTCGGCAAGGCGGTCGACGACGCGAATGCGGAGTCCGGCACCGCGATCGTGTTGGACACCCAGACCGGTGACGTTCTCGCGCTGGCCGACTACCCGACCTATGACTCGAACGACCCCGGAGCCGCGAAGGCGGTCGACCGCGCGTCCCGTTCGATGAGCGACCCGTACGAGCCGGGTTCGGTGGCCAAGGTGCTGACCGTCTCGAGCCTGCTCGATGCCGGCAAGGTCACCCCGCGCACCCCGATCAAGGTGCCGCCGTCGCTTCAGCGTCAGGACCGGCCGATCGGCGACTGGTGGGACCACGGCAACATCCGGCTGACCATGACCGGCGTCTTGGCCAAGTCCTCCAATATCGGCACCGTGCTGGCCGCCGACAAGTTGAGTCCCGAGGAGCTGACCGGCTACCTCAAGAAGTTCGGGATCGGGAGCCGGACCGATGTCGGCATCTCGCACGAGAGTGCGGGAATCCTGCCGCAGGGTGCCGCGCTGACCTCCCAGACCAAGGACCGGATCGCCTTCGGCCAGTCGGTATCGGTCAACGCGCTGCAGATGACGGCCGCGGTGAACGCCATCGCCAACGGCGGGGTCTACGTCTCGCCCAGCGTGATCCAGGGCGAGGCGACCCTGGGTGACGGCACCAAGGTGGGCACCGATGAGTCCACCTCACACCGGGTCGTGTCGGCCAAGGCCGCCCGCCAGACCGCCCGCATGATGGAGCGGGTGGTCGACCCCGAGGCCGGAGTGGCTCCCCGAGCACAGGTGCCCGGATATCTGGTCGCCGGCAAGACCGGTACCGCTCAGCGGGTCGACCCCGAGTGCAAGTGCTACAACGGGACCAGCGTCTCCTTCGCGGGGTTCGCCCCTGCCGACAACCCCCGGTTCACCGTCTATGTCGTGCTGCACGCACCCCGCGACGGCAGCGGCGGCGGCAGCACCGCGGGTCCGGTGTTCTCCCGGATCATGGGGTACGCGCTGGCCCGCTACAAGGTGCCCCGTACGGACGCCAAGCCGTCCACCCTGCCCGTCGAGTGGTGAGGAACACGGTGCGGTCAGCCGCGGTCACGGGTCCCGAGGTGGGGGCGTCCGGCGGGCGTAGAATTCCGCCCATGCGCCACCTGTCTCGCACCGCCGGATCGACCTGCCTGCCCAGCCGGGTTGCAGCAGGTGCGCTGTGACCCCCCCTTCCACCTCGACCCGCCCCCTGACCCCGCCCGTCCGGCGGCTCTCTGTGCTCGCCGAGCTGCTCGCCGAGAGCGGAGGGGTCGAGCGGCTCGGCTCGGCTGATCCGATCATCACGGGGATCAGCCTGGCCACCCAGCGAATCCGGCGCGGTGACCTGTATGCCGCTCTGCCGGGTACCCGTACCCACGGCGCCGCGCATGCTGCCGCGGCCCTGGAGGCCGGGGCCCTGGCGGTGCTGACCGACCCGGTCGGGGCCGCGCTGCTCCCCGAAGGCACCGACGCGATCGTGGTGCCCCAGGTTCGTGCTGTGCTGGGCTCGCTGGCCGCCTACCTCTACGGGTTCCCGGCCACCCGGCTGACGATGCTGGCGGTCACCGGCACTCAGGGCAAGACCACCACCACCCGACTCCTCGACGGGGCCCTCGAGCGCGCCGGCGTTCCGGCGGCGGTGATCGGCACCGTCGGTACCCGGGTCCTGGGCGAGGAGGTGGCCACCTCGCTGACCACTCCCGAAGCCCCCGACCTGCAGGCGCTCTTCGCCCGGATGATCGAGCGCGGGGTACGGACCTGTGCGATGGAGGTATCCAGCCATGCCTTGGTGCTGGGCCGAGTCGATGGCATCCGATTCGACGTGGCGACCTTCCTCAACCTGGGACGCGATCATCTGGACTTCCATACCGACCTGGAGGACTACTACCGGGCCAAGGCTCGGCTGTTCACCCCCGAGCGGACCAGACGGGCACTGATCAACATCGATGACGAGCATGGCCGCCGGCTCCGCGATGAGACGGTCGCCCTGGGCGTGCCGGTGCGTACCTTCGCGCTGGACCGCCCCGCCGATTGGCGCGGAGTGAATATCGTCTCGGATGCCGGCGGCAGTTCGTTCACGCTCATCGGACCCGAGGTCCAGGTGAGTGCTCGAGTGCCGTTAGCCGGTCGTTTCAACGTGGCCAACGCCGTCGCCGCTCTCGCCACGGCCGGTGAGGCCGGCCTGGAGCTGCCTCCGATCGCCGGGCAGCTGGGGACCGGGGGCGGGGTTCCGGGTCGATTGGAGTCGGTCGACGTGGGCCAGGACTTCTCGGTAGTGGTCGACTACGCCCACAAGCCCGACGCGGTCGAGGCCGCCCTGAGCACCCTGCGGCCACTCACTCGTGGTCGGTTGATCGTGGTGCTGGGTGCCGGCGGTGACCGTGACCCGGGCAAACGGCCGTTGATGGGGGCCGCCGCGGCTCGACTGGCCGACGTGCTGGTGGTGACCGACGACAATCCGCGTACCGAGGATCCGGCCGCCGTCCGAGCCGAGGTCCTGGCCGGCGCCCGGGGTGCCGCATCCGGGCAGACCATGGTGCTCGAACAGGGTGATCGACGTCAGGCGATCCGGGACGCGGTCCGGATGGCGGCACCGGGCGACATCGTGCTGGTCGCCGGCAAAGGACACGAGACGGGTCAGGAGAGCCACGGGGTGGTGCACCCCTTCGACGACAGAACGGTGGCTGCCGAGGAGGTGGCGGCGCGATGATCCCGATCCGGTTGAGCGAACTCGCCCGGGTGGTCGATGGTGAACTCGCGACCCCGGCCCACGGCGACGTGGTGGTGAGCGGCCCCGCCTTCCTCGACACCCGTACCCCCGAGCCCGGCGGTCTGTTCGTGGCGATCGCCGGGGAGCGGGTGGACGGGCACGACTTCGTCGAGCGGGCCCTCGAAGGCGGTGCCCGTGCCGTGCTCGGCTCCCGGCCCACGGTGGCGCCCACCGTGCTCGTGGCCGACGCCACGCAGGCGCTTGCTCGCCTGGCCCGACACCAGCTCGACCAGCTCGACCAGGTATGCGTCTACGCGATCACCGGGTCTCAGGGCAAGACCGGGACCAAGGACTACTTGGCCCAGGTGCTCTCGGTCGACGGAACCACGGTGGCCACTCGTGCCAACCACAACAACGAGTTGGGCGTCCCTCTGACCGTGTTGCAAGCAACGAGGGAGACCCGACACCTGGTCGTCGAGATGGGCGCTCGGGGAGTCGGCCATATCGATCACCTCACCCGGATCGCCCCGCCCCAGGTCGCGGCCGTGCTGAACGTCGGGACCTCCCACATCGGCGAGTTCGGCGGTCAACCCGCGATCGCCCGGGCCAAGGGCGAGATCGTCGAAGCGCTGGGAGCACAGGGGCGAGCGGTGCTCTATGCCGATGACCGGCTGGTCGCCGAGATGGCCTCGCGGACCGAGGCACCGGTCCTCACCTTCGGTGCCGAGGGCGCCGACGTCTGGTACTCGGCCGTCACCCACGACGCGCTCGGGCGGGCCCGATTCACCCTGCACCACGGCGCCCGGCAGGCCGAGGTGACGCTGCGACAGGTGGGCGGGCACCAGGTGGTCAATGCCACCGCGGCGGCCGCGATGGCACTGGCGGGAGGGATGGACCTGTCCCGGATCGCCGCCGCGCTGGCGAGCGCCGAGGCCGCGTCGCCGATGCGGATGCACCTGAGCGAGCGAGCCGATGGGCTGCTGGTCATCAACGACGCCTACAACGCGAATCCGGAGTCCACGATCGCCGCACTGAGCAGCCTCGCCCAGATCGCCCGTCCCGGACGCCGGATCGCGGTACTGGGCGAGATGCTCGAACTGGGGGACACCCGCGCCGAGGCGCATCGCCGGGTGGGCCGACAGGCCGCTGCCGAGGTACTGGACGTGCTGATCGGGGTAGGCGAGGCCGGTGCCCTGATCGTGGAGGGGGCCCGATCCGTGCCGGACTGGGCCGGTGAGAGTCATGTCACGGCGAGCCGG
The DNA here is from genome assembly GCA_964396585.1 of uncultured Nocardioides sp. Lineage (GTDB taxonomy): Bacteria > Actinomycetota > Actinomycetes > Propionibacteriales > Nocardioidaceae > Nocardioides. Next base: position 57,266 of record CAYNFY010000005.1, read on the forward strand.
GACGAGGCGGCCGCCTGGGTACGACACAATGTCTGCGGCGATGACGTGGTGCTGGTCAAGGCATCGAGGGGTGTGGCCCTCGAGTACGTCGCTGAAGCACTTCTGGTGGAAGGAACTCCAACGCAATGAGAGCGATCCTGTTCGCAGGTGGTCTGGCGCTCGTCTTCTCGCTGCTGGGCACCAAATTCGCGATCGACATCCTCTCCCGGCGTGGCTACGGGCAGGAGATCCGCGAGGACGGACCCACCAGTCATCACGTGAAGCGAGGCACTCCCACCATGGGTGGGATCGTGATCATCCTGGCCTCGGTGATCGCCTATTTCCTGGCCAAGCTGATCACCGGGAACGAACCCTCCGCGTCGGCCCTGCTGCTGCTCTTCCTGTTCGCGGGACTGGGCCTGGTCGGCTTCCTCGACGACTTCATCAAGATCGTCAAGCAGCGCAGCCTGGGGCTGCGTAGCAAGGCGAAGATGATCGGGCAGACCCTGGTCGCCGTGATCTTCGGCGTGCTGGCCCTGTCCCCGGCCCTGGAGGACGAGGACGGGATCACCCCGGCGAGTACCGCGGTCTCGTTCCTGCGGGACATCAGCTGGCTGGTACTGCCGATGGCGGTGGCGGTGGTACTGATCTGGTTCATCGTGACCGGCTTCAGCAATGCGGTGAACCTGACCGACGGACTCGACGGACTGGCCACCGGAGCCTCGGTGATGGTCTTCGGGGCCTACACCGTGGTCAACATCTGGCAGTTCAACCAGGTCTGTGGCGGATCGGACGCGGCCGCGAGCTGCTACGAGGTACGCGACCCGCTGGACCTGGCCGTGGTCGCCGCGGCGATCACCGGTGCCTGCTTCGGCTTCCTGTGGTGGAACGCGAGCCCGGCGAAGATCTTCATGGGCGACACCGGATCCCTGGCCCTCGGCGGCGCCCTGGCCGGCCTGGCCATCCTGACCCGTACCGAGTTGCTGCTCGTACTGCTGGGCGGACTGTTCGTTCTGGAGACGCTGTCGGTGATGCTGCAAGTCGGTTTCTTCAAGCTCACCAAGGGCCGCCGGATCTTCCGGATGGCGCCACTGCACCATCACTTCGAGATGCTCGGCTGGGAGCAGGTCACGGTGGTGATCAGGTTCTGGATCATCACCGGACTCTTCGTCGCCGCCGGACTGGGACTGTTCTATGCGGAATGGGTGGCCGGGTCCTGATGGTTGATCCGACCCGGTTGGGGCGTGCCGACTCATGGCACGGGGTCCACGCGGTGGTCGCCGGCTTCGGGGTCTCGGGGGCCGCCGCGGCCGACAACCTGCTCTTCCTCGGTGCCGACGTCGCCGCCCTGGACGAGGCCAGTGATGCCACCAAGACCGAACGGGCCACTCTGCTGGAGACGTTGGGTGCTCGGATCCGGCTCGAGCCGGGTGCCACCGCGGTGCTGCCCGACCGCTGCGACGTGCTGGTCACCTCGCCGGGCTGGCGGCCCAGTGCCCCGCTGCTGGCCCAGGCTCGGGCCCGGGGCATCCCGATCTGGGGCGAGGTCGAATTGGCCTGGCGGCTGCGCGATCCGGTGAACCCGGCCCCGTGGCTGGCGGTCACCGGAACGAACGGCAAGACCACCACGGTCAAGATGCTGGACTCGATCCTGCGCGCGGCCGGGCTCAGATCCCGTGCGGTCGGCAATATCGGCACCCCGGTGGTCGAGGCCGTGATGGATCCGACGCCAACCGACGTGCTTGCCGTCGAATTGTCGAGCTTTCAGCTGCACTACACCCAGTCGATGTCGGCCGAGGCCGCCGTGGTCCTCAACGTGGCCGAAGACCATCTCGACTGGTACCCGGGCCCGGACGGGCTGGACGCCTATGCCGCCGACAAGGGGCGCATCTACGCCGGGGTCCAGCGGGCCTGTGTCTACAACGTGGCCGATGGGCGCACCGAGCGGCTGGTCGAGGAGGCCGAAGTCGTCGAGGGTGCCCGGGCGATCGGCTTCACCCTGGGCATGCCCGGCGTGGGCATGGTCGGGCTGGTCGACGACATCCTGGTGGACCGGGCCTTCATCGAGGCACGCCAGACCTCGGCAGCCGAGTTGTGCACCGTCTCGGACCTGCCTTCCGACGCGCCGCACATGATCGCCAACGCGTTGGCCGCCGCGGCGCTGGCCCGGGCACACGGAGTCTCCCAGGCGGCGGTACGGGACGGTCTGCGCGAGTTCACCCCCGACGGGCACCGGATCGCGCAGGTCGCGATCATCGACGAGGTGCGCTGGGTCGACGACTCCAAGGCCACCAACCCACACGCTGCCCAGTCCTCGCTGCTCGCCCACGATCCGGTGGTCTGGATCGCCGGGGGGCTGGCCAAGGGGGCCCGTTTCGATGAGCTGGTCCAGCTGGTGCGACCTCGGTTGCGGGCAGTGGTGCTGTTGGGCCGGGATCGAGGGGTGATTGCCGATGCCTTGTCGCGACACGCGCCCGAGGTGCCGGTGATCGAGGTCGGCGACGGGGAGACTGAACCCATGGCGCGCGTCGTGGAGACGGCGGCAGGTCTCGCCCGCCCGGGCGACACGGTGCTGCTGGCCCCGGGGTGCGCGTCGATGGACATGTTCGATGACTACGCCGCGCGCGGCGATGCGTTCGCCGAGGCGGTCCGGCGCCGAGCCGGCCACTGATCGAGAGGGGTGCCGGGTGACCACCGTGAATCCCGAGCACGCCGAGCACTCCGGTTCCACAGACTCCATGAGCGGCCGCGAGAGTTCGAGGGTGCGGGTTCGCCCGCTCGCTCGGGCCCGGGCACTGCTGAGGAGCCTCCGCGACCGGTGGCAGCGGGCCTTCGGTTCCCTGACCGCGGCTCTCGACCGGCCCCTGACCAACTACTACCTGCTGCTCGGAGCGGGCGCCCTCCTATTGGTGCTCGGCGTGATCATGGTGTTCAGCGCGTCGAGCGTGCGCTCCTGGGAGACCTACGGGGACTCCTACTATCTGGTGAAGCGTCAGTTGATGTGGGTGGCGTTGGGGCTGCCGTTGGCCTGGGTCGCCTCCCGGATTCCGATCAAGCAGGTGCGGCGGCTGGCCTATCCGGGGTTCCTGGTCTCGATCGTGCTGCTGGTGCTGGTCTCCCAGTTCGGTACCGAGGTCGGCGGCAACAAGAACTGGCTGTCCCTGGGGCCGATCGGCATCCAGCCCTCGGAGGTGGCCAAGCTCGCGATCGTGCTGTGGGCGGCACACATCTACGCGGCCAAGGAGCGGCGGCTGGGGGAGTTGCACCACCTGTTGGTGCCGGTGCTGCCGGGTATGGGCGTGATGATCGGTCTGGTTCTGCTCGGCCGCGACCTGGGCACCGCACTGGTCTTCGCCGGGATCCTGATGGCCATGCTGTGGGTGGTCGGCGCTCCGACCCGGATCTTCGCGGTGGCGTTCAGCGTACTGGCGGTCGGTGCCCTGTTCTTCGCCACCACGAATGCGAACCGACTCAGTCGACTGACCACCTTCGTCAACCCGTTCAGCGACTATCACACCACCGGCTGGCAGCCGGCCCACGGGCTCTTCGCGCTCTCCACGGGCGGGGTGTTCGGTGTCGGCCTCGGGGGGAGTTCGCAGAAGTGGGGCGGCCTGGCCGAGGCGCACACCGACTTCATCTTCGCGGTGATCGGAGAGGAGCTCGGCCTGGTCGGCACGCTGCTGGTACTGGCCCTGTTCCTGACCATCGCCTGGGCCGGGATCCGGGTGGCGCTGCACACCGACCAGCCGTTCATCCGCTACATGTCATTCGGCATCGTGGCCTGGCTGCTGTCCCAGATGATCATCAACGTCGGGATGGTGCTGGGCCTGCTTCCCGTGATCGGCATTCCGCTCCCACTGATCTCTTACGGCGGCTCGGCGCTGCTGCCCTCGCTGGTGGCCCTGGGACTGCTGGTCGGGTTCGCCCGCCGCGACCCCGAGGCCACCGCGGCCCTGGCCTCGCGTCGCAAGGGCCGCTCCGCCGGTCTCTCCGCGGGGCGTCGCTCCACCGCGTTGGTCGAGCGCGACTAGGCTTGGCCGCGATGCGCGTACTTCTTGCCGGCGGCGGTACCGCCGGACACACCTCGCCCCTGCTCGCCACCGCCGACGCCCTGCGCCGGCTGGCTCCGGACACCGACGTGCTCTGCGTGGGCACGGCCCGCGGGTTGGAGACCCGGGTGGTCCCCGAGGCGGGCTACGACCTGGAGCTGATTCCGCCGGTGCCGCTACCCCGCAAGCCTTCGGGGGACCTGCTGCGGGTACCGGGGCGGCTGCGCGGCGCGGTCCGGCGGGCCGGTCAGGTGATCGACTCGTTCGAGGCCGACGTGGTGGTCGGCTACGGGGGATACGTCTCGATGCCGGTCTATCTGGCGACCCGGCGCAAGAAGATCCCCCTCGTGGTGCACGAGCAGAACGCGCTGCCCGGGCTGGCGAACAAGGTAGGTGCCCGATTCGCTGCCAAGGTCGCGGTCAGCTTCCCCGAGACCCCCTTGCCGAATGCCGAGTACGTGGGCCTGCCGTTACGCCGGATGGTGTCCACCTTGGATCGGGCGGCGGTTCGGGCGGAGGCGCGCGAATTCTTCGACCTCGACGTCGATCGACCCACGCTGTTGGTCACCGGTGGCTCTCAGGGAGCCCGCAACCTGAACAACGCCGTCTCGGGAGCGGCCGGCGAACTCGCCGCGGCGGGCGTCCAGGTGCTTCACGTGGTGGGACCCAAGGGCGAGATCGCGGTGGCCGGATCCCAGGTTCCCTACCGGGTGCTCAACTACGTGGACCGGATGGATCTGGCCTACGCCGCCGCCGACCTGGTGCTGTGCCGGGCCGGTGCCTCCAGCGTCAGCGAGGCGGCCGCGGTGGGGCTACCGGCCATCTTCGTGCCGTTGCCGATCGGCAACGGTGAACAGGCGCACAACGCCCGACCGGTGGTAGCTGCCGGTGGCGCTCTGCTGGTGGCCGACGCCGATCTGAGCGCTCGGTACGTGGCCGACACGGTGCCGGGCCTGCTCGGTGACTCGGCTCGACTGGCCACCATGGGCGCCGCCGCCTCGGCGCTGGTGCCCCGTGACGCCGACGAGAGGCTGGCCCGGATCATCCTGGCCGCCACGGACTCGGGAGCTCGGCGATGAGGGTCCCGATCCCCGCTGAGATCCTCATCGCCGACCGACTCGGTCGGGTCCACTTCGTCGGCATCGGTGGTGCCGGCCTCTCCGCCATCGCCCGGATCATGCTGGCGCGGGGCATCACGGTCTCCGGCAGCGACGGCACCGACAGCCCGACGCTGGCCGCCCTGGCCGAGGCCGGAGCGAGCGTGCACGTCGGCCATGCCGCAAGCAATCTCGGCGCCGCCGATACCGTCGTGGTCTCCACCGCGGTTCCCGAAGACAACCCCGAGGTCCGTGCGGCGCTGACCCGTGGACTGCGGCTGATCCCGCGCTCGGCGGCCCTGGCTTCGGTCCTGGCCGGTCGTCGGACCGTGGCGGTGGCCGGGACCCATGGCAAGACCACCACCACCTCCTTGCTCACCCACGCCCTGATGGCGGCCGGCGCCGACCCGAGCTACGCGATCGGTGGCGATCTGTCGGCGACCGGAGTCAACGCGGCGGAAGGGGCCGGTGACCTGTTCGTTGCGGAGGCCGACGAGTCGGACGGTGCCTTCCTGGTCTACCGCCCCTATGCGGCGGTGGTGACCAATGTCGATGCCGACCATCTCGACCAGTGGGGGACACCGGAGGCCTATGCCGCGGCCTTCACCGAGTTTCTGGATCGGATCGATCCCGACGGCTTCCTGGTCACCTGGGCCGATTCCGAGGCGACGGCGAGGCTTGCCGCGACGGCCCTCGACAAGGGGCTGGAGGTGATCACCTACGGCACCTCGCCGGGTGCCGACGTGGGTCCGGCCGATCTGGGCGGAGGCCTGCAGGTGCCGGGTGAGCACTATGCGCTCAACGCACTGGCCGCGCTCGCGGTCGGGATCCGTCTGGGCTTCGACCGCGAGGAGCTGATCACCGGCCTGCGGGCGTGGTCGGGCACCAAGCGTCGGATGGAGTTCAAGGGGGAGGTCGCGGGGGTCCGGATCTATGACTCCTATGCGCACCACCCCTCCGAGATCCGCGGTGACCTCCAGGCGGCTCGTGAGGTGGCGGGCGCCGGGCGGGTCCTGGTGGCCTTCCAGCCCCACCTGGTGTCTCGAACCAGGATCTTCGGGACCCAGATGGGGACCGAACTCGGTGCCGCCGACGAGGTGACCGTGCTGGACGTGTACCTGGCCCGGGAGGAGGCCGACCCCCAGGTCACCGGGGCCCTGGTCGCCGCTGCGGTGCCGCTGCCGGCGGATCGGGTGCGCTTCGAGCCCGACTTCGATCGGGTCCCCGAGGTGGTGCTGCGTGCCGCGCAACCGGGTGATGTGGTGCTCACCCTGGGTGCCGGGACGGTGACCGGGCTGGGGCCGCGGATCCTGGACCTGCTGGACCGACGTGTCGGCGCCTGAGACACCGGTCGGATCCGATCCGTCCGATCCGTCCGGGCCGACCTCGAGACGCCAGCGCCGCAGGTTCGCTCGACGTCAGTGGCGTCGCCGCTGGCTGACGTGGAAATACCTGCTGGGGCTGGTGGTGGTGCTGGGGCTGGCCGTCGCCGGCGTCTGGCTGATCTTCTTCTCCTCGGTGCTGGCGGTGCAGAAGGTGGAGGTGCGCGGCTCGCACCTGCTGACGGCCGACCGGGTACGCGAGGTGGCGGACATCGAGTTGGGTCGGCCCCTGGCCCTGGTCGACCTCGACCGGGCTCAGCGCCGACTCTCCACTCTCGACGAGGTCAGGTCGGTCGATGTGACCCGCGACTGGCCTCACGGCGTGCGGATTCAGCTCACCGAGCGTCAGGTCGTGGCCGTGGTGCGGTTCGGCTCCCTGCTCCGGGGGATGGACGAGGAGGGGGTGGTCTTCCGCGACTACCGCCGGATGCCACGCGGGCTGCCGCTTCTCCAGGCGCCGACGGGTACCGACACCGCAGCCCTGGCCGAAGGGGCCAAGGTGATCGCGTCCCTGCCCCAGGATGTGGCCGGCCAGGTCGAGCATGTGCAGGTGGACAGCGTCGACAAGATCGTGCTGGTCCTGCGTGATGATCGCCAAGTGCTGTGGGGGAGCGCGGACGAGTCGGCCGCCAAGGCCGAGGTGCTCGCCACCCTGCTCTCGCAGCCGGCCAGGGTCTACGACGTCAGCGCGCCCAGCCTGCCCACGATCCGGCAGTAATCTCCGGCGCTCTCCGGCGTGTCCGGTGCCGACTTCGAGCCTTCAACGCATACCGTTGCCAGCATCACGAGGTTGACATAACTATAACCCTCAGGTTGACGGTTAGGGTTGCCGACTCGCGAGACAGAACTTCCCGGATCGAGCGCAGGACAAGACGAGAGGCACACGGACCCGTGGCAGCAGCACAGAACTACCTGGCCATCATCAAGGTCGTGGGCATCGGTGGGGGCGGCGTCAATGCCGTCAACCGGATGATCGAGGTCGGCCTCAAGGGCGTCGAGTTCATCGCGATCAACACCGATGCCCAAGCCCTGCTCATGAGCGACGCCGACGTCAAGCTCGACATCGGCCGCGAGCTCACCCGTGGGCTCGGCGCCGGCGCCAATCCCGATGTCGGGGAGAAGGCGGCCGAGGATCACTCCGATGAGATCGAAGAGGTGATCAAGGGCGCCGACATGGTCTTCGTGACCGCCGGTGAGGGCGGCGGCACCGGGACCGGCGGCGCGCCCGTGGTGGCCCGGATCGCGCGCTCACTGGGAGCGCTGACCATCGGCGTGGTCACCCGGCCGTTCTCCTTCGAGGGCCGCCGTCGGGCGAACTCCGCCGAGGACGGCATCGCCAAGCTGCGCGAGGAGGTCGACACCCTGATCGTGATCCCCAACGACCGGCTGCTCTCGATCAGCGACCGCAGCGTGTCGATGCTCGATGCCTTCAAGCAGGCCGACCAGGTACTGCTCCAGGGCGTCTCGGGGATCACCGACCTGATCACCACCCCCGGGCTGATCAACCTGGACTTCGCCGATGTGAAGTCGGTGATGGCCAACGCGGGCTCGGCGCTGATGGGTATCGGCGCGGCGCGCGGCGAGGACCGAGCGGTCCAGGCGGCCGAGATGGCGGTCTCCTCACCGCTGCTCGAGGCCTCCATCGACGGGGCGCACGGGGTGCTGCTCTCGATCGCGGGTGGGTCGGATCTCGGCCTGTTCGAGATCAACGAGGCGGCCGCGCTGGTCGCCGACGCCGTGCACAACGAGGCCAACATCATCTTCGGTGCCACCATCGACGACGCCCTGGGCGACGAGGTGCGGGTTACCGTGATCGCCGCCGGGTTCGACGGAGGCCTGCCGAAGAAGCGCGAGGACTCCTCGCCGCTGCGTCGCCAGCAGGCGGCTCCGGCCCCGCAGCAGAGTCAGCAGGAAGCGACTCCCTCGGCGCCTAGCGCCCCGGTGGCCCCGGTGGCCCCGGTGGCTCAGCCGGCTCAGCCTGCCCAGGTGGTCGGTGCCCAGCCCTCGGCGCCGGCTCAGCGCCCCTCGGTCAGCCGACCGGCCCAGCCGAGCCGGCAGGTCGACTTCGACGACGACCTGGATGTGCCCGACTTCTTGAAGTGATCGATCGACGAGGGTGTGGATTCTGAGGGTGGGGTGTTCTGATGTTCTGGTGGCGTGAGCACCTGGCCGGTCCCGGCTCCGGGATCGGGATCGGGTTCACCGACGCCTCCATCGACCTGGCCGAGTCCGCGCCCGAACGCGACGAGGACCTGGCCAGACTGGTCGAGTTCACCGGAGTGGATCTGGTCCGGCTCGACCAGGTCCACGGTGCGACGGTCGCGCTGATCGAGGACCTGCCGCAGGCCCCGCCCGCGGCCGATGCCGCGATCACCGATCGGATCGGAGTCGGCCTGCTGACCAGGGCCGCCGACTGCGTCCCGGTGCTGCTGGCGGACCCGATCCGCGGGATCCTGGGGGTGGCGCATTCGGGACGTGAGGGAACGCTCCTGGACGTGGCCGGGGCCGCGGTACGGCAGATGCGTGAGCGTGGTGCCGACCGAGTGTTCGCCTGGGTAGGGCCGCATGTGTGCGGTGCCTGCTATGAGGTGCCCGAGCCGATGCGCGCCGAGCTCTCCTCGGTGGAGCCGGATGCCCACTCGATGACGTCGTGGGGGACACCGGCTCTCGACCTGGGTGCCGCGGTGGCTGCCCAGTTGCGTCGGGCCGGCGCCGAGGTGGAATCGGTCACCGGGTGCACGCGCGAGGAGTCGCGACTGCACTCGTATCGACGTGACGGTGGCCGAGCCGGACGGATCGGGGGAGTGGTGTGGCGACGATGACTCGACGTGACGAGTTGGCCGATGGCCTGGCTGCGGTGCGCGGACGGATCGAGAGTGCCTGTCGGGCGGCGGGGCGAGCCCCGGACGAGGTCGCCCTGGTGGTGGTCACCAAGTACTTCCCGGCCGACGACGTGAGACTGCTCGCCGCGCTCGGGGTCACCGATGTCGGTGAGAACCGGCATCAGGAGGCCGAGGCCAAGTCAGCCGAGTGCGGCGACCTTGCGCTGCGCTGGCATTACATCGGTGGTCTGCAGTCCAACAAGGCCGCCGCGGTCGCCCGCTATGCGAGCACAGTGGAGTCCGTGGACCGGGTCAAGCTCGTCGCCCCGCTCGGACGTGGCGCCCAGGAGTCGGGGCGTGAGGTGGACGTGCTGCTTCAGGTGAGCCTGGATCCGGCCGGGCGTCCGGGGCGGGCCGGTGCCGACCCCGAGGAACTGTCGGTGCTGGCCGACCGGGTCGTCGCCACCGACGGGTTGCGGCTGGCCGGTCTGATGGCCGTCGCGCCGCTGGGCGAGGAGCCGGAGGCGGCGTTCGCCCGGCTGGCCCAGATCCGTGCCGACTTCGTGACCGCGTATCCACGGGCCGGCGTGCTTTCGGCGGGGATGAGCGGTGACCTGGAACAGGCCGTCGCTCACGGAGCGACACACGTGCGTGTCGGTAGCGCGGTCCTCGGTGCGCGGCCGGTGATCAAGTAATGTCCGGATTGACAAGTGTGCGCCCCGCGTGGGCGCCGAAGTTCTGAGAGGCAACCACCATGAGCGGGGCAATGCGCAGGATCGGCGAGTACCTCGGCCTGCTCGAGGACACCGGCCGCTATGACGAGTACGACCTGGACAACGAGACGACCACGGTCCATGAACCTGTCGCGTCGCGTCACGAGACCCCGGCTACTCCCAACGCCAGGGAGCGGCGAGCGTCGGCGGCCCCCGTTTCGGCCGTCTCCGACCTGTCCGAGCGTCGTCGCCCGGCGCCCGTGCCCCCCGTCGCCCCAGTCCCGGAAGTCGCCGAGTTGAGCCGCATCACCACTCTTCACCCCAGTACCTACAACGAGGCTCGCACCGTCGGTGAGAACTTCCGCGAGGGGACCCCGGTGATCATGAACCTGACCGAGATGGACGACGCCGACGCCAAGCGGCTGGTCGACTTCGCCGCCGGTCTGGTCTTCGCCACCCGAGGCAGCATCGAACGCATCACGGCCAAGGTGTTCCTGCTCTCGCCGCCGAACGTCTCGGTGACGGCGGAGGACAAGGAACGCATCGCCGAGAACGGCTTCTTCAACCAGAGCTGAGGACCCAGTTGTCAGTCGTCTTATCCGTCCTCTATATCCTGTTATGGCTGTTCATCGGACTGCTCTGGGTGCGCTTTGTGATCAGCTGGGTGCTGGTCTTCGCGCCGCGTTGGACACCCGGTGGTCCGGTCCTGATCGGCCTCGAGGGCGTCTACACGGTCACCGACCCACCGATCAAGACGCTCCGCAGGGTGGTCCCCACGCTTCAGATCGGACAGTTCCGAATCGATCTGAGTTTTCTTCTTGTGATGGTGATCGCGTGGCTATTGTTGTCCGTGGTCGGATCTCTCATGAGGTCCGTGTAGTCCCTTCAGTAACATCTGCCGGGTAGGTTCTGCGGGCCCCGACACGTTATGGTGCCTGGAGCAAGTTTCACGAGAAGATCTGCATTTGTCGACGAATGAAATGGGTGAGGTCATGCCGCTGACTCCTGAGGACGTGAGCAACAAACGATTCACTCCCGTACGGCTCCGTGAGGGCTACGACATGGGAGAGGTCGACCAGTTCCTCGATGAGGTGGAGGCAGAGCTCGCACGTCTCACCAAGGAGAACGAGGAGCTTCGCGCCAAGCTCGCCTCGGTCCAGGCCGGGGCATCGGCTCCGGCTCCGGTGGTGGCCAAGCCGGCTGAGCCGGTCGCTGCGCCCACCGCGCCGGCTCCCGTCGCCGCGCCTGTCGCCGCTCCCACGGCTCCGGCCGCTCCGGCTTCTCAGCCTGCTGTCGCGGCTCCGGCCAAGGTCGAGACCCTGCGCGTGGAGACCGTTCCGCAGGCGTCCAACGCCGCGGCCCGGTTGCTCGAACTTGCCACCCGTAACGCCGACGAGCTCGTCGAAGAGGCCAAGGACGAGGCCGACAAGATCGTCGGTGCCGCTCGTACCAAGGCCGAGCGCCTGGAGACCGAGGCCAAGGTCAAGGCCGACCGTCTCGAAGCCGACGCGCGAGCTCGCTCGCAGATGCTCGACGCCGAGACGGCCGAGCGTCGCCAGCAGATGTTCGGCGACATGGAGAAGGAGCGGGACAAGCTCAACGGCGAGGTGGAGACCCTGCGCTCGTTCGAGCGCGAGTACCGCAGCCGCCTGAAGACCTACTTCTCGCAGCAGCTCGAGTCGCTCGACAACGGCTCGGACATCTCCACCGGGATGGGCCAGACCGCGGCCCCCGCCCCGAAGCGACTGCGTTCCATCCTCGGCGACGAGGAGTCCTGAGCCTCGGTTCAGACGTCACCCGGATCACCTCTGCGGAGCGGCCGGCACCCCGATGGGGTGTCGGCCGCTCCGCGATTTCACGCCCTTCACGGGTGTGTGAGGGCCGGATCTGCGTCGAACTGGTCCGGCCCACTCTCACATTCCCTTGGTTTGTGTGGCAGTTCCGACTAATCTCCGCGTGACGCGCTGTGGTTCGGGCCACGGTGAGTGCCAATCGTGGCATCGCGATCCGTCTAGGAGGCTGGACATGGTTCGTAGTTCTCGCAGCACCGCACAGGTCACCTCAGCACCGAACGGCGGGGTGCTCACTGGTGGCGCCGCAGTGGGGAGGCCGCAGACCAAGAAGCTGGCCGAGCGGACCTCCACCGTGGCCCTCGCGGGGCGGCTTCAGGTTCGTGCCGACGAGGAGCCCTGGACCGTCACCGAACTGGACGAGGTGCTCCAAGAGCTGCATGAGCAGCACGCTCGACTGCTCACTGGGTTGGCCGAGCGTGAGGCCGAGCTGACCGGGCTGATGCGCGACTCCGGCGACGGGGCCGGCCAGGACACCGCCGACGTCGGGGCCACCGCCTTCGAGCGGGATCAGGAGATCCAGGTGATGAACACCGAGCGCGAGATCCTGGAGGCGGTCGAGACCGTGCTCACCCGCATCGAGGACGGCACCTTCGGTATCTGCGAACGGTGCGAACAGCCGATCGGCAAGATGCGAGTGATGGCGTTCCCACGTGCCACACTGTGCCTGTCATGCAAGCAGCGCGAGGAACGTCGCTGAACCCCAGCGGCGAGTCACCCAGTCAGCCATCCGCCCCGGCGTCGGGTCGACGCTCTATCGTCGTCTTCGCCCTGGTGGCACTCGTCGCCTATGTTGTGGACCAGGCCAGCAAGGCGATCGCCTTGGACCGGTTGCATCCGGGCGAGACGGTCTCGGTCGTGGGAGACCTGCTCACCCTGACCCTGGTCCGTAATCCGGGTGCCTCATTCGGTATCGGCGAACGCTATACCTGGGCCTTCACCTGCCTGTCGATCGTGGTCGCGGTGGTGGTGATGGTGGTGGCGCGCCGGGTCCGCAGCGTGCTGTGGGGAGTGGGGCTCGGATTCCTGTTGGCCGGTGTGCTCGGCAACCTCACCGACCGGATCGTTCGTGAGCCTTCCCCCTTCCACGGCCATGTCATCGACTTCCTGCAGCTGCCGAACTGGCCGGTCTTCAATGTGGCCGACATGTGTATCAACGTCGCCGCTGCGGTGATCTTGTTCCAGGCCGTGCGGGGGATCCGGCTCGACGGCACCTCCGAGCGCGCCGAGGCGGCGGAGTCGGATGACCCGAGGGCCGGGGAGTGAGCGCCGACCAACGCACTGTTCTGGTCCCCGAGGGACTGGCCGGCGAGCGGGTGGACGCGGCCATGGCGCGGATGTTCGGGCTCTCCCGTACCCGCTGCGCCGAGCTGGTGGCCGCCGACCTGGTCACCGTCGACGGTCGCGGCGTGGCCAAGAGCGACCGGGTCGAGGCAGGCGCGCTGCTGGACGTCAGCATCCCGCGGGAGGTGGACGCCCTGGCGGTCACCCCCGAGACGGTCGAGGGGATCTCGATCATCCATGACGACGACGACATCGTGGTGATCGACAAGCCGGTCGGTGTCGCGGTCCATCCCTCGGTCGGGTGGACCGGACCGACCGTGGTGGGGCACCTGGCCGGTGCCGGCTTCCGGATCTCCACCTCGGGAGCCTCGGAACGCCAGGGCATCGTGCAGCGGCTCGATGTGGGGACCTCGGGGGCGATGGTGATCGCCAAGTCGGAGGTCGCCTACTCCCGGCTCAAGCAGGCGTTCCGCGACCGGACCGTCGACAAGATCTACCACGCTCTGGTCCAGGGACACCCCGATCCGTTGGAGGGCACCATCGACGCCCCGATCGGGCGGCATCCCAGGGCGGACTGGAAATTCGCGGTGATGGGCGACGGTCGACACTCGATCACTCACTATGAGACGTTGGAGGCGCACCGCTACGCCTCGCTGCTCAAGATCCACCTGGAGACCGGTCGCACCCACCAGATCCGGGTACACATGTCGGCACTCAAGCACCCCTGTGTCGGTGACCTGACCTACGGTGCGGACCCGGTACTGGCCCGCAAGGTGGGCCTGGAGCGGCAGTGGCTGCACGCGGTCGAGCTGGGGTTCGTCCATCCGACCAGTGGCGAGTATGTGACCTTCTCCTCCGGCTATCCCGATGACCTGGCGCACGCCCTGGACATCATCCGGGACAGTCACTGAGCGTGGACGCGCCGGACCTGCTGCTCCGTCTCGCCGACACCGACGACCTGCCCGAGGTCTCGGTGTTGCACCAGGTGGCCCGGGCCGCTGCGGTACCGGCGATGCCGCCGTCGGT
>CAYNFY010000006.1:0-70117 GCA_964396585.1 uncultured Nocardioides sp.
ACCAGATCCTCAAGAAGGCCAACCGTTCCACAACTTCAAATCCGCGCCACTAGTGACGCCTCGCCGACGGCGGTATCGAGTTCCTCAATGGCTTGGCGGAGGTACTCGTCCAGTCCCGGAATCGACCTCACTTGCTCTGAGTCCGGAAGGGCTCCGGTCAACAGACCGATTCGCTGCGCCACGTAGACGAACTCGTCGACCTCCGCGCGACTGCGGATGATTCGTGCCTTCCGCGCCTCGAGACGCGGTTTCGCCGCGTACTCCACAACGAGCGTGGTTGCCAGGGCGACCAATACGGGCGTTGCAAGACTGTGCCAGATGAATTGGTCCACGCGGCCAACGCTGAGGGCTCGCGAGGCCTCCTGTGTGCAATCCTCCCACGGGCCCGGCAAATGACTGCCCCGTACCACCGCGTCTGCCCCTCGGGTTCCACCCAGCCCGGGCCTCACTGGTCGACGCGGAACGCCCAGCGAATCTGATTGGGAAGAGCCCACTGCGCCGCTCCGACGCAGCCTTGAAGCCTTCCTTGGAGCAGCCGTTGACCACGAAGGTGGGGAGGAGATTCACAAGACCACCTGCCCACAGTTCGGTTCGCCCCTCGTCAGACCTGCCCACATACCCCGTCGCCGTTGCACCCCTTGACCTGATGGCTTCCATGTCACCTCACAACCGTCAGGACTGTTGGACATCGCCGGCTGTCTTGAGCCCCGAAGATCCCGCCCGGAATCCCCCTGTCTGAGCCGCCCAAGGCCTCCCAATTCGTCGGCACACATGCGACGAAGGACAGTGACGGATCGCCCCACTTCGGGGTGCTCCTCACGGCATTTTCAGGGGTCCGTTGGTTGCCGACGGACGTCGTTGAGGGCGGTGATCGGCGTGCATGGCGGGGTGAAATTCTACCGCGGAGCCGCCAAGGCTGCCCGGGCCTACGTTGAGCGTGATCGGTCGCGAGCCGACGACTACTACCTGAGTGAAGGCGCCGGCGTCGCCGAGCGGTTCGTCGCGACCCCGACCGGTATCACAAGGGCCGGCTCGATGGATGGCGACTCCTACGAAAAGTGGGTCGCGGGACTCGACCTCGAGACCGGCCGCAAGAAGGGTCGGGTCCGCGACGACGCGAAGGCGCTGCGGTTCGTGGAGGTCACCGTCAACGGATCGAAGACCTGGTCACTGGCCGCAGCCTTGCACCCCGACGTCTCGGCCGCTCTGAACGAAGCCCAGGACAAGGCTGCCGCCGAGATCATCAACTGGTGGGCCCAGCACGCGGCCACTCGGGTCGGGCCGCGGGGACGCCAGGTACGGGTGCCGGTGGAACAGATCGAGGCCGCAGTGATCCGGCACTACACCTCACGGGCAGGTGACCCGCACCGGCATCTGCATCTCCAGGTCAACGCCCGGGTGTTCGCCGCCGGCGGCTGGCGGGGCCTGCATTCGGTGGGGGTGCGCGACATGATCGAGGCGATCAATGGCATCGGGCACGCCGCGGTGGCCACCAACCCGGAGTTCCGTGCCGTGTTGGCTGCGCACGGGTTCACCTTAGATCCCCGAGACTCAAGAGATCGCACAACTGGCCCCGTACGTGGGAGCGTTCAGCGCCCGGACCAGCCAGATCCACCACAACATCGACCGATACGAAGCCGAGTGGCGCCGCGAGCACCCCGGCGACGAACCGGGTCCGCGGCTGCGGGAGGTGTGGGACCGGCGGGCATGGGCCGAGGCACGACCGGACAAGGTCGTCCCCGCTAACGGCGCTGACCTGATCGCACGGTGGAACGCCGAACTGCGGAACCTGGGCTACCGCGACCCGCGGTCGCCCGTCGCGCTGGACGCAACGCCAGTCGCGTGGATCGATCGGGACAAGGCTGCCGACTGGGTCATCTCCCAGCTCGGGGCAAAACGGTCGGCGTGGAACGCCGCCGACATCCGCGGCAAGGTCGAGGTGTTGTTGGCGCAGTCCAACCTGGTCGCAGTGCCCGCCGCCCGGATCGAGCTGGCCGAGGACATCACCGCCCGCGCCGCCGGACGTTGCGCGCGGCTGCTCACGTCGTCGGAGGCTCCGGAACATGTCCGGTGGTTGACGTCTCCACGCGTCCTCGATGTGGACGCGGACCTGATTCAGCGCCTCGCGCGCCGTGCCACACAGCCCGCTCTGCGGGCCCGGGTGGCCGGGCGAGGTCTGGCCCGGATCGACCAGACCCAAGCAGCCGTCGTCGGCCTCTTGGCCGGAGACGGGCCACTCGTGGTGGTGGAAGGAGCCGCGGGCGCCGGGAAGACCACCGCCTTGCGGGCGACGCGAGAAGTCCTGGCGTTGCAACGTCACCGTCTGATGGTGGTGACCCCGACGCTGAAGGCCGCCGAGGTAGCCGCCGCAGAGACCGGTGCGGACGGGCACTCCGCGGCCTGGCTGATCCACCAGCACGGCTGGAGGTGGGACGCCGACGGGCACTGGACGCGGAAACCAGCGGCGGAGCCGGTGGCGAGTGCACGGTTGGGTCGCGGCGACCTGCTGGTGGTCGACGAGGCGGGGATGCTCGACCAGGACACAGCCCTCGCCCTACTGACCCTCGCCGACGAGACCGGAGCACGAGTGGCGCTGATGGGCGATCGACATCAGCTCCCTGCGGTGGGTCGCGGTGGGCTGCTGGACCACGCGGTCGCGTGGGCGCACCTGACCGCGGTCGTGGCCCTGGAGAAGGTGCATCGCTTCGCTGACCCTGACTACGCGGCGATCAGCCTGAAGATGCGCACCGGAGACGATCCCGCAACGGTCTTCGAGACGCTGCACCGCCGCGGACAGATCGTGATCCACCCCAGCGAAGTCGAACGCGAAGCCGCACTTGCAGACGTCGGTGCCACCGGAGTGCTCGTGCTGGCCGACACCCGCGAGCAGGCCGCCAGCCTGAACGCCGCCATCCGCGACCACCGACAAGGGAAACCCGAAGCCGAGGCAGTCCTGGTGACCGCCCGCGGTGAACAGATCGGACTCGGCGACCGGGTCGCCACCCGCCACAAAGACGCCGGCCTCGGCGTGGCCAACCGGCAGACGTGGACCGTCTCCGGAATCGGTGACGACGGGAGCCTCATCCTGCACGGCGGAGGCCGCGATCGGACGGTCCCCGCTCACTACGCGGCACGGTTCGTGGAGCTGGTCTACGCCACCACGGTCCACGGAGCTCAAGGTGAAACGGTTGATCGCGCGCACGTAACCATCAGCGAGACCACCGGAGCAGCGGCCGCCTACGTCGCGATGACCCGTGGCCGCCACGAGAACGTCGCCCACCTCGTGGCCGAAACCGTGGATGACGCCAAGGCACAGTGGGCAGCCGTCTTCAACCGTGACCGGGCCGACCTCGGGCCCGCCCACGCCAAGCGGCAGGCCATCGACGCCGTTGACCGGTATGGCAGCCAGCGCCGCCGTGCAGCGCTGGACGAGTTTCGGCGGCGCCAGACGCCCACGGAGGGTGCTCGCGAGCGCCAAGGACTCGGGTTCTGATCATGAGGCTTTCGGCGCCCGCGCATCACCCGGCTGACGAAACGGAGCTTCCTCGTCACCGTGGCCTGACGACGTGCGTCTCCCCCACATTCGGTGTGCGCCCGTCCTGCCGATGGGGTGCGCCCGTCCTGGCGTCCGAGTTCGCGCGGCGATCTCTCCTTGCCCGATTCAGCGCCAAAACAGGCCGGGGCAAGCCCTCCTCCAAACTTTTTTCAACTTTCGGAGGGGCGATGCCTCGCAAGCCCCTGACCAGCAGAAACGTCTGCGCCCGTCCTGCGCCCCTCCCAGGACGGGCGATGCCAGGACGGGCGCAAATTGGTGCGTTGCCTGAGGACACTGGAAACCAACGGCATCCGTGCGTTGCACCCGGGTTCCGGATCAGTCCACCACCTGAAGGGGAAATCCAATGACGTTCGCACTCGAAACCGACCCTCACCACGAACACGACGAGATGCTCAGCCTCCAGGAGGCGTGCGCCCTCCTCCGCGTTCCCGAGGGAACCCGCCGCTACTGGCACCACCTCGGTTGCGGCCCCCGCAGCTTCAAGATCGGTCGCCACGTCCGGTATTGGCGAGCAGACGTCGTCCTCTGGCTCGCCGAGCAGGCCAGCCGTCCCCAGAACCATCGCTGAACCTGCCGGCTGTCGGACCCCAGAGAGACGATCGAGAGGCCCAGGAAGGAGCAACACCATGGCGGGAAGCATCGCCAAACGCCCCCACGGCAAGTGGAGGGGGCGGTACCGCGACGAGTCCGGCAAAAAACACTCGCGGCAATTCGAGCGCAAGATCGATGCCCAACTGTGGCTGGACCAGGTGACCACCACGGTGGTGACCGGAACCTACGCCGACCCGCAGGCGGGTCGCATCACGTTCGCCGCGTTCTTCGCTGACTGGTCGGCACGTCAGGTGTGGGCGCCGGGAACCGTCCGGGCGATGGCGTTGGCGGCCAAGTCAACCCCGTTCGTCGAGAGACCGATCAAGCAGGTGCGTCGATCCGACATCGAGCTCTGGATCAAGCAGATGCACGACTCGGGACTCGCCCCGGGCACGATCAAGACCCGCTACGTCAACGTCAGATCGGTGTTCCGAGCGGCAGTGAAGGACCGAGTGATCGGCACCGACCCCACCGACGCCATCCGCCTCCCCCGAGGCCGACGAGCTGACGTCGCGATGTCGATCCCCACCCCCGAGGAGGTCGGCCGGCTGATGGCCGTGGCCGACGAACGCTTCCGAGCGTTCATCGCACTGTGCGCGTTCGCTGGTCTGCGGCTGGGCGAGGCCTCCGGGATGCAGCTCGGGGACGTCAACTTCCTGCGCAAGACACTCTTCGTCTCCCGTCAGGTCCAGCGTGGCGTGGCCGGAGCCGTTCTGCTCCGCGCACCCAAGTACGGATCTGAGCGGGTCGTCTACCTGGCCGACAGCCTGGTGAATCTCCTTGCGGAGCACGTCACCCGCAACGGCACCATCGGTAAGGAGCAATGGCTGTTCACGGGCGACGGCGACAACCGGCCCCACCAGAACACCGTGGGCTACCGGTGGCGCAAGGCCCTCCGAGACGCCGGCCTCGGCCCAGTCAAGCTCCACGATCTGCGCCACTTCTACGCCTCCGGCCTCATCGCCGCCGGCTGCGACGTCGTGACCGTCCAGCGCTCCCTGGGCCAGGCCAAGGCGACCACCACCCTCAACACCTACGCCCATCTCTGGCCGACCGCCGAGGACCGCACCAGAAAGGCTGCGGAGTCGATCATCGAGGCCGCGCTGGGCACCGTTACCGAGTCCGGGCGGGAAGCACACGAAGGAACCTGGCCACAGCGGGCCGGACGACGGTCCTGCAAGCAAGTCTCTAGCAGTCCCCTATGACGCGGGCGCGCCATTCTGCACGGGCCCTACGCAGCCACCGCCTCATTCTCGATCAGCCTGAACTGATCGCAATCCGAAGCTGCGCCAGGGTCTCGGCGATGGTCGGTCGGTAGCCAGCTCCCCGTGCGCATATGGGCCATCGTCCCTACGAAGGGCCGGGGCGTCGATAGGCTTCGAGGCGAAATCAGCGAACCATTCGTCCTTGAAAGGACCACCGTGCACCTTGGGAAACTGAGACTCCGGAACTTCCGTTCCTGCGAGGACACCACGCTTGAGTTGAATCCAGCGCTGACCGTTCTTGTTGGGGAGAACGCATCTGGCAAGAGTTCGCTGATCGATGCGATGCGCCTGTGCACAGGGCCGGCGAGTGGCCGCCAGAGTGCTTGGTTCGACGCCAACCGCGATCTCACCCGAGACGTCCCCCTTGGACATGCCGTCGAGATCGAAGCAAGATACTGCGGCTTGAGCGACACCGAGTCAGCAATCTATCTCGCACAGATCGTTGACGCGCACGGTGAACTTGTCTATTGCGCATCCTTTGCCACCGACCCTCGCGTATCTCGCCGCAATGTCCTGACCTGGACGGTGGGCGATGTCCGAGTCGAAGACGCCGAGCCGGCCAACCGCCGCCGCATCAGCCATGTCTATCTACCGCCGCTGCGGGACGCTGTTCGGGACATCGACGGTGGTGAAGGCAACCAGTTACACGACGTCATCCGGATCCTGCTCAACGGCGACCAAGCCCTGCACGACGCATTCGTAGAAACCGCCAACTCTGCGCTACAGACGATCGCTGAACACCCAGTCGCGAAGGACACACAAGCGACGATTCAGCAATACTTCGGGCAGACCACTCCCCCGAACCGTGAGCATCTGCTTGAGGTGAACCGCCGCCAAGTGGAACTGCGGCGAATCGCGCGGCTACTTCACCTTCAACTCGCGGAGGCTGGAGTCCCCATCGGGGACATCGCCACGACAGGGCTCGGCTACGCAAACCTTCTCTACATAGCCATGGTCGTGCTCGAACTCGTGAAAGCTCGCGACAGCGACTTGACGCTGCTCCTCGTCGAGGAGCCCGAAGCTCACTTGCACCCCCAACTCCAGTTGGTGCTGCTGGAGTTTCTCCGGGATCAAGCCGAAAACAGCGGCTCCGGCAACAGCGACCTGACCCCAACAGGTCGGGTTCAAGTGATCGTGACCAGCCACTCTCCCAACTTGGCAAGCGCGGTATCCATCAAGAACATCGTCGCCCTCGCGCGAACCTCCGTTTCTGGATCGCCCGGCGAGGCAATCACTGCTGCGCTCGACCAAGCCCCGTTCGAATCCCAGCGCATGAGCCCCCTCGCCCCCGGGCCTGCTCCGGACACAAGCAACGTCGTGGGCTGGCGCACTCAAACCACAGCGTTATCGTCCCTCGGGCTCTCCGAGGAGGTCATGCGCAAACTTGACCGATACTTAAGCGTGACTAGAGCAGGGTTGTTGTTCGCTCGTAACGTGATCCTTGTGGAGGGAACCGCAGAGATGGTGCTCGTCCCAGCGCTTGCCAAGCTTCACCTCGCTCCGGAAACTCCCGACTCAGCCGATTTGGCTCTCGCGTCGGCGCGCAAGCGCATGTTTTACAGCGCGAGTCTCATTAGCGTCGAAGGCGTCGACTTCGAACCGTTTCTTCATCTGTTGCTGGCTGGATCCCATCCACGTGTTGACCAGGTTGTGGTGATCACAGATGGCGACAACGGCGCTGGGGAAGCCCGGCGAACAGCCTACGAAAACGCATTCCCGGACGCAGTCTCCTCCGGGCGACTCCAAGTGTCCGTCGGGTCTACAACCCTTGAGGCAGAGTTGTTTTCCGAAGCCGTTAACGAGGAGCTCTTGAGGGCCGCGTTTCTGGTGCTTCACCCGAGGTCCACTGACAATTGGGAGAAGGTTTCGAAAGCCGCCCACGGGACGGACCGAGAGGAGCGAGCCCTCGTCTTTGCTGAGGCGATCCGCAAGAAAAAGCGAAAGAATACGCCACAAGCGGAGGTCAGCGACGAGGAAGGCGCACTTGCCGGCGGGACGACAGGAACCATTGAGAAAGGCCGACCAGAGGCCGAAGCTGAAAATCCCCGTCTCGATATCTCCAAGGGCGACTTCGCACACCTCGTTGCTGAAGCGATCATCGCCCCCACGCGCCAGCAAGAATTCGTCATCCCCGACTACATTAGGAATGCAATCGATGCGATCGTAAGAGACGCAGGAACTCGTCGGAACGTAGGCATAGTCGCCGCATCCAAGGTGCCCGAATCCCAACCCGAAAGCCACCAGCCATGACATCAGCCGCAGCAAGCGGTCCACCGCTGAGCATGGAGCAGCACAATGCCGTCCGCCCCGAGATCCGCCATATCGAGGCAGGGCCAGGCGCCGGCAAGACGAAGACCATGGTCGCGAGGTTCCGAGCAGAGTCTGGACCTGACGGAGGTGTAGCGCTCCTGTCTTTCACCAACGCAGCCGTCAACGTCGCACGCAGCCGATGCCTCGACGATCCAGGACTTCTTGACAGCCCCAACTTCGTTGGAACCTTCGACAGCTTCTTTCACCGCTATGCCGTGACCCCTGCGATGCTAAGAACCACAGGGACGTCCCCCCGCTACAAGATTTCTTGGGACGACCTGCCCGACCATCTTCGCATCGTACGCCAAGGTTCGGGCTCGGGCCTTCGGCTTTCCCTTTGGACACTGCGATCCGGGAATTCGTACTACCTCGACGAGTCACGCCTCAACCACGATGAACGTAGGTATTGGAACAATCTGGATCTCGCCGAGTGGACGCGTGAGCAGATTCGAGCAAAGGGCACCGCCCGAATCTCCGCGCTTCATCAGCGCCGGGTCTACGACACGCTAGAGGCTAGGAGGCTAGCGATTCGAGCGCTCGTCAATCCGAATCTCGGGCTGCTCTCGACGCTGGCCAGGCGATTCAAGGAAGTGATCGTTGATGAGTTTCAAGACTGCGACAACCTCGAGCACCAGCTTCTCGATCTGATGTCGGGGGCCGGCATTCGCACAATCACGGTTGCCGATCCCGACCAAGCGATTTATGAGTTCCGCCAGACCACCGACAATACCTATCGACAATATGTAAGCAAACTCGACTCGACTCGGATCGCTTACCTCAGCACTTGCTACCGATCAACACCCGCGATCTGTGGACTAGTGACAAGCCTTCGACAGGCTTCGGCAGCGAGTATCGAATCGCACGAACCCGCCGACACCCAGTGCCCACCAGTTCATGTCATCGTTGGGTCGGGCGCAGCAGCCGGTGCAGCCGCAGCCCGGGTTCTAGCCAGCCACGACATCCCGCCCGCTGGCACCCGCTTCCTTGCCCATAAGAAGAAGGACGCTCGAGCGCTTGCCAGAACACGAACCAACGCCATCAAAGGCGAAGCAGCGATACCGAAGGTCTTGGCAGCAATTGCCGAGGTACGAAGCGGCGCGGACTCGCGCGCCCGCCACAGCTCTATCACGCGAATCGAGAAGGTCATTCTCGGCCTCTTCGCGTGGACTGATGATGAAGCCCCCGAAACCCGGCAAGGACAGTTGGAGGAACTCGGACTGACGAACACGGAGTTGCGAATTCTCGCAAGCAAGATCGTGTCAGCCGCTCCAGGTTGGACTAGCCGCGAGGCGTGCGGAACGTCGATCCGCGCCATCGTTGAAGACGGCGCAAGGACAGCTAACCTGCCTTTAGTTAAGAACCTCGGTCGAAGACTCGCCAAGCCCAAGACGGAGGTATGGAGTGCGTGGGCCTCGCGAAGTGAGGACGTCCTCGTCTCGGAGATTTCCGCAATCAAATGGACACACGTCCACGCAGTCAAGGGCGACGAGTTCGATGCGGTCATCTACGCCCTCCCATCCCAAACAGTTGACGGCAGACACGTGCTAGACGATTGGGAACAAGGTGTAGACACCGAAGCTCGGCGAGTCCTCTACGTGGGTGTGAGCCGAGCACAGCGTGTCGTCGTCTTGGTCGTGCCACCCGGGCGGAAGGATCAGCTGACGGCCATCCTCGAGCGCGACGACGTCCGCTTCGCGATCCAGTTCGCTTCGTAGACCTTGATCTTGACTTCCACAGTCACGTGGGAAGCTTCGGGGCATGGCAGGCAACGCAAGTTGCCTGCTTGAGAGCGCGCAAGTTCTTGAGTTTAGTGTCCGCTGCCGGCGATCGCTGACTGCTGACCCGCCGCATTCCGCCCGCCTTGACTCGGTTGCGTTGCTGTCCGCATCGGACGCGAACGCTCGCATTCGGGGAGTGTCTAATAGCCGCGTAGCGTGCGCTCGCAGCCGTGTCCATCCGCAGCGATTGCATAGCTGGCTCTTGCAGCTGAGCGGTTGACGGTCAGTCGAACT
The DNA here is from genome assembly GCA_964396585.1 of uncultured Nocardioides sp. Taxonomy (GTDB): domain Bacteria; phylum Actinomycetota; class Actinomycetes; order Propionibacteriales; family Nocardioidaceae; genus Nocardioides. The sequence continues at coordinate 9,735 of CAYNFY010000006.1, forward strand.
GCAGGGTCACGTCAGGGCTGGAGATCGAGGCGTGTCCCCAATCGCCTTCAAGCTCCCAGCGGTCCTCGGCCGGATTGAACGCGAACGCGTCGACATTGCCCAAGTCGCCCGAGCCGGAGGCATCGGTGGCAGGCCGCCGTCCGCTGAGGCGTACAACGATGGGGCCTCGAGCTCGAACGCTCAGCCAGGCAAGGCGGTAGCAATGCCGGTCGCCCGGATTCGGTGGTTGATAGAGCGGATGGTCGGGCGTGAGTACCGTCTCCAGGCGGAGCGACAGCGCGACGGACGTCGGAGCAACCTCGAGCACCCAGGAGTCTTCTAGGTAGACCCCCGCGAGATCGGAGAACGCCTCGTAGTACTCCATGGACCGAAGTATGCCGGGGCTTGTCCGATCATTCCGTTGAGTGGCCCCAGTTCGGGCCGACCGCAGCGCCAAACAACGAGCATGCACCGATCGTCCAGGCCGAGCCCGAGGATCCACGAGGCGCCTCAACCCGCGGGCACCGCTGAAATTCTTGCGGACTATTTGCGGACTGTGGGCATCCGCACCCCATCTGACCTACGGAAACGCGCAGATTCAGACGTTGAAGCGGAACTGGCGTGAGCACATCGGCGACAAGCCGACCACGTTCGACCCCAACCCAGTCACCCTAGCGATGATGCGACCGCGACGGCTCGAGGAAATCGTCCCTTCGCATCCTCACCATCGACGGCTCGCCCTCGGCAGTGCTCCGGATCAGGGTGCTCCTGCCTGACCCGGCGTACCCGGACACCCCAATGACGATCGGCCGCTCAAGTTCCCCGCACCTTCGCCGGATGAGCGCCTTCAGCTGCTCTACGCTCGACAGCGCCAGTTGGCCCCGTGCGTCATGCGACTTGAAAGGGCGTGATCTCGGCGATCTTGTCCCGCAGGGCACGGCGCTCAAGCCGCAGTTCGTAGTTCGACTGCAGGTTCATCCACATCTCCTCGGATGTCCCGAAGTAGCGCGCCAAGCGGATCGCCGTGTCCGCCGTGATGCCACGTTTGCCGTGCACGATCTCGTTGATCCGCCGCGGCGGAACTCCGATCGACACAGCCAGCTTGTTCTGAGTGATCCCGAAGCCCTCGATGAAGTCCTCCATCAGGATCTCTCCTGGGTGGATCGGCTCGATCAGATCAGCCTCAGTGATAGTCGACGAGTTCGACATTGTCTACACCTCCATCTCTCCAGACGAAGCAGAGACGCCACTGCGCGTTCACACGAATGCTGTGCTCACCACGACGGTCGCCCACCAATCGCTCCAGCCGGTTCCCGGGAGGAATCCGGAGATCCTCCACGACCTTGGCCGCATGGATGAGTTCGAGCTTCCGCAGGGTCGCCCGTTGCACCGTTCGATCGACGCCCTTGACGTACTGCTCATGCCAGATGCGTTCGGTGTCCTTGCTCCCGAACGATCTGATCACATGACCAGCGTATAACGCGAAGCGTCATTAACGCTAGACGTTAAATCGGAACTCGACCACGTCGCCGTCGACCATGACGTAGTCCTTGCCCTCCATGCGCACCTTGCCAGCCTCCTTGGCCTTGGCCATCGAACCCGCGACTACCAGGTCGTCGAAGGAGACGATCTCGGCCTTGATGAAGCCCTTCTGAAAGTCGGTGTGGATGACTCCGGCGGCCTCGGGGGCGGTGGCGCCCTTCTTGATCGTCCAGGCCCGGGCCTCCTTGGGCCCGGCGGTCAGGTAGGTCTGCAGACCGAGGGTGTCGAACCCGACCCGGGCCAGCACCTCCAGGCCGGGCTCGGTGACGCCCGCCTCGGCCAGGAACTCGGCTGCTTCCTCATCGTCCAGCTCGATCAGCTCGGACTCGAACTTGGCGTCCAGGAAGATCGCTTCGGCCGGGGCGACGAGTCCGCTCATCTTGGCCTTGAGGTCCTCGTCCTGCAGTTCCTCGGCGTCGCAGTTGAAGACGTAGATGAACGGCTTGGCGGTCAGCAGCGACAACTCACGCAGCAGGTCCCGGTCGATCGAGGTCGCGATGATCGGGGTGCCGGCCTCAAGCGCCTCCTGGGCGGCCTTGGCCGCCTCCAGATTGGCGACGAGCTCCTTGTTCTTGCGGGACTCCTTCTCCAACCGGAGTACCGACTTCTCGACGGTCTCCAGATCGGCCAGGATCAATTCTGTCTGGATCGTGGAGATGTCGCTGTCGGGATTGACCTCACCGTCCACATGGGTCACATCCTCATCACGGAACACCCGGGTCACCTGACAGATCGCGGAGGACTCCCGGATATGCGAGAGGAACTTGTTGCCTAATCCCTCGCCCTGGCTGGCGCCACGCACGATGCCGGCGATGTCCACGAACTCGACGGTCGCCGGAAGCTGCTTCTCCGAACCGAAGATCTCGGCCAGCTTGCCCAACCGCGCGTCAGGGACCCCGACGACACCGACATTGGGTTCGATCGTCGCGAACGGGTAGTTCGCCGCGAGGACGTCGTTCTTGGTCAGAGCGTTAAAGAGCGTCGACTTGCCTGCATTGGGGAGTCCGACGATGCCGATGGTGAGTGCCACGAGCGTCGAGTCTACGGCGGGAGCGACCTCGCCCCTCAATCCCGGCCCCCGCTCAGCGCAGGTCGCGACGCATCACCAGACGCGGCATCTTGCTGGCCACCGCGTCGGTCACACCAACGACCTCGAATCCCACCGCCTCGAACATCCCTCGAGTGCCCACGAACGCCATGGTCAGATCCATCCGCCCCTCCGGATCCACCGGGTAGGCCTCGACCACAGGAACTCCCTGACTGCGTGCATACTCGACCGCCCCGCTCAGCAGGTGGCGGGTCACGCCTTGGCGCCGATGTCCACCACGCACCACCACACAGATCACGCTCCAGACCGGCACCTCGTCCACCGGTCGGATCAGTTTCGACCGGACCAGCCGAGTGTTGTGGGCACGCGGGCCGATGCTGCACCAACCAACCGGAACCCCGTCGCGGTAGGTGACGACTCCCTGGGGCTCGCGAGCGGTCAGGGCTCGCATCGCATGCTCCCGCTCCGGTCCCAGATCGCTGATCTCACCGGCCGTGCAGCGGTGCGACAGACACCAGCAATGAGTGGCGCGCCGATTCGGGTTCACCACGTCAGCGAAGTCCTCGAACCGCTCGGGAGTCACCGGATGTGTCGCCCAGGTCTCGCCAGATTCCTGGAATTTGCCTCGGTCGTCCATGACCTCATCGAAACAGACGGCGCCCCAACGGGCTCGCCTCACCCAACCTGGGTCAGCCGCCGAGGGCGGGCAGCACCTCGCGGGAGAAGGCATCCAGGAAGGCCGCCTGGTTGGTCCCGACGTTGTGTACGAAGACCCGGTCATAGCCCAGGGACAGGTAGCGGTTGATCTCGGCCAGGTGAGCGGAGGGATCCGCGCTGATCACCAGCCGGCCGGCCAGGTCCTCGGGTCGCACCAGCTTGGCGATCTGCTCGATCAGTTGCGGGGAGCGCAGGTCGCCACGGGCGAAGCGCATGGCACCGATCGGGTAGCAGGCCAATGCTTGAGCCAGGGCGTCCTCGTCGGTGCCTGCCCAGCTCAGGTTCAGATGGACCCAGGCGGGCTTCGATGCCGGATCCCGCCCGGCCTCCGCTACCCCGACCCGGAAGCGGTCGATCAGTACCGCCGCCTGATCAACCGAGGCTCCTACCGCCAACAACCCGTCGGCGGTGCGCCCCGCGCGGCGGGCGGTGACCGGTCCCCCGGTGGCCACCAGTACCCGCGGCGCCCGCTGTGGAAGGCTCCACAAACGGGTCGTCTCGCAGGTGAAATGCTCCCCGGAGTAGCGCAGTTCCCGCCCGGCGAGCGACTCCTTGAAGAGCCGCCGGATCAGCTCGACGGCCTCGAAGAGCCGGTTGATCCGCTCGGGCGCCTCAGGCCAGTAGCCGCCGGTCACGTGCTCGTGGAGCGCCTCCCCGGCGCTCAGCGTCAGCCAGTGTCGTCCGGGGTGGAGGGCCGCCAGGGTGGCGCTCGCCTGGGCGATCGAGACCGGATGCATCCGAGCCCCCGCCACCGCCATACCGGGGCCGAAGTCCGACCTGGTCCGCTCGGCGATCGCCCCCAGCAGTGGCCAGACCTGTGGCGCCTGACCCAACGAGGGGAGCCAGGGCTGGAACAGATCCGCCGCCATGGTGCCGACGAATCCCGCCTGCTCGGCCAGCACGGTCAGGTCGACCACCTCGCGCGGGGTGACTCGGTCGACCGGCGCGACATATCCGACCTGGTGGTGTGGCACGGAGTCATCGTAGAACGAAGGTGCGATTCGATTGTTCACGAGAAGGCAATCAACGGCCGTCCGGTGCGGGGATGGGTCAGTACATCGGCCACTACCCCGTAGGTGCGCGAGATCACCTCGGGGGTCAGCACCTCGTCGATGCCACCCACCGCACGCACCTCGCCCCCGGTCAAGATCACCACCTGGTCGCAGAACTGAGCGGCCAGGTTGAGGTCGTGCAGCGCGGCCACCACCGTCATCCCCGATGCGGCCAGGTCGCGCATCAGACCCAGGGTGCTCAATTGGGCCTTCACGTCGAGGTGATTGGTGGGCTCGTCCAGCATCAGCAGTCGCGGCTGCTGGGCCAGGGCCCGGGCCAGGTGTACCCGCTGCCGTTCACCACCCGACAGCGTCCCCAGCTGGCGACCGGCCAATTCCTCGGCACCGGCCGCCTTGATCGCCTCGGCCACCGCATCCACGTCGCCGGGCGCGTCGAATCCCCACAACGAGCGGTGCGGGGTACGTCCCAGGTCGACGGCTTGGCGCACGGTGAGCGCGAACTCGCTCTGGGAGTCCTGCTCGACCAGGGCCAGTACCCTGGCCCGATCCCGGCGACCGAGTGCCAACAGGTCGCTCTCCCCCAGCCGTACCGAACCGTCCGCGATGGGCTGTACCCCGGCCATCGCCCGTAGCAGGGTGGACTTCCCGGCACCATTGGGCCCGACCAGCGCGATCACCCGACCGGTCGGCACCTCGAAGGTGGCACCGGGCACGATCACCGTGCCGGCCACCTGGACCCGGATCCCGCTGACCTGAAGCAGTTCGGTGCTCATGCCCGCTCCCTGTTCTTCAGCAGGACGGCCACGAAGACCGGTGCCCCGACCAGCACGGTGATGATGCCGACCGGTAGCTCGCGCGGGTCGAACAACGTGCGTGCGGCGGTGTCGACCCAGATCATGAAGACCGCGCCGATCAACGCGGACAGGGGTAACAGCAGACGATGCCGGGCACCCACGACCAACCGCACCGCATTGGGCAGGACCAGCCCGACGAATCCGATCGACCCGCTGACCGCGACCATCGCACCGGTCAGCAGCGCGGTACCGGTCAGCAGCAGCCAGCGGGCCGTCGCGACCGGGATGCCCAGGCTCGCTGCGGCGGTGTCGCCGAACGCGAACGCGTCCAGTACCCGGCCCGACAGCAGTACCGGGATGCCGATCACGAGCAGAGTGATCCAGGCGATCTTCACCGATGACCAGTCGCTGCCGGCCAGGGAGCCGAGCAGCCAGTTGAGTACCTGCCGGTACGAGTCGCCCTGGGCGTTGACGAAGATCAGCAGCGAGGTGATCGCTCCCGCGAAGGACGACACCGCCAGCCCGGCCAGCACGGTACGACTCGGTGTGATCACCCCCAGGGCCCGGGCCAGCGTCAGCGTGGCCGCCAGCGCCAGCATCGCGCCGGCGAAGGCCGCCAGCGGCAGCATCACCGACATCCCGGTCAACAGCACCAGCACGGCTCCGGTGGAGGCTCCGGAGGAGAGTCCCAGCAAGAAGGGGTCGGCCAACGGATTGCGGGTCAATGCCTGCATCACGGCACCGCTCACCGCCAGGCCCGCACCTACCGCGACTGCGGTCAGCACCCGCGGCAGCCGTAGCTCCCAGACGATCCCATCACGTAGTTGCGACAGGTCGCTGGAGGTGAGGTGCAGGTGATGACCGATCGAACGCCACACCTCGCCGGCGCTCAGGTCCGAGGGACCGATCGCGACCGCCACCAGTACCGACCCACCGAGCAAAAGCAGCAGCGCCGGCAGCAGTACGAGCACCGTCAGCCAGCCACGAACCCCGCCCCGGGCAACGCCCGACGCAGGAACCGCGGTGACATCGGGAAGGGTCGCGGTCATCGATGTCTCAGCTTCCGACCAGACCCAGATCGGCCAGCCCGGAGGAGAGGGTGGTGGCTGCGGAAACCGACCTCACCCCGGCCTCGGCGGCCGGGAACGGGATGACCAGGTAGCGCTTGTGCCGAACCGCGCTGAGGTTCGCGGTGGCCTTGTTGGACTCGAGTGCCTTGATCTTGTCGCTCGCGGTGTTCCAGGCGGCGTCGACCAGCACGATCACATCCGGGTCGGCCGCCACGATCGGCTCCCAGCCCATCGAGGTCCAGGTGTTCTGTACGTCTTTGGCGATGTTCTCCAGCCCGACCGCGTCCATCACCATCTGCGGAGCCCCGATCCCGGCGCCGACGAACGGGGTGTCCTCACCCGAGGACCACCACAGCGCGGTGGTGCCGGGCACGGCCTTGGTGACCTCGGCCAGCTCGGCCCGCTGACGGGCGACGAGCTCGTCGGCGGCCTGAGTCGCGTCGAAGATCCGCCCCGCCGTCTGGAACTCGTCGAAGAGCTTGTCGTAGGTCATCGGGTTCGGCTGATACTCGGGCTCCTGGCAGGCCGCCGGAGAGACGTAGGAGTCGACGCCGAGCTTGGCCAGGGTGTCCCGCTCGCCTGCGGTGTCTGCGGCCAGATTGGACTCCCACCCGGCGAAGACCAGGTCGGGCTCCTCGGCCAGGGTCGCCTCCTGGTTGGGTGCCTGGTCCGAGATCACGGGCAGGGTGACCTCCTGACCGGTGTTCGGGTCCACGATCGGGCCGTCGTTGAAGGCGGTACCGACGATCTTGTTCCGCTGCCCCAGGGCCAGGGCGAGCTCGACGCTGGTGGACTTGATCGTGACGATCCGCTCGGGCGCGGCCTCGAAGGTGACCTCGGTACCGCAGTTATCGACGGTGAAGGGATACCCCTCGCTTCTCGAGGTGGCAGTCGAACCATCCTCGGCGCTCTTCTCGGTGTCGTCACCGCACGCGGTCAGCGGTAGCAGGACGAGTAGGGGCAGGATGATCAGGGAACGCTTCACTGGATTCTCCGGAATCTTCACAGGGCAGGGTGACGGGGCGTAGCGCCACAGGTCGGCGCACGCACGGATCAACCGCCCCCAAGTCCGGGGTCGACATCGAGCGAAGTCCCGCTCCGATGGATCGATGTGAGCCTAGCCGAGTCGAGTCGGGTCCATGTGAAAGGGTCGAAGGGTGAGTCCAGGTGTGAACGGTTCCGATTCTTCCGCAACTACCCCGGAGGGGACTCCGGTGGCATTACGGGAACCGGCGCACCAGGTCTGCCCGCGGGCCGTGACCTACTGGCGGATCCAGGGACTGATCGAGTTCGTCGTCGAGCTGGTGGTCGTGGTGGTCGTCCTCTTCGTCTGGTCCGACCGACCCGGATGGGTGCTGCCACTGGCCCTGCTGCTCCTGGCGGCCTCGCTGATCGTGAGCATGGTCGTCCCCTCCATCCGGTTCCGGGTGCATCGTTGGGAGGTCGACGACATGGCCGTGCACACCCGATCCGGCTGGCTCAACGTCGACAGCCGGATCGCACCGCTGAACCGGGTACAGACCGTGGACTCCCAGCAGGGCCCGTTGATGCGCCTCTTCGGCCTGGCCTCGCTGACCGTCACCACGGCCTCGGCCGCCGGACCGGTCGAGATCGTCGGTCTCGATGCCCAGGACGCCCGACGACTGGTCACCCGCCTCACCGAGATCACCGGCGCCATCGAGGGTGACGCCACGTGAGCGAGAGCGAGTCCCCCGCCGATGTCACCACGGAACTCGAGACCGAACTCGGCCTCACCGAAGAGAACTGGCAGCGGCTCAGCCCTCGCAAGCTATTGATCGACCCGATCGGAATCCTGCGCAGCGCGCTGGTTCCCCTGGTGGTGGCCCTGGTGGGCATCGGCAGCCAGGATCTGCGCCTGCTGTGGTTCACGCCGCTGGCCCTAGTGGTCGTGGGTGGGATCGGCCTGGTGCCGTACCTGACCACCTTCTATCGGATCACGGGCAGCCAGTTCCAGTTGCGCAAGGGGTTGTTGAACAAGTCGACCAATACCGCGCCCCTGGACCGGATCCGCAGCGTCGACCTGGAGTCCACGCTGCTACACCGGGCTCTAGGAGTGGCCAAGGTGCAGATCGGGACCGGGGTCGACGACGAGCGGATGGTGCTGGACTCCCTCGACCGTGCCGAGGCCGAAGGCCTGAGGCGCCTCCTATTGGTCCGCCGTGACGCCGTGCTGGCCGGCGAGCAGCCTGCCGCCGCCACCGGATCGGGAACGGAACCGCAGCCCGGGTCCGAGCACGCGAGCGAGCCGGCTGAAGAGATCAGCCGTTTCGATCTGTCCTGGTCCCGCTACGCACCCTTCAGTCTGAGCCGGATGGTGGTACTGCTCGGCGCCCTCGGTGTGCTCTGGCAGTTCCTGAGCCAGGTCTCCCTGTTCAGCACCGACGATGTGGACTCGGCCTGGGAGTGGGTCAACGGATTCGCCGTGCTGGCGATCATCGCGGTCGCGATCGTCGGTTTCGTGGTGGTGTGGGTGCTGGTGGCAGTGGTCGGTTACATCACTCAATGGTGGGACTATCGCCTGGTCCGCGAGAACGGTTCCCTGCATGTATCGAACGGGCTGTTCACCACCCGAGCGATGAGCATCGAGGAGAAGCGGGTGCGCGGCGTTCGGCTCGCCGAGACGGTGCTGATGCGGCTGGTCGGCGGAGCCGACCTGGCGACCCTGTCGACCGGTACCCAGAACGGCACCGCCCAGGTGGTTCCGCCCTGCCCCAGCCTGGTGGCGCGGCGGGTGGGCGACCGGATCCTCGAAGACCACACTCCGCTGTCGATACCGATGGCTACGCACGGGCCGAGGGCACTACGCCGCTCGCTCCTACGCGGACTGTGGGCGACGTGGGCCCTGGCGCTGATCACCGCGCTCCTGTTCATCGGACTGCCGGGTGACTTCGGCACCTGGCTCGACGACCACATCGACCCGCTCTGGGTACTCGGCGCGATGATCGCGGCGGCCGTCGTCGGCCTGCTGGCCGGTTGGGCCACCTACCGGCACCTGGGGCACGCGGTCACAAGACGGCACCTGGTCGCCGGGAGCGGGATCCTGACCCGGCGCCGTACCGTGCTGGAGACCGACGGGATCATCGGCTGGGTGGTCCACGAGAGTTGGTTCCAGCGTCGCTTCGAGCTGGCCACCCTGGTGGCCACCACAGCCGCCGGTGATGAGCGGGTGCGGATACGCGACGTCGACCGTTCCGAGGCGCTGCGGGTGATGTGGGCTTGCACCCCGACCGTGCTGGCTCCGTTCGCGGCCGAATAGGGTGTGAGTCGTGCGCATCGCTACCTGGAACGTGAACTCACTGCGGACCCGGTTGGGCCGGGTCGAGGCCTGGCTGCAACGCCATGACGTGGACGTGCTGGCCGTCCAGGAGCTGAAGGCCCGTGAGGAGCAGATCCCACTGATGGGGCTCCAGGCCCTGGGCTACGAGTGCGCCATGGTCGGCCACAACCAGTGGAACGGCGTGGCGATCTTCAGCAGGGTGGGGTTGGAGGACGTCCAGATCGGATTCGAGGCGGTACCGGAGTTCGGCGATCCGCCGTCCGTCGAGGCACGGGCGATCAGCGCGGTCTGCGATGGGATCCGGGTCACCTCGCTTTATGTACCCAACGGTCGCAAGCCCGACGATCCGCACTACGAGTACAAGCTCGAGTGGCTGGCGAACCTGCGGGCTTCCTCCGCACGATGGCTGGGCGAGCAGGCGGTGCTGGCCGGAGACTGGAATATCGCGCCCCGTGACGAGGATGTCTTCGATATGGCCCAGTTCCGCAACTCCACCCACGTGACCCCGCGTGAGCGAGCCGAGTTCCAGGCCTTCCTCGACGCGGGCTGGGTCGACACCACCCGCCCCTTCACGTCCGGCCCCGAGGTGTACACCTACTTCGACTACTACCGCGAAAGGTTCCAGCGGAACCGAGGTCTGCGGATCGATTTTCTGTTGGGGTCCCCGTCCTTCGCCGAGCGGGTGACCGGGGCGTTCATCGACAGCGACGAGCGGGACCCCGCCAAGCGCGAGGAACTCGGCAAGCCGTCCGACCACGCGGCCGTCGTGGTGGATCTGGCTGACTGAGCCGGATCCGAGGGCCACCCCAACCCAATGCGTACGCAATCCTCACGAGAGCGTACGTCTTGGTGTAGACTGCCCACATGAGCGCCCTGAATCCCTCCGAGTTCCGCAAGGACGTGTACGGGATCATCAAGCACGTCTCCGCCACCGGGGAGCCGGTGCAGATCGAGACCCGGCAGGGTGAGGTGCTTCAGTTGTCCCGCATCCGGAAGGGCAGCCGGTTCGCCGGCATCGTGCCCATGCCGTCGCTGATGCTGGTCGACGCCGAGGAACTCGTCTCCGTCGATTGGTCGCAGGGTTGGGACGCTGACGCGACGATGAACCCATGAGTGAGCAGTTCCACCTCGACACCCACGTCATCATCTGGCTCGCCGCGGGAGACCTGGACCGCTTTCCGCAGGCTCTGCTGGACAGGCTGGAATCCGCCGACCTGGTGGTCTCACCCATCGTTCGCCTCGAACTCGACCTGCTCCACGAACGGCGAAAGATCGCCACTCCCGCAAGCGACCTGATCACCAAGGTGACGGCCGAGATCGGGATGCGCGAAGACTCGACACCTCTGTCACGGATCGTGATGGCCGCGATCACGCCGCAGAAGGACTGGCCCAACGGCGACCCCTACGACCGACTCATCCTCTCGTCGGCCATCGCCAATCGAAACCTCCTGGTCACCAAGGACGCCCCCTTGCGGGCCGCATTCCCTGACCTGACCCTGTGGGACTGACCGCTAGGTCAAGACCATGACCAGGCAACCGCCTGGTCGACTTTGTGACATGCTGTCGCCGTGCTGACGTTGATCCCTTTTGCCGTATCGGCGAATCAATCCTCACTCAACGCGACCGCCCTATTTACCGCTGTTACGGGCGGTGTGGTTGGCGCGCTTCTTACCGCACTCCTTACCGTTCACAGGGAGCGGCGTAAGGCACAGTATGAACGCCGACTCGACGCCTATGTTCGGCTGCTTGATGAACTCTCAGCGCTGGACCAGACAAACGACCGGGTCGACGTGAATGCTTTGAATAACGGCCCCGAGTTGCGTGCCGCACTCATCCGCGTACGAACTTTCGGCTCCTCCAAGTTGAAAACCTATCTAGGGCCAACCATTGCTACGGTGAGCGACAACGGAATATCCCGGCTTCCTAACCTGAGAAAATTGTCAAGAATGATTGCCGAAGAGCTGGCAGAGACCTCCCTTCTCTATCGCATTAAGCGCAGATACACCAAGATCATCCACCGTAAGAAGCAACGCTCCTCTCTTGCTTGAACTGCCCTGATGTCACCACGTCGGCGGCGCGTTCATCGACCGCGACAAGCAGGATCCCGCCCAAAGGAGGAAGGGGTAAGTCCTCCGACCTGGCTCCCGTGGTGCTACCTCACCGGCTGACCCTGGACGGTGTTAAACGGGCAACGGACGATGCGGGATGTCGTCGGATCGATTAGGTGACTCGCCATTCCCACGGCGGACTCACCGACATAGGGGCCGACTGTGATGCTCCTATTACTGTCAAGCTGCTTTGAGCCATTCGCGGTAGCGGTGGGTGAAGTCGCGGTCGTGGGTGAGGCCGCGTTCGATGCGGCTGATGTTGATGTTGCAGGTGCCGAGGGCTTCAACGACGGCGCGGAGCGGGAGGTTTTTCTCGCGGCGGGTGCGGCGTAGGTCTTCGATCCCGGCTAGTTCGTTGGGGGTTTGGAGCAGTTTGAAGACCTCGCGGGCGATGGCTCGTTTGAGGATGCGGAGCAGTTCTGGGTTGCTGCGGCCTTTGGCGCGTTGGGTGGCGACGAAGGTGCGGGTGCGTGGGTCGTGGGCCATGCGGACTGTCGCGATGGTGTGGAGTGCTGAGTTGGCTTGGCGGTCGCCGCCGCGTGAGAGTCGGTAGCGGGTGGTTTTTCCTGAGGAGGCCGGTACGGGCGCGGTGCCGCACAGTGCGGCGAAGGAGGCTTCGTTGGCGAGGCGTTCGGGGTTGCCGCCGGCGGTGATCAGTAACTGTGCGGCGGTTACTGGGCCGATTCCGTGTGCTGAGAGCAGGTTCAGGTTGAGCGCGGCGACTTGGGTGCGTAGTTGGTTGTTGAGTGTGGTGGTCTGTTCGGTCAGGAACCGGTGACGTTGTGCGAGCAGTTTCAAGCTGAGTAGTACCTGTGCGATGACGCCGGGGTGGGTGCCGGGGCGGCTGGCGAGGAGGGCGTCGATGAGGCGTTTCTCGCTCAGTTGCCGGTATTTCTCACGGATTTTGGCGGGTGCGGTGACTATGTGGGAGTGGATCTGGTTCATGGCCGCGGTGCGGGCTTTGACGGCTGATCGTCGGGTGTTGAGTAGGGCTCGTAGGCCTTCGATCTCTTCGTCCTTGGGGAGGTTCTTCGCGCGTCCGCTCAGGGCGGCGCGGGCGGCTTGGTAGGCGTCGATCGGGTCGGATTTGCCTTGCATCCGGCGTACGGTTGCTTCGGGTCGGATGACTTCGCGCACGGTGATCTCGCGGGCGCGGGCGGTGTTGGTCAGCCCTGCGCCGTAGGAGCTGGTTCCTTCGATCGCGATGACTTGTAGGTCACCGAACGAGCCGAGGAAGTCGAGTGCTTGTCGGTAGCCAGTCGGTGTGGTGGGGAATTCGGCGTCGTCCAGGTCGCGGCCGAGGTGATCGATCGCGGCGACGTGGATGGTGTCGGTGTGGGTGTCGGCGCCGCCGTAGACGTGTCTTGCTGGGTCTGTTGTCGATGTCATGATGGGACTGCCTTCCGTTGTCGGTTGGTCGACGTCGGTCGGGCGGGCAGACAGGACATTGATGAGGCGCTTGCCAGGCTCTTATTAGGTCATGTCCGCCCGACCGACGTGCGGGACCCCGACAGCCGGTCGGACCACATGATGGTCAACCCAGCAGGGCGACAGTCGGAGGCAGAGACACGACCGCCGGGGCCTGTTCCCATCATCAATGTCGGGGGTTGCGGGCAGAGTGGCGTCATGGCTTCGACAGGTGACCTGCTCATGGTGTTGGCGCTGCTCGCGATCGGAGTGGCACTCGGCGCGGTGATCGGCGTGTTGTGGGCGCGGGCCCGTCCGGATCCCGGCGAGGGCGTCGACGCCGTGGCCCTCGCCCAGGCCGATACCCATCGGCAACAGGCGGTCGACCGGGCGCTGGTCACCCAGGGCCTGGAGCGGCTGGCCGAACAGTTGCAGAGTCTGGAGCACGAGCGGGTCAGTTGGCAGGGTCAGTTCGACGCGCAGGTCCGACACGTCGCGACCAGTACCGAACACCTGCGCCGCGAGACCCAGGCGCTGGGCGACGCCTTGCGCAAGCCCCAGGTCCGCGGTCGATGGGGAGAGCTTCACCTGCGCCGCACCGTAGAGCTCGCCGGTCTGGTCGACCACTGCGACTTCACCGAACAGGCCCGCTTCGACGACGGCCGGCACCGACCCGATCTGGTCGTGCACCTGGCCGGAGGCCGTAACGTGGTGGTGGACTCCAAGGTCTCGTTGGACGCCTATGCCGACGCGGCTCGAGCCGACGCGGCCGGGGAACGTGAGGGGCACCTGGCCCGGCATGCCCGACAGGTACGTACCCATGTCGATCAACTAGCCGCCAAGGCCTACTGGCAGCATCTGGACTCCCCCGAGTTCGTGGTGCTCTTCCTGCCCGCTGAATCGTTACTGAGCGCCGCACTGGAACAAGACCCCGGGCTACTCGAGCATGCCGCCGGACGTGACGTCCTGCTGGCTACCCCGACCACCCTGATCGCCCTGCTTCGCACCGTCGCCCACGGCTGGGCTCACGAATCCCTCACCCAGCAGGCTCACGAGGTACAGGTGCTCGGCCAGGAACTGCACTCACGGCTCGGCATCCTGGGTGGGCACGTGGACACCCTGGGCCGGGCGCTGTCACGAGCGGTGGAGAGCTACAACCAGACGGTCGGCTCCTTGGAGGCCCGGGTGTTGGTCACCGCCCGACGCTTCGAGGAATTGCGGGTGACCCGCGAGGAGCTGCCCACGCCCCGCCAGGTGGAGGTGACTCCTCGGCGGCTGAGTGATGCACCGGTCGATCCGCTCGGGGAGCCGATGAGCGGGGATGTCTCGGCGCGTCGAGACGATGAGGAGCGCGATGCGTCTTAGTTTGTGTGCCGTGGAGACCTCTGAGCAAAGTTGGATGCGTTCATCCTCCGCTTTGCACACCATCATGGCGTTCACTGCGGCCACCCTGTGCCTGGTGCTGCTGAACCTGATCCTGGTGCATCGACTCAGCTTCTTCTTCGACGTGTGCTTCGTCGTGCTGTGCCTGGGGGCGGGACTCCTCGTACGCCCTGGTGAGTCCTGGAATGTGGTATTGGCCCCACCCGTCCTGCTGCTCGCGGTGGTGATCTTTCTTGCGCTCCTGGACCCCTCATCGGTGGCCGAGACCGACGATGGAACGCTGCAGGCGGTCGTCACCGGAATGGCGCGTCACAGTGCCGCACTGGTCGCCGGCTACGCCCTCTTCCTCGGTGCTCTCTACACCGGGCTGAGCACCGAGGAAGAGGAAGAGGATGTGTGGTGGACAGACAGCGACGAGGACGACTCCCAGCGCATCTGAGCCTGAACGGCAGGCTCAGAACACGTTCTCAGCCTGCGAACGGGCTCGGGTCACCGGCGCCGACCCGGAGCACCTCGGGGTACCCCTCCGACCAGTCCACCACCGTGGTCGGTTCGGCGGTCACCTCACCACACTCCACGACGATGTCGACGGAGTGGTCGAGTTCTTCCTTGATGCTCCACCCGTCAGTGCGCGCCTCGGTCTCCCCAGGCAGGATCAGGGTGCTGCTCAACAACGGCTCACCCAACTCAGCGAGCAACGCATTGACGAAGGGGTGGTCGGGGATCCGCACGCCCACGGTCCGCTTCTTGGGATGCATCAACCGCTTCGGCACTTCGGCCGTGGCCGGCAGAATGAACGTATAAGACCCTGGGGTCGCGTGCTTGATCGCCCGGAAGGGTGCGTTGTCCAACTGCACGAACTGCCCCAACTGAGCGAAGTTCGCGCAGACCAAGGTGAAGTGGTGACGTTCGTCCAGATCTCTGATCCGCAGGATCCGGTCCCGGCCGTCGCGGTTGCCCAGTTGGGCCCCCAACGCATATCCCGAGTCGGTCGGGTAGGCGATCAACTCGTCCTTGCGCAACGCATCGACAATCTGAGCGATGCCTCGCGGTTGGGGATTGACGGGGTGCAGATCGAGGAACTTGGCCATCGGCTGGTCTCCAGGCTCGAGGTGGGATCGTCAGGACTTGGCAGCGGCCCGGATGTCGCGACGCAACTCCGGCGGCAAGGCGAAGGTAAGGGACTCCTCGGCCGTCCGCACAGCCTTCGCGTCCGGGTACCCCCGCGCCGTCAGGAACGAAAGCACGCCCTCGACCAGTTCCTCGGGAACCGAGGCTCCCGAGGTCACTGAAACAGTCTTCACACCATCCAGCCAGGCCTCTTCGATCTCGGAGGCGTCATCCACCCGGTAGGACGCCTTCGCGCCGGCCTCCAGGGCCACCTCGACCAATCGCACCGAGTTGGAGGAGTTACCCGATCCGACCACGATCAGCAGGTCCGATTCCTGGGCGATCTCCTTGACCGCCAGCTGCCGGTTCTGGGTGGCGTAACAGATGTCGTCGCTCGGCGGGTCGAGCAGATCGGGGAACCTCTCCCGGATCGCGGCGACCGTCTGCAGCGTCTCGTCGACGCTGAGCGTGGTCTGCGAGAGCCAGGCGACCCGCTTGGGATCGCGCACCTCGATACCGGCCACATCCTCGGGCCCCTGGACCAACTGGATGTGCTCGGGTGCTTCGCCCGCGGTTCCCTCGACCTCCTCGTGACCGGCGTGACCGATCAGCAGGATGTCGTAGTCCTCGCTGGCGAAGCGCCTGGCCTCGTGGTGCACCTTGGTGACCAGCGGGCAGGTCGCGTCGATGGTCTTCAGCCGCCGTTCGGCGGCCTCTTCGTGCACGGCCGGGGAGACCCCGTGGGCGGAGAAGACCACGGTGGAGCCCTCGGGGACCTCGTCGAGCTCCTCGACGAAGATCGCTCCCCGCTGCTCCAGGGTCGTCACCACGTGCTTGTTGTGCACGATCTGCTTGCGCACGTATACCGGCGCACCATAGAGGTCGAGTGCCTTCTCGACGGTGATCACGGCCCGGTCCACACCCGCGCAGTAACCCCTCGGATCGGCCAATAGGACGGCCTTCTCCGCCTGCTCGGGAGTCAGGACTGCGGGCACGCCAAGATCGGTCATGGGGCCAGTCTACGGTCGTCGCCACGCCCCGGATCAGACCCCGCTGATGAGGCACCTAAGAGCCTCATCAGCGGGGAGGTCAGGCGAAGGGGTCCTCGACGGGTTCGTCGGGCAGAGCCGGTGACCAGGCCACTCCGTTGATGTGGCTGCCACCGTCCACGAACAGGGTGTTGCCGGTCAGATAGCGGGCGTCCTCGGAGGCCAGGAAGAGCGCCACCGGGGCGATGTCGGCGTACGGATCTCCCATCCGGCCCATCGGATTCGCTCCGTCCGCGGCAGCTGCGATCTCCGGGTTGCTGGCCATCACCCGCTCGAAGGCGGCCGAGCGGGCGCCGGGACAGATCACGTTGGCCACCACTCCGGTACCTGCCCATTCCCGAGCCGCCGTACGGGTCAGAGCCCGCAGCGCCTCCTTGGCGGAGTTGTACTCCAGGCTGCCCATGTGTGCGTTGACGCCGTTGAGGCTGCACATGTTGATCACCCGGCCCCAGCCGTTGGCCTTCATGTGACCGAAGGCCGCGCGCATCGCCCAGAACGGGCCGTAGTAGCCCATCGCGAACCCGCGGTCCAGGACATGGTCGGGCTTGTGCTCGACCCGGGCGAAGGGGCCCGACCCGCCCCACGCGTTGTTGACCAGGACATCGATCGATCCGTGCTCACGCACGGTGGTCGCCACCATGGCCTCGACCTGATCGCGCTGGGTCACATCCACCTGCAGGAAGGCGCCGCCGACCTCGTCGGCCACGGCCCGGCCCTTCTCCGCGTTGATCTCGGCCACCACCACGGTGGCCCCCTCCTCGGCGAACCGCCGCACGATCCCGGCGCCGATACCGTCCCCGCCACCGGTGACCACCGCCACCCGCCCCACCAGCCGACCGCTGCCCTGCGTGCTCATCTGCTCCATGGGTCATGGATACCGTGACCGGCACCACATCGGGAGTCGCCTCCCGGTCAGCGGCGGCGGGTCCAGGGCGTACTTGTCGGGGGCCTCCCCTACTCTCACCCCATGACCTCGCTGCGCGACTCGACCCCGGAGACCCCGGCACCGGTCCGCGCCGTGTCCAACGCGCTGTCGCAATGGATCGACCGGCTCGGAGCGGTGTGGGTCGAAGGCCAGGTCACCCAGTTCACTCGCCGACCCGGCATGGCCACCGTGTTCGTCACCCTGCGTGACTCGGTGGCCGCGGTATCGGTCCAGGTGACCTGTCCACGGGCGGTCTGGGACTCGATGAATCCGCCCGTGGTCGAGGGAGGCAGCGTGGTGGTGCACGCCCGGCCGAGCTTCTACGCGGGCAACGGCTCGTTGTCTCTGGCTGCCCGGGAGATCCGGATGATCGGTCTGGGCGAGCTCCTGGCCCGGCTGGAGCGACGCCGGCAACTGCTCGCCGCAGAGGGTCTCTTCGACGCGAGCCTGAAGCGCGACCTGCCGTTCCTGCCCGAGGTGGTCGGCCTGGTCACCGCACCCAACTCCGCCGCGGAACGAGACGTCCTGGAGAACGCCCGGCGCCGCTGGCCGGCCGTGGTGTTCCGGGTGGTGCACGCCAAGATGCAGGGCGCCGGATCCGTGGACGAGGTGGTCACCGCGGTACAACGACTGGATGCCGACCCGAGCGTCGACGTGATCGTCGTGGCCCGCGGCGGTGGATCGGTGGAAGACCTGCTGCCGTTCTCGGATGAGACCCTGATTCGTGCGGTTCACGCGGTCCGTACCCCCCTGATCTCCGCTATCGGTCACGAACCCGACCAACCCCTGCTCGACCTGGTCGCCGATGTGCGGGCCTCCACCCCGACCGACGCCGCCAAACTGGTCGTACCCGACATGGCTGCGGAGATCGACGGGGTGCACTGGGCCCGGGATCGGGTACGGTCCCTGATCCGACACCGGCTGGACTCCGAACAACAGCTGCTCGACTCCTTACGTTCCCGGCCGGCCATGGCCGATCCGCGCACCATGCTCGATGAACGCGGGAACGAGGTCCGAGAGCTCATGAACCGAGCCCGACGCTCCGTGGAACACCGACTGGACCGGGCCGCCGACGAGGTGGACCACCAACGTGCCCGAGCCCGAGCGCTGTCCCCGCTGGCCACCCTGCGGCGCGGCTATGCGGTCCTCCAGGACCCGACCGGGCACGTGGTCACCTCGGTCGCCGAGGCGAGCCCGGGTGCCGGCTGGAGTGTACGGGTGGCGGACGGCCGGATTTTGGTCGGCGTCGAGGGAACCGAAGAGATCGAGGACCAGACCGATGGGGCCGGCCCACAGGACAGCACAGACAGGAGCAACGGGTGAGCACCGAGGAGCAGGCGCTGGGCTATGAAGAGGCCCGCGCCGAACTGATCGACGTGGTACGACAGCTCGAACAGGGTGGCACCACCCTGGAGGAGTCGCTGGCTCTGTGGGAGCGTGGCGAACACCTGGCCACGGTGTGTCAACAATGGTTGGACGGCGCCCGCCGACGACTGGACGCGGCACGCGGCGAGACCGAGGAGCCCGCCCCGGAGTGATCTCAGCCCGGGCCACTCAGGACTGAGGAAGTCTCGCCGTGGTGAGGGTGCCGATCAGGGTCTCCATCGTCTGCTGCGGTACCGAGCCCCAGACCAACAGGGTCCGGCCGCGCCACTCGGTGAGCAGTCCCGAGTCGATCTCCGAGGTCCAGACATGCCAGACCGAGTCGATCTCGGGATTCTCGATGCTGACCTCGTCACCCTCGCGCGGAGACTTGGGCAGGAACTCCGCCACCACGTTGTCGGGATCCGCGTCGACCCAGGTGTACCCCACGAACTTGTCCCGCCCCTCGACGGTGGTGTGCAGACTCACCCGTAGGTTCTGGCGCTCGCCCGGCTTGTTGTCGAATCCGGTGACCTTCCACCCTTCGGGGAGTTCCGCGGGGTACAGCACCTCGACGTCGGCCTCCTGCAGCGCCCGGACCAGCGACAGGTAGTCCAGGGAGTCGGGACGCACCTCGAGGTCGTCCCGGTTGAGTGCCCGGAAGCCGACATACCCGGCGATGAACAGCAGGCACAGGATCATCGCCCCCACCAGTCCGGCCAGTGACGTCTGATAGCCCGTGCGCTTGTTCACGCCGATCATCCTCTCAGCACGTACCTGCCGCTCCTGGAGGAGGTCACAGGACCACGAAGCAGACCCGACTAGCCAACACTTCAATACCTAGGCAATAGTTATCTATGTGACCCGACTTCGATTCCTGGCTCCGGTCCTCGCCGGCCTACTGATCCTGACCGCCTGCTCCTCAGGGGACGAGGCAGAGAAAGACACTCCGACCAAGGCCACCGTGCTGGCCGCGGCCTCGCTGACCGAGGTCCTCGGCAGGATGGCGGCCGATCTGAAGGCGCAGGACTCGATCGAGACCACCTTCTCGTTCGGCTCCTCGACCACGCTCGCCGAACAGGCCGGGCAAGGTGCGCCCGGCGACCTGCTGGCCACGGCCGACAAGACCTCCATGGATCTGGCCGTCAGCAACGGTGCGGTCACCGCCGACCCGACGCTCTTCGCCACCAACCGACTGGTCCTCGTCACCCCCGCAGACAACCCAGGCAAGGTCGACTCGGTCGATGACCTGGACGCAACCGACTGGGTGCGCTGCGCCGACGACGTGCCGTGCGGTCGCCTCGCCCTGACTCTGCTGGAGGGCAAGGCGAAGCAGACGGGGAACCCGGCCAGTCTCGAGGTGGATGTCAAGAGCGTGCTGGCCAAGGTCACCTCGGGCGAGGCGGACGCCGGCCTGGTCTACGCCACCGACGCCGCGGCTGCCGGTGACCAGGTCCAGGTCGTGGAGATCCCCGGCGCCGACGAACACCTGAACACCTACTGGGTCGCGCCGCTGGCCACGGGCGATGCCCGGGCGGCCGAGGGGTGGATGAACCTGATCGTCTCCGAGCGCGGCAAGAAGGCCCTGACCGAGGCCGGCTTCGGTCTGCCGTGACCCGGTCCCAGTCTGGAACCGGGGTGGGGTGGTCCCGCCCGGCAGAGCATGCCCCACACCACCGGGACCGGGCCGCCGGCCGGGCACCGGTCCGACTGGTGTTACCCGCGGTGCTGGCCGTCGCCCTGCTGGTGGCGCCGTTGGCCGCACTGCTGGTCAGCACCGACTGGCGCGATGTGGGCCATCAGCTCTCCTCCCCGGTCCTGCGCGACGCGATGTGGCTCTCGGTGATGACCGCGACCGTGGCCACCACGATCTGCCTGCTGCTCGGGCTCCCGCTGGCCTGGTGTCTGGCACGCTGCACCTTCCGAGGACGGGCCCTGGTCCGCGGCCTGGTCACGGTCCCGCTGGTGCTTCCCCCCGTGGTGGGCGGCGTGGCGCTGATGAGCGCCTTCGGACGCAGCGGTTTCATCGGCGAGCCGCTGCGCGAGCTCACCGGATTCACGTTCCCGTTCACCACTGCCGGCGTGGTCCTGGCGCATACCTTCGTATCGATGCCCTTCGTCGTGCTGAGCATCGAGGGAGCCCTGCGCACCGCGGATCCCCGGCTCGATGCCGTCGCCGCCACTCTGGGGGCAGACCGGTGGCGGATCTTCCGAACCATCACGTTGCCGCTGGCCCTGCCGGGCATCGCGGCAGGCGCGGTGTTGGGATGGGCCCGCTCGATGGGTGAATTCGGGGCGACGATCACCTTCGCCGGCAACTATCCCGGCACTACTCAGACCATGCCGACCCTGATCAACCAGGCGATGAACTCGAATCCCGAAGTGGCGCGCACCCTCAGTGTGCTGTTGCTGCTGATGGCCGTGGTGGTGCTCCTGGTGCTGCGCGAACGCTGGTGGGTGACGCCATGAGCGGCGCAGGACTCGACGTCGACCTGCAGGTGCCCGGCCGGATCCGGGCCACGTTCACCGCCGACCCGGGTGAGGTGATCGCCCTGGTCGGCCCCAACGGTGCGGGCAAGAGCACCCTGCTCCAGGCGCTGGCCGGACTGGTCGACGCCACCGGTCGCGCCGCCAGCGGCGGACGGGAGATCCTCACCCTGGACACCCGGCACCGCCGGATCGGACTCGTGTTCCAGGATCGCTGGCTCTTTCCGCACCTGAGCGCACTGGAGAACGTCGCCTACGCCCCCCGCGCCCAGGGCGTCCCCCGCGCCGAGGCGCGGCTCCGGGCGAGGGCCTGGCTCGACCGATTCGGGATCGGCGACCTGGCTGCCCGACTCCCCGGGCAACTCTCCGGCGGACAGGCCCAGCGGGTCTCGCTGGCCCGCGCCCTAGCCAGCGAGCCGGACCTGTTGATGCTCGACGAGCCGTTCACCGGGATGGATGCCGGGGTGGCCACCAGCCTTCGAATCGAGTTGGCCCGCCATCTGGCCGACTTCGGCGGGGTCACCCTGCTGGTCACCCACGACCCGATGGACGCACTCACGATGGCCGAGCGGGTACTGGTGCTGGAACAGGGCCGAATCGTCCAGGACGACAACCCCGCTCGCGTGACCTCCGCGCCAGGCACCGCACATGTGGCCCGACTGCTGGGCCTCAATGTGGTGTCCGACGGCGCCGACCTGCTCACCTTCGGCCCCGAGGCGGTCGCGGTACAGCTGGACATGCCGCACGGATCGCCGCGGCACCGCTGGTTCGGCGAGGTGGCCGCGCTCAGTCCCTACGGTGCCGTGCTCCGAGTCCTGGTGCGGACCGAGGTCGGCGATCTGATCGCCGATGTCACCCCCGATGCGGGGATGGAACTCGGTCTGACGGCCGGTCGGGGACTGTGGTTGGCCGTGAAGGAGACTGCGGTCAGACGCACTCCCGCGCGCCGGTAGAATCCGGCCCATGACGCAACCTGCCGACCTCATCGTCGCCCCCGAGTCCCCCGACCGCAACCTGGCCCTGGAACTCGTGCGAGTGACCGAGGCGGCGGCCATCGCCGCCGGCCGGTGGGTCGGCCGGGGCGACAAGAACGGCGCCGACGGGGTGGCGGTCAACGCCATGCGTGTGATGATCTCGACGGTCGCGATGAACGGCACCGTCGTGATCGGTGAGGGCGAGAAGGACAACGCCCCGATGCTCTACAACGGCGAGGTCGTCGGCGACGGAACCGGCCCCGAGTGTGACGTCGCGGTGGACCCGATCGACGGCACCACGCTGACCGCCAAGGGAATGAACAACGCGGTGGCAGTGATGGCGGTGGCGCCTCGCGGCACCATGTACGACCCGTCCGCGGTCTTCTACATGGAGAAGTTGGTGACCGGTGCCGAGGCGGCCGATGTCGTAGACATCCGTCACCCGGTGCGGGCCAATATCGAGGCGGTCGCCAAGGCCAAGGGCACCCGCAAGGAGAACATCACCGTGGTCCTGCTGGACCGCCCCCGACACGCTCAGATCGTCGAGGAGGTCCGGGCCACCGGTGCTCGGATCAAGTTCATCTCGGACGGTGACGTGGCCGGCGCGATCATGGCCGCCCGGCATGACACCGGCGTCGATCTGCTGCTCGGCATCGGAGGCACCCCCGAGGGCATCATCTCGGCCTGCGCGATGAAGGCGATGGGCGCCGTGATCCAGGGCCGGTTGTGGCCCCAGGACGACGACGAGCGGCAGAAGGCGCTGGACGCCGGTCACGACCTGGACCCGAACTCGATCCTGACCACCGACCAGTTGGTCACCGGGGACGACTGCTTCTTCGTCGCCACCGGCATCACCGACGGTGAGCTGATGCGCGGCGTGCGCTACCGCGCGGACGGCGCCACCACTCAGTCGCTGGTGATGCGCTCGCGCTCGGGCACCATCCGCACGGTCACCTCCGAGCACCAGCTCTCCAAGCTGCGCGCCTACTCCGCGGTCAACTTCGACAACTGATCGGCGCCTTTCGGCACTGACCGGCGTCGTCCGGCGGAACCTGCCACGGTTCTGCCGGACGACGTTGTCGCCATGGGGTTGACTTGTCCCATGTCCTCGCCCGATGCCTCCGTCCCGGTGCCGCACTCGGATGAGCAGATCGCCCATCTGTCACACGGCATCGACCTCTGCTTCCAGACCTTCGGCGACCCGGCGGACCCGGCCCTGCTGCTCGTGATGGGCCTCGGCGGTCCGATGACGTGGTGGCCTGCCGGCCTCTGTGAGGGGTTCGCCCGCGCCGGCTACTTCGTGGTGCGCTACGACAACCGCGATGCCGGTCGTTCTACCCAGATCGCCGACGTGGTGACCCGCTCGATGCTGGTGCGCGCCTTCCTCGGCCTGCCCACGTCGGCCCCCTACTCGATCGGCGACCTGGCCCGGGACGGGATGGGCCTGCTGGCGCACTTGAATATCGAGAAAGCGCACGTGGCCGGGGTCTCGATGGGCGGGATGATCGCCCAGACCATGGCCCTGTCCTTTCCTGACCGGGTCCTCTCACTCACCTCGATCAGCTCCACCACCGGCCGTCGTGGGGTGGGCTGGCAACATCCCCGATTGTTCCCGGCACTGCTCACCGATCGCAGTTCCTCGCGCGAGGCCTATCTGCGCGGTGTGCTGAGGTTCGCCCCTCGGGTCGGCTCATCCGCCTACCCGGAAGATCCGACGGCGCTGCGCCTGCGAGCCGAGGAGACGTGGGATCGGGGCGTGCATCGCGACGGGACGATGCGACAGATGCTGGCGGTGCTGACCCAGCCCGACCGGAGCCGTGACCTGGCTCGGGTCGCGGTGCCGACCCTGGTACTGCACGGCACCGACGACCCGTTGGTCCATCCCTCCGGAGGACGGGCCACCGCCCACTCGATACCCGGAGCGACCCTGATCAGCATCGCCGGGATGGGCCACGATCTCCCGCATGGACTGTGGGAGGTCATCGTCGAGGCCGTCGACCGTAACGCACACCGGATATCCGGAGGCTGAGCCCGGAGGTTGAGTACCGGGCCTCCTCGATCTAGGGGAGAAGAACCCCCGATTTCGATGTGACCCTTGTCACAGTGCCCCAAAAGGCGATATGCCAGAGGTGGACAGGGGGTGTTGATGAACACGTCGAAGAGCATGTCCACGCGTGGTACCCGCAACGGCCATCGACGACAGCGGGCCGGAATGGTCGCTGCGCTGGTGCTCACCTCCAGCCTGCTCAGTGCCTGTGGCAGCGACGGCGGCAAGGCCCAACTGGTCTGGTACACGAACCCCGACGGCGGCACTCAGTCCGCCATCGCGAAGCAATGCTCGACCGACCGCTACACGATCACGACTCAACAACTACCGCAGGACGCCGGCCAACAGCGGGTGCAACTGGCGCGGCGCCTCGCAGCGGGTGACGACTCGATCGATCTGATGAGCCTCGACCCCGCCTACACCGGCGAGTTCGCCAACGCCGGCTTCCTGGTCGACCTCCCCGGTAGCGCCGAAGCGGACATGAGTGAACGCGGCACCTTCGACTCGGCCCTCACCGCGGCCTCCTGGCAGGACCACCTGGTCGCCTATCCGTTCACCTCGAACACCCAGGTGCTCTGGTATCGCAAGTCGTTCGTGGCCAAGTCCGGTCTGGACATGACTCAGCCGGTGACCTGGGACCAGATCATCGAGAACGCGGCGAAGAATCACGGCACCGTCGCGGTACAGGCCAACAAGTACGAGGGTTACGTGGTCTGGATCAACGCGCTGATCGCGGGTGCCGGCGGGGCCATCATCACCGACCCTCAGAACGGTCTCGACGCCTCGGTCACGATCGGTCAGGAGCCCGGCCAGATCGCCGCCCAGGTCATCAGGACGCTGGCCCATTCCAAGGCCGCCACCCCCGACATGAGCGTCAGCAACGAGGGCACGTCCGGCTCCGCCTTCGCCACCGCCGATGGCGCCTTCATGACCAACTGGACCTATATCTTCCACAACTACGACGCCAGCGACCCGGCGGTGGCCAAAGACATCGGCTATGCCCGCTACCCGCAGTCGGTCGCGGGTCAGGATTCCGCTCCCCCCTACGGCGGGCTGGAGGTCGCGGTCAGCGACACCACTCGCCACCGTGACTTCGCGATCGAGGCCGCGCGCTGCGCCACCAGTGTCGAGCACCAGGCCCAGATGGCGGAGAAGGAGGGACTCATGCCCTCCAGCGCCCAGGGATACGCCGAGCCCGCCGTGCAGAAGCTGTTTCCCGCTGACCTGCTCAAGTTGTTCGAGGACAGCGTCGCGACCGCGGCCCCGCGTCCGATCAGCCCCTACTGGTCAGACATCTCCACCGCCATCCAGAGCACCTGGCACCCGCCGAACGACGTGAATTCGGCGACCCCCAGGAAGTCGGCAGACCTGATTCCCGACGCCATGCAGGGAAAGGCGCTGATGTGAGTACTACCGCACAGAACCGCCCCGCCCACGCCGTGCAGGTCAGTGACCGCGCGGCCGGCGAGAACCGGCTGGGGCTACGACTGGTCGCCCCAGCCGTGATCCTGATGGTGCTGGTCACCGCCTGGCCGATGATCCAGGCGCTCTACCTCTCGCTGTTCCGGTACCGCCTGACCGCACCGGATGACAAGACCTTCATCGGTCTGGACAACTACCAGACGATCTTCACCAGCTCGCTGTTCTGGAGGGACACCTGGAACACCGTGCTGATCATGGTGATCACGGTCGCCGTCGAACTGGTCATCGGCTTCGCCTTCGCGATGGTGATGCACCGGATCGTCTTCGCCCGCGGCGCGATCCGTACCTCGATCCTGATCCCCTACGGGATCATCACCGTGGTCTCGGCCTTCGCCTGGCAGTTCGCCTTCAGCATCAACAACGGCTTCGTGAACTCCTGGTTCGGCTGGTTGCCGGGCATCGGTGAGAACCTGAACTGGTACGGGCACCACTGGACCGCGATGTTCACCATCATGATCTCCGAGATCTGGAAGACCACTCCGTTCATGTCGCTGCTCCTGCTGGCCGGTCTCTCCCAGGTCAGCGAGGACACCGTCGAAGCGGCCAAGGTGGACGGAGCCACCGCCTGGCAACGACTGTGGAAGGTGATCCTGCCGAGCATGCGCGGCGCCATCATGGTGGCCGTGCTGTTCCGGGCACTGGACGCCTACCGGATCTTCGACAACATCTTCATCATGACCCGGGGCGCCCAGAACACCGAGTCGATCTCGTTCCTGACCTATCGCCAGGTGATCGAGCAGATGCAGCTGGGGATGGGCTCCGCATTGTCGGTGGTGCTGTTCTGCTCGGTCCTGTTGCTGGCGTGGCTGATCGTCAAGATCTTCCGGGTCGATCTGGCTCGGGCGAGGGGTGAGGGCTGATGGCAAGCAAATCAGCGACCAGAGCCGGTACCGGGGTCGGGTTCGTTCTCATCCTGGTGTGGTGCCTCTTCCCGGTGGCCTGGATCATCTCCCTCTCGTTCAAGTCGACGGACGAGACGAATGCCGGCAGCGCCCAGTTCCTGCCCAAGCACGCCACCTGGGACAACTACCGGGCGATCCTGCAGGACGACGACTTCCTGCGGGCTCTGCTCAACTCCTTCGGTATCGCGATCATCGCCACCGTGCTGGCGGTGATCATCGCGACGCTGGCGGCCTACGCGATCGCCCGGCTGGACTTCCGGGGCAAGAGGCTGGTGCTCTCCCTGGCGTTGGCCATCGCCATGTTCCCGGTGGTCTCGCTGGTGGGACCGCTCTTCGACATGTGGCGCACCTTCCATCTGTTCAACACCTGGCCGGGCCTGATCATCCCGTACATGTCCTTCACTCTGCCGCTGGCGATCTGGACCCTGTCGGCCTTCTTCCGCGAGATCCCCTGGGAGCTGGAGCAGGCCGCACAGGTGGATGGCGCCACCCCGTGGCAGGGCTTTCGGAAGGTGATCGTCCCGCTGGCCGCTCCGGGAGTGTTCACCGCGGCGATCCTGACCTTCTTCTTCGCCTGGAACGAGTTCGTGCTCGCGATCTCCCTGACCTCGACCACGTCGAGCCGCACGGTACCGGCCCAGATGTCGTTCTTCGTGGGACCCGACCCGTTCAATCCGCCCTACGGTCAGCTCGCCACCGCCTCGGTGATCGTGACGGTCCCGATCATCGTCATCGTTCTGCTGTTCCAACGCAAGATCGTCGCCGGGCTCACCTCCGGTGCAGTGAAGGGATGAGACGCACATGGCTGCCATCGAGATGCGGAATATCGTCAAGCAGTACCCGGACGGGTTCCGAGCCGTGAACGACGTCACCATCGACGTCGCCGATGGTGAGTTCCTGATCCTGGTCGGGCCCTCGGGCTGCGGCAAGTCCACGCTCCTTCGAATGATCGTGGGGCTGGAGGACATCTCGTCGGGCGACATGGTGATCGACGACAAGCGGGTCAACGACCTGGCACCGCGAGACCGAAACCTCGCCATGGTGTTCCAGAACTACGCCCTCTACCCGCATATGAGCGTCTACGAGAACATCGCCTTCCCGCTGCGGCTGGCCAAGATTCCCGGCGCCGAGATCGACCGCAAGGTGCGTGAGGCCTCGGCCCTGCTCGAACTCGACGAGCACCTGGACCGCAAGCCGGGGAAC
The DNA here is from genome assembly GCA_964396585.1 of uncultured Nocardioides sp. Lineage (GTDB taxonomy): Bacteria > Actinomycetota > Actinomycetes > Propionibacteriales > Nocardioidaceae > Nocardioides. Next base: position 37,635 of record CAYNFY010000006.1, read on the forward strand.
CTCTCGGGTGGGCAGCGTCAGCGGGTCGCGATGGGTCGGGCCATCGTGCGCGACGCGGACGCCTTCCTCTTCGACGAGCCCCTGTCGAACCTGGACGCCAAGCTGCGCGGCCAGATGCGCACCGAGATCGCCCGGCTACAGAAGCGGCTCGGTATCACCACCGTCTATGTCACCCACGACCAGATCGAGGCCACGACACTCGGTCACCGCGTCGCGGTCCTGCGTCGTGGGGTGCTTCAGCAGCTGGCCACCCCCCATGAGCTCTACGACAACCCGGCCAACCTGTTCGTGGCCGGCTTCATCGGGTCACCGCCGATCAATTTCCTGCCGGCCCGGGTCGAGGGCGACAGCCTGATCCTGCCCTCCTTCGGCGAGGTGCCCCTGCCGTCCGGGCGAACCATCCGTGCTCAGGAGCATCCGGTGCTGATGGCCGGTATCCGGCCCGAGTACTTCGAGGACGCCGACGCACTCGACCCGGAGACGCTGGCCCGCGGCATGGTCTTCACGGTGACCGTCGACATGGTCGAATGGTTGGGGCACGAGACCTACCTGTACGTCGACTACTCGCCCGGCGAGGAGGTCCGCCACCTGCTGGCTGAACTGGAGAAGGATCTCGACGGCGAGGTGATCCGGACTCAGCTGGTGGTGGCGCTGGAGGGCTCCACCCGGATCCGCCAGGGCAGCACGGTACGGATCTGGGTGGACACCTCGAAGATCATGCTGTTCGATCCCGAGACCGGATACAACCTCACCCTGGACGAGGAGAACGCCGGAGTCGTGACCGGTGCGCTGCCGCCCCGGCAGGAGGATCAGGCCCACGCCTGATCGACCGGATACCACCTAGTGCGGGGCGGCGAGCACCCGTTCCAGGACCAGTGCCACACCGTCCTCGTCGTTGCGGGCGGTGACCTCGTCCGCTGCCGCCACGGTCGCGGGCACCGCATTGGCCACCGCCACCCCGTACCCTGCCCAGGCCAGCATCTCGACATCGTTCTCGGCGTCCCCGAAGGCCAGCACCTGAGTGCGGTCGACCCCCAGATGGGCGCAGAGCTCCGCGAGCCCGACGGACTTGTCGATGCCGGGTGGCAGAATCTCGGCGAACGGCGCCCCCGAATGGGTGACCCCGAACCCGGGCAGCCCCAGGCCGCGGATCGCGGAGACCAGATCGGGTACCGGTACGACCGCATGGCGGGCCACCAGCTTCTGACTGGGCGACCCGATCACCTCGCTGAGGTCTCGCTCCACCATCGAGCGTGGATCCCGCTTGTGATCGGAGAAGTCGGCCAGCAGGGCATAGCCGTGTTCGGCGACGAACTCCTCCCCACGGTTGCGAACCGCTGCGTAGCGCACCTCGGGGATCAGCGCGGCCAACGCCGTGACCAGGGCCCGCTGTGCATCGGCGGCGATGAAGTGCTCGAAGAGGACCTCACCGGTGCTCAGATGCAGGGCCAGCGCCGCATTGCCGCACAAGGCCCAGTCGGTGAAGCCGGTCTGTTGGGCGATCAGTCGCAGACCGATCGGCTGGCGCGCGGTGACCGGGATGAGCGGCACGCCGCGACGACGCAGCGCATCCAGCGCTGACCGGGTCCGGGAGGAGACGGTCAGGTCACTGCGCAGCAGGGTGCCGTCCAGGTCGGTAGCGATCAGCCGGACACCCGACAGGTCCCGGTTCACCTCTGGTGCTTCGGCAACCGGGGAGGCTTGGGCTCACCGGGCATCTGCCGCCGGGAGATGTCGACGCCGCCCATCAGTGCCACCCCTCGGACGCGTACCACCGGAGAGTCCTCGGACAACGCGGGCAGCACCTTGTTGGTCAGGGTGGACCCACCCATGATGCCCACCACGTCATTGATCACGTGGGTGCCCGCGTTGACGAAGATCTCGACACCGCCCATCACGGCATTGGCGGTGATCACCACCTCGCGGCTGGTGAAGACCGCCTCGCGCAGGTCTATCTGAATGCCGCCCATCAGCGTGAACGCGGTATAGGAGTCCCCCACCTCCCAGATGCCCTTGCGCTCGGCACCGCTCATCACCGCGAACGAAGAAGTATGCCGAGTGGCCACTCCCGGCCCCGGCAGCGGCGGGCGGGAGACTGTCATCGGCGTCGGGGGTGCCACGGGAGTCGGCAGGTTGCGGTCGCCGGGCAGGTCGGCCACGATCGGGACCAGGTCGGTATAGACCTTGGCCGCCCAGGCATCCTCGAGCCGCTGGTCGAGCTCGTCGAGGTCGAGTCGCCCGTCCCCCGCCGCCTGCCGCAGCACCTCGGCCACATGGTGTCGATCGGCGTCCGAGATCCGCAGGTCCCGAGGTCCTGGCTGTTGCTCGTCCATGCTAGGCAACCCTAGTGCCCCGAACCCGGGATTCGCACAGCGCGTTCGCACCCTGAGCACGCTCCTCGACTTGCGTTGGCACCGCTCGCATGACAGCAGTTGGTACGACATCGACGCCTTTCGATGCACGCACTCAGGGCGGGTCCCGTGTCGTCTCGTGCGTCCGGTTCATTCGGCTGCCTCCACGTACACGGTGCCGCCCATATCGAGGAACTGCTGTGACTTCTCCGCGAACCGCTCTCTGACGTCATGGCTGATCCGCATCGAACAGAACTTGGGTCCGCACATGGAACAGAAGTGCGCTGTCTTCGCGGCCTCCGCAGGCAGGGTCTCGTCGTGGCACGACTGTGCGGTGGGCGGGTCCAGGGAGAGCGCGAACTGGTCATGCCAGCGGAACTCGAACCGGCCTTGCTCAGTTCGTCGTCCCACGCTCGGGCGCCCGGATGTCCCTTGGCCACATCGGCGGCGTGCGCGGCCAGCTTGTAGGTGATCACCCCGGTCTTCACGTCGTCGGCATCGGGTAGTCCCAGGTGTTCCTTGGGCGTGACGTAGCAGAGCATGGCCGTGCCGTGCATCGCGATGGCGGCGGCGCCGAGCGCGCTGGTGATGTGGTCGTAGCCAGGTGCCACATCGGTGGCCAGCGGTCCGAGTGTGTAGAAGGGTGCGCCGTGACACCACTCCTGCTGCAGCCGCACGTTCTCCTCGACCAGGTCCAGCGGTACATGGCCGGGCCCCTCGACCATCACCTGCACGTCGTGAGTCCAGGCCCGTTCCGTGAGCTCGGCCAAGGTGCGAAGCTCGGCCAACTGGGCGGCGTCGTTGGCGTCGGCGACCGATCCAGGACGCAGCCCGTCACCGAGTGAGAAGGAGATGTCGTAGGCGGCGAAGATCTCGCACAGCTCATCGAAGTGGGTCCAGGTGAAGTTCTCTTGATGGTGGGCCAGGCACCACCCCGCCATGATCGATCCGCCCCGGGAGACGATGCCGGTGACCCGTTGGGCGGTCAGCGGCACGTGGGCCAGTCGTACGCCCGCATGCACTGTCATGTAGTCGACGCCCTGCTCCGCCTGCTCCAGCACGGTGTCCCGGAAGATCTCCCAGGTCAGGGCCTCGGCGCGGCCCTCCACCTTCTCCAATGCCTGGTACAGGGGCACCGTCCCGATCGGGACCGGGGAGTTGCGCAGAAGCCCGGCCTCAGCGCGGTGGTCCAGCAACCGAGACCGGGTGCTCAACGAGCCAACGGGACACGGCACGAGCGGCAGCGAGCCCACCCCGGTTGCCGCCGATCGTGCTAGCCGAGGGACCGTAGCCGACCAACTGTACCCGGCCGTCGGCCACCGCGGTGGTCGCGGCCTGCGGTCCGCCCGCGCTCCGGGCCAGCCGGATGCCGCCGTGAACCGACCGCAGGCGCAGGGGCGCCAGATGTGAGACTGCCGGACGGAAGCCGGTGGCCCACAGGATCGCGTCGAAGGGCTCGAAGGTGCCATCCGGCATTCGCGCGCCACCGGGCTCCAACGACTCGAACATCGGGTGCCGGACGTAGCCACCCAATCGGGCCGCGGCCGCCTCCTGAGGACGTAGGGCCAGACCGGTCACGCTGACCACACTCTCTGGGGCCAGGCCCTGGTACACCCGTTCCGCGACCCGGCTCACCGCCGCGAGTCCGGCCTCGGGATCGAAGTCCTCGGCACGCCAGACCGGCTCACGCCGGGTCACCCAGAAGGTGTCGGCGATCGGCGCGAGCTCACCGATGAACTGGACCGCCGAGGCACCGCCGCCGACCACCAGCACCCGCATCCCCCGGAAGTGCTCGCGGCCGGGGTAGGAATGGGTATGGAACTGTCCGCCGGCGAAGGTCTCGATCCCCGGGTAATGGGGCAGGAAGGGACGCGTCCAGGTACCGGTCGCGTTGACCAGGGTCCGCGTCCGCCAGGTCCTCTCCCCCGCCCGTACCTCCAGCGGATCCTCGGGCGCGGGACCGATGGCGCGTACGGTGTCGACCAGGATCGGGCGCAGGATCGGCAGGCCCTGAGCCTGCTCGTACTCGGCGAACCAGGCTGGCACCGCACGATTCGCACGGGCCTCGCTGCGACCGGGGGCGGGTGCGGTGGGAAGATCCGCGACGCCGTGCACATCGGACATGGTGAGCGAGTCCCAACGGTGCTGCCAGGCACCCCCTGGCGACTGTTCGGCGTCCAGTACCAGGTGCTCGATGCCGAGGCGTCCGAGGTGATGTGAGGTCGACAGTCCGGCCTGACCGGCACCGATCACCAACGAGTCCAGAAGCTCCACGCCGTCTCTAACACCGTGGCCGGTTCTTTCCATCCCGCCACCCGGCGTATCGTGAGCCCCCGTGAGCAACCCTGCATCCGGACCCGAGTTCCGCTACTCCGACCTGCTGCCCACGCACGGATCGAATGGCGCCGACGAGACGCCCTACCGGCTCGTCACCACCGAGGGAGTCTCGACCTTCGAGGTCGACGGACAGACCTTCTTGAAGGTGGAGCCCGAAGCGATCCAGCGACTCACCACCGAGGCGATGCACGATATCTCCCACTACCTGCGCCCCGGCCACCTGGCCCAGCTGCGCAAGATCATCGACGACCCCGAGGCCTCCGGCAACGACCGGTTCGTGGCCCTGGACCTGCTGAAGAACGTGAACATCTCGGCCGGTGGCGTGCTGCCGATGTGCCAGGACACCGGCACCGCGATCGTGATGGGCAAGAAGTCCGAGGGCGTGCTGACCGGCACCGACGACGGCGAATGGATCAGCAAGGGCGTCTACGACGCCTACACCAAGCTGAACCTGCGCTACAGCCAGCTGGCGCCACTGACCATGTTCGAAGAGAAGAACACCGGCACCAACCTGCCCGCGCAGATCGAGATCTATTCCACCCCGCAGGACTCGGGGAAGCCGGAGTACAAGTTCCTGTTCATGGCCAAGGGCGGCGGCAGCGCCAACAAGTCCTTCTTGTTCCAGGAGACGAAGGCGGTGCTGAACCCGACCCGGCTGCTGGAGTACCTAGACGAGAAGATCCGCTCGCTGGGCACGGCCGCCTGTCCCCCGTACCACCTGGCTGTGGTGGTCGGCGGTACCTCGGCCGAGTTCGCGATGAAGACCGCCAAGTACGCCTCGGCGCACTACCTGGACGACCTGCCGACCGAGGGCTCCATGAGCGCGCACGGGTTCCGCGACGTCGAATTGGAGGAAGAGGTCTTCAAGCTGACCCAGTCCTTCGGGATCGGCGCCCAGTTCGGCGGCAAGTACTTCTGCCACGACGTGCGCGTGATCCGGCTGCCTCGGCACGGCGCCTCCTGCCCGGTCGCGATCGCCGTATCCTGCTCGGCCGACCGCCAGGCGCTGGGCAAGATCACCCCCGAGGGGGTCTTCCTGGAGCAACTGGAGACCGATCCGGCCCAGTACATGCCCGAGGCCGGCATCGCCGATGACATCGCCGGAGGTGAGGTGGTCAAGATCGACCTCAACCAGCCGATGGCCGACATCCTGGCCGAGTTGAGCAAGCACCCGGTGAAGACCCGGCTCTCGCTGACCGGTCCGCTGGTGGTGGCCCGCGACATCGCGCACGCCAAGATCAAGGAACGCCTGGACGCCGGCGAGGAGATGCCCGACTACCTGAAGAACCACCCGGTCTACTACGCCGGCCCGGCCAAGACCCCCGAGGGCATGGCCTCGGGTTCGTTCGGCCCGACCACGGCCGGTCGGATGGACTCCTACGTCGAGCAGTTCCAGGCCGCCGGCGGCTCGATGGTGATGCTGGCCAAGGGCAACCGCTCCAAGCAGGTCACCGACGCGTGCGACACCCACGGAGGCTTCTACCTGGGCTCGATCGGCGGCCCGGCCGCCCGGCTGGCGCTGGACTGCATCAAGTCCCAGGAGGTCATCGAGTACCCCGAGCTGGGGATGGAGGCGGTCTGGAAGATCGAGGTCGAGGACTTCCCCGCCTTCATCGTGGTCGACGACAAGGGCAACGACTTCTTCACCGACCCCTCGGGGGCCATCACCGTGCCGATCACCGGAATCCGGGTGCGCTCCGCCGAGTAGCCCCTCCCCTCGAGACCCGCTCCGCGGTAGCGTCATACGTTTCGTGGTCTATAGCCCACGAAACGTATGACGCTACCGGGCGGTCTTGGCCCTCCACACCCCGTCAGGCGTCTGTGTGCTCCACAGATCTCCACCCTGTGCCCTCTCCGTCTTTCGGGGCACACGTCTACGACACACCGTGGGGCCATGGATCCTGCGAGTCAACGAGACGACCCGAAGTTCGCGCGCGTGCGCCGGCTCGGAAGCGCTCAAGGGGCCGTCGTGTCCAGACGGCAGCTGTACGCCCTGGGCGTCACCCGTTGGGAGGTTCGGGCACGGGTGCGCACCCAGGCCTGGACGACCATCGGCGACCAGTCGGTTCAGTTGCACTCCGGTCCCCGGCAGCCAGACGGCCTCCTGTGGGCCGCCGTCTTCCAAGCCGGTCCGCGCGCTCTCCTCGACGGCGACTCGGCCCTGGTCGCGGCCGGGCTCAAACGCTGGCAGATGGGCCGGATTCGGGTGTCCGTTCCGCGCGGCGCCCGGGTCCGCCGGACCAGGGACTTCAACATCAGACAGACCCGCCGATGGGATCCTGACGACACCGTGGGCACCGGTCCACCTCGTACCCGGGTAGCTGTGGCAGCCGTCCGGGCAGGCCTGTGGGCCCGTTCGAACCGAGAGGCGAGCCTGGTGCTGACCATGGTCGTGCAACAGGGTCTGGCCCATCCAGCGGAGATTGCCGGGGAGCTGCTACGGATTCGCCGTGACAAGAGGCGTCTGCTGTTGCACGCCCTCGTCAACGATCTCCTGGACGGGGCACGAGCACTGGGCGAATTGGACGTGATCCGTGAGCTGCGACGCCGCGGCATCCCGCGCCCTGATCAACAGGTGATGCGCAAGGACGGTAGTAGCCGCTATTTCCTGGACATGTGCTGGAAGGGATACGGCGTGGTCGTCGAGGTCGACGGGATCCACCATGCCTGGGCCGAGAACGTGGTCGGGGATGCGCTGCGACAGAACTCCCTTGTCATGCAGGGCGCCGTCGTACTGCGACTGCCGCTGCTGGGCCTGCGGATCGCTCCTGACGAGTTCTTCCAGCAGATCCGCAACGCGCTTCTCGCCGGAGGCTGGTGTCCCTCCGAGCGCCATCCCAGTCAATCGAACTGAGGTCATACGTTTCGGGGGTCGGAGCCAACGATTCGTATGACGTCCCGCGGATTTCGGGGGTGGTGGCAGGATCGAGGAGTGAGTTCGCGAAAGCTACCGGTTCCGCGTCCGCTGGGCGCATCGCCGGGTCCCTATCCGGACAGTCCGCAGTGGGCCGACGGGCACTTTCACAACCGGCTGCCCTCCTCACTGATCGAAGGGGGCTCCCGGGCCTCGCTGGCCCGGGACTTCGCCCGCAAGGGCCGCGTCGGCCGCCCGGCCAAGCCGATCCCTCTGGACTTCCCCGATCTGTCCGCCGCAGCGGACCTGGCCGCCACCTGGCTGGGCCATTCCACGGTGCTGATCGAGGTGGACGGGCTCCGGATCCTGGCCGACCCGGTGTGGAGCGAGCGCTGCTCCCCCAGCAGGCTGGTAGGACCCAAGCGGTTCCATCCGGTTCCTCTCGAACTCTCCACACTCCCGGCGATCGACGCGGTGCTGATCAGCCACGACCACTACGACCACCTCGACATGCTCACCGTCGACTGGTTGACCCGGCACCGGGACCCGGTCTTCGTGGTACCCCTGGGTATCGGGGCGCACCTGCGGCGTTGGGGCGTCTCCGGGAACCGGATCGTCGAGCTCGACTGGGATGACGAGCATCGGATCGGCGAGGTCGGCCTCACCTGCACCGAGGCCCGCCACTTCTCCGGTCGTTCACTGATCAACGACACCACCCTGTGGGCCTCCTGGGTGATCACCGGCCCGTCCCAGCGGGTGTTCTTCGGGGGCGACACCGGGTTCACCCCGGCCTTCGAATCCATCGGCGCCCGGCACGGACCCTTCGATCTGCTGGTGCTGCCGATCGGCGCCTACGACCACCGCTGGCCCGACGTTCACCTGGACCCCGACGAGGCGCTGCGGGCCCGTGCCGAGCTGGGCGGTGGGGTCCTGCTGCCGGTCCACTGGGCCACCTTCGACCTGGCCTTCCACCCCTGGGCCGAGCCGATCGAGCGTCTACTCGACGCCTCCGGCGGGGAGCAGCTGCTCACGCCCCGGCCCGGTGAACGCTGGGTGCCGGGAACGCCGAACCCCGTCAGCACCTGGTGGCGCTGACGGGGTTCGAATCTCTACTCAGGTCAGCCGCGGATCTTGCCGGTGAGCGCGATCAGCACGTCGAGCAGTCCCTTGAGCTCACCCTGGCGGCGCTCGTCGGGGGCGAACCCGGTGGCCCCGAAATCGGTGAACAGACTGAGCGAGAGCTGCGGACGCACCGCGTACAGGTGGCTGTTGGCCACGATGGTGCGCCAGTGCTCGACCGCCCGGATGCCGCTGTCGGCCCCGTAGCCCACGAAGGCCACCGTCTTGTCGCTCCACTCCGGGCTGATCACATCGAAGGCGTTCTTCATCGCGGCCGGGACCGAGTGGTTGTACTCGGGGGTGACGAAGACGAACCCGTCGAGCTCGTCGATCTTCTGGCTCCAGCGAGTGGTGTTCGGGTTCTCGTAGTTGCGGTTGGCCGCGCCCGGAACGGTGGCTTCACCGAGCAGGCTCAGGTCGTAGTCCGCGATCTCGATGATCTCGAAGTCGGCACCGCTGTGCTGCTTCGCCTCCTCGAGGACCCATTCGCCGATTCCGGAGCCGAGACGTCCGGGACGGGTGCTGCCAACGATGATGCCGATCTTCACTACTACTCCTGGTGGTCGGGTCCTTGGTCGGACCAGATGGTCCGTTGCGCGCTCCGCAGCGCACCGGGCGAGTCACACGACACGGCCGATGGTGCAAAGTTGCATCACTGAGCCCAACGGCCCGATCCGATCCCTCATTCCGAGATCCGCCGGATGTGAGCGGCATCACGCGACCGCCCGACGATCGACAACCGCGCTAGCGTGAGGTCATGAGCGACTTCCGGATCGAGCACGACTCCATGGGCAAGGTCGAGGTCCCCGCCGACGCACTGTGGCGAGCGCAGACCCAGCGGGCGATCGAGAACTTCCCGATCAGCGGCACCCGCCTGGAGCGGCGTCATATCCAGGCGCTCGCGCTGGTGAAGAAGGCCGCCGCCACGATCAATGCCGAGCTCGGGGTGATCACCCGTGAACAGGCCGACGCGATCAGCGATGCGGCCACGGCGGTGGCCGAGGGCGCGCACGACGATGCCTTCCCGCTCGATGTGTTCCAGACCGGCTCGGGTACCAGCTCCAATATGAACACCAACGAGGTCCTGGCCACTCTGGCCGAACGGGCCGGGGTGACCCTCCACCCCAACGATCAGGTCAACGCCTCCCAGTCGAGCAACGACACCTTCCCGACCGCCATCCACGTCGCGGCCACGATGGCCATCAGTCATGACCTGACTCCGGCGCTGGAGGTACTGGCCACCTCCCTGGAGGCCAAGGCCGAGGAGTTCGCCGACCACGTCAAGTCCGGACGCACCCACCTGATGGACGCCACTCCGGTGACTCTGGGCCAGGAGTTCGGCGGCTATGCCGCAACCATCCGGCTGGCGGGTGAACGCCTCGCCTCGGTCCTGCCCCGGGTCCGGGAGCTCCCCCTCGGCGGCACCGCGGTCGGAACCGGGATCAACACCCCACCGGCCTTCTCGGCCCGGGTGATCGAGGCGCTGGCCGAAGAAACCGGCGAGCCGTTCACCGAGGCCCGCAACCACTTCGAGGCTCAGGGCACCCGAGACTCCCTCGTCGAACTCTCAGGAGTCCTGCGGACCCTGGCGGTCGGCCTCACGAAAATCTGCAACGATCTGCGCTGGATGTCCTCGGGGCCCACCACGGGGCTCGCCGAGATCCACCTGCCAGACCTGCAGCCCGGCTCCAGCATCATGCCCGGCAAGGTGAATCCGGTGGTCCCCGAGGCGGTACTGATGGTCTGTGCTCAGGTGGTCGGCAACGATGCCACGGTGGCCTGGGGCGGCGCTGCCGGAAACTTCGAGCTCAACGTGATGATGCCGGTCATGGCCCGCAATGTGCTGGAGTCGATCAGGATCCTGTCGAACTCGATGCGACTGCTCGCCACCCGGACGGTGGACGGCATCGTCGCCGACTCGGTGAGGATGCGCGCCTATGCCGAATCGTCCCCGTCGGTGGTGACGCCGCTGAACAAGCACCTGGGTTACGAGGCGGCCGCCCGGATCGCCGGGAAGGCGATGGCGGACGGCACGACCATCCGCGACACCGTACTGGCCCTGGGATACGTCGAAAGGGGCGAGATCTCCGGTGCGGAGTTGGATCGGGCACTGGACGTGACCAGCATGACCCATCCCTGACCGCTCAGCGAACGCTCTCCACACCAGGTAACTCAATTCAGGACTAAAGTTTGACTCAAGTCCAAGTTTCTCTCACACTCGATCTGTGATGCCCATCACACATCAAGGGAGATGAGATGAAGACCACCCACGTCCGGGTCGTGGCCCTGTCCGCCACGCTGGCTTTAGCCGCCGCACTGACCCTGCCGGCCATGAACGCCACCAGCACTGCCGCACCCGCGCCCGGGTCGGTCGGCACACTGCCGACCAACCGACCTCTGAACATCCTGCTCAGCGACGACGACGGGTGGAACGCCCTCGGGATCACCGCCGTCTACGACAAACTCACCGCAGCCGGACACCACGTCACCATCTCGGCACCGGCCACCGATCAGAGCGGGGTGAGCGCCAAGGTGTCCTTCTACGGCAACCTGAGCGTCATCGAGCAAGAGCCGAACAAGTACTCGGTAAGCGACAGCCCGGTCACCAGCACCATCTACGGCATGGAGGAGCTCTTCATCAAGCAGAAGGGCTACCAGCCGGATCTGGTCGTCTCGGGCACCAACGTGGGCGCCAACACCGGCTTCGACACGAACTTCTCGGGCACCGTCGGCAACGCCACCGTCGCCTCGGGTATGTACGGGGTGCCGGCGATCGCGATCAGCACGGACTACACCTACCCGGACAAGAACACCGGTGCCTACGACGAGACCGCCGACCTGCTGGTCGACATGATCGATCAGGGAATCCCGAAGCTGTCCCGCGGCGAGTTCCTCAACGTCAACTACCCGATCTTGAGCGGCACCCTGACCAAGCCCAAGGGCATCAGGTACGCCAGCAACTCCCCCGCCTCGGCCGCGGCGTTCTCCTTCACCCAGGTCGCCGGCAACGACTGGACCATCGTCCCGGCCCGCGGCACCGAGGTCTCGCCCGCCGGCTCCGACATCGCACTGCTCGGCCAGGGCTATGTCACCATCGGCGTACTGAAAGCCGACCGCTCCGTGCCGACGACCGAGGTGCCCGGGGTCTCCTCACTGATCCGGCGACTCACCGGCCAACCCGAACCGAGCACGCCGAAGCCTCCGGTCGTGAAGCCCACCGTCGAGAAGCTGCCCAAGAAGGTGCTGGCCAAGACCTCGCAGTGGCTCAAGGCGACCGGCACCGCCGGCACCGCGGTGCGGGTCACCTGGAAGCCGACCGGCAAGAAGGCCAAGAGACTGAAGACCGTCAAGGTCGGCTCCTCGGTGGCGGGCGGCGTGATCAGGTTCAAGGCTCCCCGCAAGGGCACTTACCAGGTGACTGTGACAAGCGGTGCCACCAAGCTGCGCGCGGGCAAGGTCCGGGTGCTCTGAACTGAGAGAGACCGGCCCCGGTCCTCCCCGTAGCGGGAGGCCCGGGGCCGGTATCTGATTCGTCTGCGGTGCGGAGTCACTCTCCCAGATGGCCGCTGAGCCGGTCGTGCCGCAGCGCGCTGGCCGCGTCCAGCCCGACCACCTCGACCGTGATGCCGTGTCGGGCGTACTTGGTCACCACGGAGTCGAGTGCAGCCACCGAGGAGGCGTCCCACACACGAGCCTCACCCAGGTCGATGACCACGCGGTCCGGGTCACCTGCGTAGTCGAACTGGGTGAACAGGTCGTTGCTAGAGGCGAAGAAGAGCTCTCCGGTGACCCGGTAGCGGGCCGTGACGATCCCCGATGCGTCGGTCAGCAGGGTCCGCTCCGTGCGGGTCAGGTGGGCGACCCGACGCGCGAAGAGGGTCATCGCGCTGAGCACCCCCAGTACCACTCCGATCGCCAGGTTGTGGGTCAGCACGGTGCCGAGCACGGTCACGACCATCACGGCGGTCTCCGAGCGTGGCATCCGGCGCAGCGTCGAGGGCCGTACCGAGTGCCAGTCGAACGCTGCCACCGAGACCATGATCATCACCGAGACCAGGGCCGCCATCGGGATAGCGCCGACCTGATCGCCCAGACCCACCACCAGCACCAGCAGGAACACTCCGGCCAGGAACGTGGAGAGCCGGGTCCGGGCGCCGGACACCTTGACGTTCATCATCGTCTGGCCGATCACGGCACATCCGCCCATCCCGCCGAAGGCGCCGGTGAGCACGTTGGTGAGGCCCTGCCCCCAGGCCTCCCGGGTCTTGGACGAGCGGGTGTCGGTGATGTCGTCGACGAGCTTGGCCGTGAGCAGTGACTCCAGCAGCCCGACCAGTGCCATGGCCAGCGCGTAGGGCGCGATCACCTGCAGGGCGTGCCACTCGAGTGGGACATCGGGCAGGAAGGGGGTAGGCAGCGAGTCCGGCAGCGCGCCCTGGTCACCGACATCGGGGACGTCGACACCTGCCAGCAGGGTGAAACCGGTGAGCAGTACCACGGCGACCAGTGGAGCGGGGACGGCGTCGGTGAGTCGGGGCCACCACCAGATCACCATCGTCCCGACCAGGGTCAGCGGGTAGACCTGCCAGGGCACATCGACCAGGTTCGTGAACTGGGACTCCAGCACCAGCAGTGCCAGCGCGTTGACGAACCCGATCATCACCGAGCGTGGGATGAAGCGCATCAGCCGAGCCACCCCCAACAGCGCCAGCAGCACCTGGAAGAGGCCGCCGAGCAGCACCGTGGCGACCAGGTAGTCGTAGCCGTGATCCCGCATCAGGGGAGCCAGCACCAGACCGACCGCACCGGTAGCGGCCGAGATCATCGCCGGCCGACCACCGAGGAACGAGATGCCCACCGCCATCGTGAAGGAGGTGAACAGGCCGACGCGCGGGTCGACCCCGACGATCACCGAGAAGGCGATCGCCTCGGGGATCAGCGCCAGCGCCACCACCAGGGCTGCCAGCACCTCGGTTCGGAGCTGGCGCGGGCGGCGCCACAGCGAGCGCAGACTCAGCGCCGGTTCGGCGGCGACGTAGGCAGGGACGGACACAGTAGATCAGTCTCGCACCCGGTCGAGACGACCGGCGAACCCAGTCGGATCCAGGCGCTCAGTACCAGCCGTGGCCCTGCTTGAATCCCCAGGCACTGCAGGGCGTCCCGTAGCGGTTGGCGATGTATTCCAGCCCCCAGCGGATCTGGACCTCGGCCGAGGTCATGTACCCCTCGGGCATGTCGTGGGTCGCGGTCAGGGCCTGCGGGATCCCGTAGGCGGACGAGCTCGGGTTGTCGGCATCGACCCGCCAGCCGCTCTCGCCGGTATAGAGCGGGTCGAGGCAGCTGAACTCGCTGGAACTGAAGCCGTACTCGGGCAGCAGCGCCTTGGCGATGTCACGCGGATCTGCCGTATCCAGGTTCTCCTCGCGCGCGGTCGCGGGGCCGGTGTCACCGGAGAGGAGCGAGGCCTTGGCCGGGTCTGTTGCGGCCCGACGATCGCTGCGGGAGACCACGACCCGGGCGGCTGCGGCCTTGGCCACGGCGCGCGTCTGCGCCTGGTCGACCGTATGCCCGCTCTGACCACCCGCGGTCAGGTTCGCCGTGGTGGCCCCCGAGGATCCCGCCACGACGCCGCCGGCCACGCTGACTCCGGTGACGCCGACCGCGGCCACTCCGGAGACCAGCACGGTGCCGCCGATCAGCCGGCGTGGCGCGCGAGAGGACGGTCGGGGTGAGGCATGTCGGGGGGTGTACTTCTTGTGCTTGGACACAGAGTGGATCCGCAATTTCTGGTCGGGCGAACGGGGGTGGGCCAGCTGACTCGGACTCAGCCACCTTGCCTGCTGGATGGACTCAGGACAAACCGAACACCCGAATTGGTAGGGGAAATCTCAGCGTTCGCTCCCCTTGAGGCCCACCAGCCACATCCGTCACAGGTGGCAGGCCTTCACATCACCGAGCTCTCCAGCAGATCGGTGACCAGAGCGGCGATCTCACTGCGCTCAGAGCGGGTCAACGTCACGTGGGCGAATAACGGGTGCCCCCTGAGCTTCTCGACGACCGCCACGATCCCGTCATGGCGCCCGACCCGCAGATTGTCGCGCTGCGCGACATCGTGGGTGAGCACCACCTTGGAGTTCTGCCCGATCCGCGACAGCACAGTCAGCAGGACGTTCCGTTCCAGGGACTGCGCCTCGTCGACGATCACGAAAGCGTCGTGCAGCGAGCGGCCACGGATGTGGGTCAACGGCAGCACCTCGAGCATGCCGCGGCCGAGCACCTCTTCGACGACCTGCGGGGAGGTGATGGCTCCCAGGGTGTCGAAGACCGCTTGGCCCCAGGGGGACATCTTCTCGTTCTCCGAGCCCGGCAGGTAGCCCAGCTCCTGTCCCCCGACTGCGAACAGAGGACGGAAGACCACGACCTTCTGGTGCTGTCCCCGCTCCAGCACCGCCTCCAGGCCCGCGCACAGAGCCAGCGCCGACTTGCCGGTTCCGGCTCGACCGCCCAGAGAGACGATCCCGATCTCGGGGTCCAGCAGGAGGTCCAGTGCGATCCGCTGCTCCGCGGAACGGCCGTGAATGCCGAAGGCCTCGCGATCCCCGCGGACCAGATGCACCCGCTTGTCGGGGCCAACCCGGCCCAGCGCCGTGGAGCTCTCGCCGACCAGGACCAGACCGTTATGGCACGGCAGTTCGCGGGCCTCGTCAAGGTCGATTACGCCATCCTCGTAGAGCTCATCGATACTCGGTGAGCCGATCGACAGCTCGGTCATACCGGTATAGCCGATGTCGGAGTCACTCACCCCTTCGGCCCGGTACTCCTCGGCGTTGAGCCCGACCGCCGAAGCCTTGATCCTGAGCGGCAGATCCTTGCTGACCAGGCTCACCCGGCGTCCCTCATCGGCCAGGTTCTTGGCCACGGCGAGGATCCGGGTGTCGTTGTCGCCGAGCCGGAAGCCGGAAGGCAGCGACTGAGGATCGGTGTGGTTGAGCTCGACCCGCAGAGTCCCACCCTCGTCGGTGATCGGGACCGGAGAGTCCAGCCGACCGTGCTCCACCCGCAGTTCGTCCAGGGTGCGTAGGGCGGTGCGGGCGAACCAACCGAGTTCCGGGTGGTGCCGCTTGGCCTCCAGTTCGGTGACCACCACCACTGGGAGCACCACCTCGTGCTCGGCGAAGCGCCGCATCGCACCCGGGTCGGCCAGCAGTACCGAGGTGTCGAGCACGTAGGTCAGGGTCTCGTCATTCAATGCCTCGTCGGCGAGAGTCGTGTCGATGGAGCGTGAGGTCGTGCCGGCCATGGGTCTTCCCCTCGACGACCGGCACGGGCACTCCTCGTCCCGGTCAGTTCTGTGCTGACGGACCAAGGAGTAGCGCCCGAAGACCGGAGTGCCGGCCTTCCTCCCACACCATGGCGCAGCTCGGCGTCGATGGTGGGTTCGGATCGTGAATCTTCACGAGCGGGCCTCCTGGTACCGGCGGGCTTCCCCACCCGCCGACGTGGTGAAAGTACGACGCAGTCATCGGTCAATGCGGGAGAACACGCCCGAAGCGCGGGTGAACTTCTCCTGAACCGCTGAGAAGGCACTACTGCTGCCGCGTCGGTAACTACTAACGCCCCCTCAGCGGTCCGCAAACGGTGAGGGGGCGCTAGAAGTTACTGCGTTGTCAGCAAAACCGCCTTCTCAGCGGGGAAGCAGAGGGGGATCAGGCGCCGAAGCGGCGTTCCCGTTGGGCGTAGGCGCGGATCGCGCGCAAGAAATCGACGCGCCGGAAGTCGGGCCACAGTGCCTCACAGAAGTAGAACTCCGAGTTCGCCGACTGCCACAGGAGAAATCCACCGAGTCGTTGCTCCCCGGAGGTCCGGATGACCAGGTCCGGATCGGGCTGCCCCTTGGTGTAGAGATGGTCCGCGATGTGCTCGACATCGATCAGTTCGGCGAGTTCCTCCAGGGTGGTGCCCTGGGTGGCGTGTTCCTTCAGCAGGCCGCGTACCGCGTCGGCGATCTCCCGCCGCCCGCCGTAGCCGACCGCCACGTTGACCAGGAGTCCGTCGACCTCGCGGGTGGCCTCCTGGGCGGCCTTCAGCTTCTCGGCCGTATCGCCCGGCAACAGATCCAGGGCGCCCACCGGATGGATTCGCCAGCGACCGGCGCCGGCCAGCGACTCGACGGCACCGTCGATGATCCGGAGCAGCCCCGCCAACTGATCGGGCGGACGGCTCGACAGGTTGTCGTTGGAGAGCAACCACAGGGTCACCACTTTGACGCCGACCTCTTCGCACCACCCGAGCAGCGGGAAGATGTTGTCCGCGCCGGCCTGATAGCCCTGAGCGGTCTCCGCCCCCACCGCCTTGGCCCAGCGTCTGTTGCCATCGAGCATCACGCCTACGTGCTCGGGCACCCGCTCCCCCGGGAGTGCCCTGAGCATCCTGGCCTCATAGGCCGGATACAGGACCCTGCGCACTGCGTCCTTCCACTTCGCCACCTGACAAGACTAGGGGTTGGCTCCCAAATACGAAGAGCCTGACGCCGCGACCGCGTCCCTGCCCGCCTGCGCCCGGATGTGACCAGCGCATCGGGCCAGTCACTTGGTCGGCAACCTACGGTCCCGTACCTTGATGTCATGAACGATGCCCTGCGCAACCGGATGGATCTCGTCCGCACCGGCGTCCGTGAGGGCCTCGACGGTGTGGTCGAGGCCGTCGAGGAGCGACTGGCCGACATCAAGCCGCGGCTGCGCGGGTGGCTGCATCTCGCCTCGGTGCCTTTGATCCTGGCCGCCGGGATCGTGTTGATCGTTCTCTCTCCCACCACCACTACCAGGATCGGTTCGAGCGTCTTCACCGTTTCGGCGCTGGTGCTGTTCGGGGTCTCCGCGGTCTACCACCGCGGCACCTGGTCACCGCGGACCTGGAACGTGCTGCGCCGCATGGACCACTCCAACATCTTCCTGCTGATCGCCGGCTCCTACACGCCGTTCTCGCTGATCATGCTGCACGGTGCGGAACGGGTCTGGATGCTGTCGATCGTGTGGACCGGCGCGATACTCGGGGTGTTCTTCCGGGTGTTCTGGACCGATGCCCCCCGCTGGCTGTACACACCGATCTACATGGCCCTGGGCTGGGCGGCTGTTCCTTTCCTGCCCGACTTCTTCGCCGGAGCGCACCGGGTCGGGCTCGGCATCGGCATCGCCACCTTGGTGCTGGTCGCGGTGGGTGGGGTCTTCTACACCCTCGGTGGGCTCGTCTACGGTCTGCAACGGCCCAACCCCTGGCCGCGCACCTTCGGCTTCCACGAGGTCTTCCACACGTTCACGATCCTGGCCTTCGCGACCCATTACGTCGGTCTCTCGCTAGCCACCTACTCGCTGCGCTGATCTCGCGTCCTGGATCCGACGGCGGAGCCTGAACCCGATGTGGCGGCTGCTGCGGTGGGTCGGGGTGGGAGCCGCAGCGCTCCTGATCGCAGCTCTACTGGCCACCCTGGCCTGGGGCCCGGGCCACGGGCGTCCACACGGCGCGAAGGTCGGTCTGGTCGCGCCCAACGCGGTACTGAGCGTGCTCGACACCAGCAGCCAAACCGATCCAGGCTCCGAGTCACCTCTGCGTACCGAGATCGTGCGGGACCGCGCCGTCGCCCACCTCGCCGTGAAGCAGCGGGATCTGGTCGCCGCAGTCGTGGTGGATCTCTCGGGAACCGAGGACGTGCTGCTGCTCGACCGGTCACGCAATCGCGACCTGCAACGCAGTGTTCGTCTCGAGGTCGCCCGACAGGAACACCTGCTCGGTCGTACCCTGCGCGTCGAGTCGGTGAATCCGCACCGAGCCGGGGCAGCCGAGACCGCCGACAGCGCCGTGCTCTGGTCGCTGCTGGCCGGGTTCGTGCTGGGGATGAGTACCGTGGTGGCGCGCTGGGTCCGGCGGCGCCCGCTGGCGGGCCACCTGTCCCGCTCGGTACTGGTCCTGGTCGGGGGTTCGCTGCTGATCGGCATCGTGAGCGACTGGTGGATGCTCGGAGGGTCGAGCGACCGGCCGGTGTCGACATCGGTTCTCGCGGTGACCGCGCTGATCTCCGCGCTGCTCCCGGTCGGATTCGCTGCTGCCGCTGAGCAGATCGGACTCGCCCTGGCCCTCCCACTGCAGCTGACTCTGGTACTGCCGGTGCTACTCAACCTCGACGACCTGATGCTCCCCACGCCCTGGTCATGGTTCTATCCTTGGACGGCTCCCGGAGCAGCCCGGACGGCGTTGTCACAAGAGGGTCCACCACCGCTGTGGACGGTGCTCGCCCTGGTCCTGTGGCTGGCCGCGAGCGCGGTGCTGGCCGTCGCCGGTCGGCAGGCCCGTGCCGATTCCGCCGCCCATCTCCCCCTGACCCGCGCGCTCACAGCGGCGACTCCGGCGGTCATCGTCCTGGGCTTGGCCGCCTGGCTGCTGCCTACCGACGCCCAACTGCCCGGCGACAGCACGCCGCTGGCCGGCACCAGTCGATGCGAACACGTCGGGCCGCTGAACTCGGTCCGCGACCTCAACCGGGCGACCCGGTCCCTGGACAGCGGGGATCTGATCGGCGGCGGAGACGTCGGGGCCAGTACCTTGCTGCAGGACGGTCGTTCGCTGTGGCTCTTCGGCGACTCGGTCCGCAGCCCCGGCAAGTACCCCACCTTCGTACGCAACTCGATGCTCATCCTCCAGACCGACTGCCTAGCGATCGTGCTGCCTCACGACAACGGTGCCGTCATCCCCAATCGGGCCGACGGCGTCGGCTACTGGCCGATGTCGGTGAGCGCCCGAAGCGAGACCGGGTACGACCTGGTCACCGTGACCGCACAGCGGGTCCGGAACACCGGATCAGATGTCTTCGATTTCGAGATGCTCGGCCCCTCGGTGGCCCGCTTCGTGGTTCCGCGGGGCGGTACGCCGCAGCTGCTCCAGGTCACCGATCTGAGCCGAGATCGAGTCGATGCCACCCGACCCATGTGGGGCGCGGCGTCGGCCGCGGCCGACGGCTGGCTCTACAGTTACGGCACTGCTCAGAGCAGTGAGGAGGGCGTCTTCGGGTACAGCCTGCGTGTCTCTCGAGCTCGGCCACAGGACGCGCTCGACACCAGCCGATGGCAGTACTGGGACGGCTCCGGGTGGAGCGGCGAGGAGGCCAGGGCCACCGAACTGATCCCGGCCGAGAACGGCACGTCGCAGACGTTGTCGGTCTGGCGCGGCAAGGGGGCAGGCGGAAACGTCTGGTATGCGCTCAGCAAGCGCAACGACTTCCTCGGATCCGACCTCGTGGTGTGGACCGCGCCGGCACCGACCGGACCGTTCACTCCGCACCCCACCGAAACCACGATCCCCTCCGACATCAGCACAGGCGAACTGCGCTATATGCCCCTGGCGCACCCCGAGATCCTGCCGAAACGGGGCAGCGTGGTGGTCTCCTACAGCAACAATCGGTTGGATCCCGAGGCCGTCGAGCAGGATCCATCCGTCTACCGACCCACCTTCCTGCGGGTCAGGCTGCCCGACACCGCGCCGAACGGCTGAGCGGGTCAGCTGTCCTCGGTGGAGCGAGTCCCGGCCTCGGCCGACTCCTCCTCGGCGGGGGTCTCGGAGGAGGTTCCGTAGACACCTTCCTTGTCGGCGGAATTGACGCGCTTCATCGATCGGTAGAAGGCGATGCAGATCAGCGCCGTGACCAGGACCAGAGTGAGGAACACCCCGAAGCCGATCCAGCCGGCCTTGACGTCCTCGCCCTTCGGCGTGGGGTCGTCGGCCAGGATTCGGACGGCATCGGCAGCGGTCAGGGTGACGGAGGTGACGAATGCGGGCAACATGTGACTCTCAGGCTTCAGCGGTGGTGGATTCGACGATCCCGGCGAACAGATCGTCCTCGGGCAGTTCGGTGGGCACGTGGCTGGTGACCAGTTCGAAGTCCTCGGTGGGCCAGGCCTCCTGCTGCACTTCGCGCGGCACCGAGAACCACCAGCCATCGGGGTCGATCTGAGTGGCGTGCGCCATCAGTGCCTGATCGCGCACCCCGAAGTATTCGCCGCACGGGACCCTGGTGGTGATCCGCGCATCCCAGTCGGGCTCGATCTTCCAGGTGGCGAGCCGCTCACCATAGGGCGACTCCAGGCCGTGCGCGAGGATCGCCTCGTGCAGGGCCACGGCCTTCAAGCGGTTGAAGCCGTGCTGGTAGTAAAGCTTGAGCGGTTGCCACGGCTCGCCGGCCTCCGGGTACTGCTCGGGGTCCCCGGCCGCCTCGAAGGCCGCCACCGAGACCTCGTGACAGCGGATGTGGTCCGGGTGCGGATACCCGCCACGTTCGTCGTAGGTCGTCATCACATGGGGCTTGAAGGACCGTACGAGGGCCACCAGACGCTCCACCGACACCTCCAGGGGCACCAGCGCGAAGCAGTCTTCGGGCAGCGGCGGCTTCGGGTCGCCTTCAGGCCATCCGGAGTCGATGAAACCCAGCCAGTCCTGCCGGATCCCGAGGATGTCGCGGGCCCGTTCCATCTCCTGGCGACGCACCTCGGTGATATTGGCCGCGATCTCGGGACGGTCCATCTTCGCGTTCAGAATCGACCCGCGCTCACCGCCGGTACAGGTGACCACGTGGACGTCCACACCCTCGGCCACATAGCGTGCGGTACTGGCCGCGCCCTTGCTCGACTCGTCGTCGGGGTGCGCGTGCACATGCATCAGGCGGAGCCCGGAGCGGGGGTGCTGCGTCATGTCACCCAGTCTATTGGTCGTGCCCCGGGTGCCGGGGGTTGGGCGTTGGTTCCTAGGCTGGGAGCATGACCGGCAACGAGAGCACGGACCTGATGGCCGAGCGGTACGGCACCGACCGCACCGGAGGCCGGACCGTGGCCCGGGTGCTCTCCGTGGTGGTGATCGCCCTCTTCACCGGCGTGATGGTGTGGATCATTGCAATGAACTCCAGTCCGGACACCCAGATCAAGGTGCTGACCTTCGATGTGATCGATGACCACCGGGTAACCACCGACGTGAACGTGCACTTCAAGGACCCGATCACCGAGGCCGTCTGCGTGGTGCAAGCAGGCGCCCAGGACGGCGCCCTGGTCGGTGAGACCCGATTCACCGCGACCAACGGACGTCAGAGTGTCGAGATCAAGACCGACCGACGGGCAACCACCGTGATGGAGAAAAACTGCACCCCGGTGAAGGACTGATCCCGGGGCACACGCCCGATTCGGTGAAGCCCCGTGCGGGCTTCGAAGCCGCGCCATCCGATTCCCTCGGATGCCGTGAGGAGCGCGTCTTCTTCGCATCCTTGCTATCCTGAAACTTCACCACGTCCCGCCGGGCACCACGGAACGCCCAGCGGGATTTGTCTTTGTCCGAGGAGTGACCATGACCCAGTCCGCACAGCAGGACGTCATCTGGCTGACCCAGGAGGCGTACGACAAGCTCGAGGCCAAGCTGGCCGAGCTTGACGGGCCCCGCCGCGAGGAGATCAAGGCCCAGATCGCCGAGGCACGTGACGAGGGTGACCTCAAGGAGAACGCCGGCTACCACGCCGCGCGCGACGCCCTCGCCCAGTTGGAGGGCGAAGTCCTCTTGCTCAAGGACAAGCTGCGGCGCGCTCAGATCGGTGAGACTCCCCCCGACGACGGTGTCGTCGAGCCCGGCATGCTGGTCACCTACAAATTCGTCGGCGATGACGACGACGAAGCGGAGACCTTCCTCTTCGGTGCCAAGGAGATGGAGGAGCCCGGGCTGAGCGTCGTCTCGCCGCAGTCCGCTCTGGGCCAGGCGGTACACGGTCGCTCGAAGGGCGACACGGTCACCTACACCGCGCCCAACGGCAAGGACCTGAGCGTCAAGATTCTCGACGCCAAGCCGTACTCGGGCTGACCCGAGCAGGACCCACGACGGGGCCGGACACCGTATCGGTGTCCGGCCCCGTCGTTTGTCCCCGGCCGGATCAGCGTTGCTGGACGGCCAGGCCATTCGCCCGCAGCCCCTGCAACAGCACCTGGGCGTGGCTCTCTCCCCTGGTCTCCAACTGGATCGCGACCGCTACCTCGTCGACCCGCAGACTGGGTGATAGCCGTTCATGGGCCACCTCCAAGACGTTGCCGCCCGCCTCGCCGATCGCGGTGAGCAACCGGGCCAGCCCTCCGGGCGCATCGGGGATCACCACCCGCAACGAGAGGAAGCGCCCGGCTGCGGCCAGACCATGCCGGATCACCTTGTTGAGCAGCAACGGGTCGATATTGCCTCCCGAGAGGATCGCGACCGCGGGGGTGGCGAAACGACCGGGATGGTCCAGCAGCGCCGCGACTGCGGCCGCACCCGCCGGCTCGACCACCATCTTGGCGCGCTCGACCAGCGACAGCAGGGCCCGGCTGAGCGACTCCTCACTGACCGTGATCACCTCGTCGACGTGGTCTCGTACCGCGGCGAAGGTGATCTCACCGGGCAGGCCCACCGCGATGCCGTCGGCCATGGTGTGCATCTCGGCCAGGGCGACCGGGGCTCCGGCCGCCAAGGATCCCGGAAAGGCCGCCGCGCCCTCGGCCTGCACCCCCACCACCTGGACGTCGGGTCGCTGCGACTTGATCGCCAGAGCGACCCCGGCGAGCAGCCCGCCACCACCGGTAGGCACCAGCACGGTGGCCAGCTCCGGAATCTGGTCGAGGATCTCCAGACCGACGGTGCCCTGTCCGGCGACCACGTCGGCATGATCGAAGGGATGAATCAGCACCGCCCCGGTCCGATCGGCGAACTCCCGGGCCGCGGTCAGGGCATCCTCCAGGTGACGGCCGTGGAAGACCACGTCGGCTCCATAGGCCCGGGTGGCCCGCTCCTTGGGAATCGGTGCCCCTACCGGCATGAAGACCGTGGCGCGTAGCCCCAACATCTGGGCCGCCAGTGCCACCCCCTGGGCATGGTTTCCGGCGGACGCGGCCACCACCCCCCGAGCCTGTTCGGCGGGTGTGAGCCTGCTGATCCGCACATAGGCGCCGCGAGACTTGAAGGAGCCGGTGCGTTGCAGGTTCTCGCACTTGAGGTGGACCGGGCCGCCGCACAGTGCCGAGAGCCAGCGCGACTCCTCCATCGGCGTGCGCACCACCACCCCGGTCAGCAGTTCGTCGGCAGCCTCGATCTCGGCGCGCCAGTCGATCCTGTTCATCGGCTCATCCCTTCTCCGGTTCCCCGATACCCGGTTCCTCGATCCCCAGGGCCACCGCCGGATCCTCCAAAGTCCCGGGTTCGGCCAGGTGCAGCACCACCGCGTTGACCACCGCCACCAACGGCACCGCGATCAGGGCACCGGGGATCCCAGCCACGATCACCCCGATCGCGATGGCCACGATCACCCCGAGTGGGTGCACCGAGACGAACCTGCCCATGACGAACGGCTGCAGCCCGTGACCCTCGATCTGCTGGACGGCGATCACTCCGACCAGCATCCACAGCGCCGTCCAAGGGCCCTGGTCCACCAGGGCGACGAGCACCGCGACGCCACCGGCCACGGTGGCACCGACCATGGGGATGAACGCGCCCAGGAAGACCAGGACTCCGATCGCCAGCACGAAGGGCACCCCGAGTACTGCCGCCACGATCATCACCCCGATCGAGTCGACGCAGGCGATCAGCAAGGTGGCGCGCACGAAGTTGGTCAGCGACCCCCAGGCGACCCTGCCCGAGGAGTCGACCCGTTCTCTGGTGCTCCGGGGAGCGAGCCGAACGAACCAGGACCAGATCCGGTCCCCGTCGGCCATGAAGAAATAGGTCGCGAACAACACGATGAAGACCCCCGCCACCACATGACCCAGAGCGGTGCCCACCTCCGTGACCTGGGTGATCACTCCCCCGTTGCGGCTGCGCTCGGTGATCAGGTCCTGGGCTTGTTGGATATAGGAGTTGATCTGCGTGTCGCTCGCCTTCAGCGGACCGTCCCGCAGCCAGTTCCTGACCTCATCGAGCCCCTTGACCACCGAGTCGGCGAGGTCCGATGCGCCCTGCGCGATCTGTTGTCCCACGAAGGTGAGGAGCAGGGCGAGCATCCCTATCCCGAGCACCATCACCAGCAGCGCCGAGAGCCCCTTGGGCAATCCGATCCTGTGCAACCGCTGAACACCCGGACCGGCCAACGCGGCGATCAGCAGGGCGATCGCCAGCGGCAGCGTGACGACCAGGAAGAAGTCCAGCAGCCACAACACCACGAACAGGGCCGCCCCGATCACCAAGAACCGCCAGGCCCAGGCCGCGGCCAGATCGACGCCGTACGGGACCCGAGCCGGACGGAAGTCTGATTCCCCGCCCTGCACCGGCCGTGGACGCTGTTCGTTCTGCCTCTCGGCGCGAGCCAGCGCCCACTGGGCCGCAATCTGCTGGGTCACTCGTTCGCTGAGACTATCGTCCTCGCGGGCCGACTCATGATGCGCGCGACGACTCCGTCCGATCCGCCACCAGGACTGATCCGGTTCCTCCTCGAGGTCCCGTTCCTCGGCTCCCGGATCGGGCTCGTCGCTCGGCGTGTCCTGACTCACTCGTTCAGGCTAGGGCATGCACCCTCAGCCGAGCGCACGGTCGAGGTCGGCGATCAGATCGGTGTCGGTCTCGATACCGACACTGAGCCGGATCAGGTCGGCGGGGACCTCCAGATCGGTACCGGCCACCGAGGCATGGGTCATTCGGCCGGGGTGTTCGATCAACGACTCCACACCGCCGAGCGACTCACCCAGCGTGAAGACCTCGGCCCGGTCACACACTTCCAGGGCCGCCGATTCGCCGCCGGCCACGCGGAAGCTGATGATGGCGCCGAAACGACGCATCTGCCGGGCCGCGACCTCGTGGTTGGGATGGCTGGTCAGGCTCGGGTGGATCACCTCGGTGACTCGCGGATGCCCGCCGAGGAAATCCACGACCTTCTCCGCGTTGTCGCAGTGCCGCTCCATCCGTACTGCCAGGGTCTTCAGGCCTCGATGGGTCAGGAAGCAGTCGAACGGACCGGGCACGGCACCCATCGAGTTCTGGTGGAAGGCGATCTGCTCGGCCAGGTCGAGGTCACGTACCACCAGCGCCCCACCGACCACATCGGAATGGCCGCCCACGTACTTGGTGGTGGAGTGCACCACCACATCGGCGCCCAGGGTCAGCGGTTGCTGTAGATAGGGGGAGGCGAACGTGTTGTCCACCACCAATCGAGCGCCGGCCTCGTGCGCGACCGTTGCCAGGGCCTCGATGTCGCCGATGCTCAGCATCGGGTTGGTGGGGGTCTCGATCCAGACCAGCTTGGTGCGCCCGGGCTGAACGGCCGCCGCCACCTGTTCGGGCGAGGTGACCGGGGCCGGACTGTGACTCAGCCCCCAATTCGCCGCCACCTTGTCGAAGAGTCGGAAGGTGCCCCCGTACGCGTCGTCGGGGATGACCACGTGGTCGCCGGGGCGGCACAGCGCCCGGATCAACGTGTCCTCGGCGGCCAGGCCGGAGGCGAACGTGAATCCGCGCTCGCCCTCCTCGACCGCCGCCAACGCCCCCTCGAGGGCAGTCCGGGTCGGGTTGCCGGAACGGCTGTACTCGTAGCCGCCGCGCATCCCCCCGACACCGTCCTGCTTGAAGGTCGACGAGGCGTAGATCGGCGGGTTCACCGCTCCGGTCATGGCGTCGGGCTCGTAGCCCGCATGGATGGCCTTCGTCTCGAACCCGGACTTGTGGCGATGTTCTTGGCTCACGCTGGCCACCGTACTCAGCCCGGTGAACGTTTGTAACGTCGCGGGTGGTCGAGAGCTCCATTTCGCTCTGTCACGCCGTCCGTTGTTGATATAGCCCTGCTCAAGACGTGACAGAGCCCCAGCGGCGACGTGACAACCAGCCGGAGCCACACCCACGCGATCCGGGTTGCGTGCGGGGTGACAATAGAGGCATGTTCCACACCAGTTCGATGAAGTCCTCGATGGTTCCCGAGTCCATGGCTCTGACCGGTCGCGAGCAGCGACCCTGGCAGTTGGGTGAGCACGTGACACTGCACACCCCGGTCGTCGCCGGACCCGACACACCCGGTGCACCCGAAGGACTGCAGGTCGCCGTTCTGGGTCTGGGCTGCTTCTGGGGAGCCGAGGAGACCTTCTGGCAGGAGCCGGGAGTCTGGTCCACCTCGGTGGGCTATGCGGGCGGCTACACCCCGCACCCGACCTACGAGGAGGTCTGCAGCGGGCGGACCGGGCACACCGAGGCGATCCGGGTGCTGTTCGACCCGCAGGTCATCGGTTATCCAGATCTGGTCAAGAAGTTCTTTGAGATCCACGACCCCACCCAGGGGATGCGGCAGGGTAACGATGTCGGCACCCAGTACCGCTCGGCGATCTACCCGACCACCCCCGAGCAGGAGCAGGTCGCTCGCGACCTGACCGCCCGCTACGGCAGCGAATTGGAGCGGCGCGGCCTCGGCAGCGTCAGTACCGAGATCAAGCCGTTCAGTGAGTTGGCCGGAGACGGCTACTACTACGCCGAGGACATCCACCAGCAGTACCTGGCCAAGAACCCCAACGGCTACCGCTGTCACGCCAACACCGGGGTGAGGTTCCCCACCGACTGAGGCCGATCGACGGGCCCGGACGACCGGGTTCCCCGCTCCGTCGGGTGCTCGAGCAGCCACCCATCGGTCACACTGACCCCATGGACGATCTGCCCCGCAAGGCAGCAGTGCGCGCGGTCCGACTGGCCGGGCTGCCGCTCGGCTATGCCGGACGCACCGCGCTCGGGCTGGGCAAGCGACTCGGTGGCAGGCCCGCCGAGGCGGTCAGCCTGGAGATTCAGCAGCGCACCGCCGAGCAGCTCTTCCGTACCTTGGGTCAGCTCAAGGGCGGCGCGATGAAGTTCGGCCAGGCCCTCAGCGTGCTGGAGTCCGCGCTACCGGAGGAGCTCGCCGCCCCCTATCGGGCGCACCTGGGTGCGTTGCAAGACTCGGCGCCGCCGATGGAGATCGCTACGGTACGCGCCCAACTGGTCGAGGGGCTGGGTCAGGACTGGGAGCTCGATCTGGTCGAGCTGGACCCGGAGCCGGCAGCGGCGGCCTCCATCGGTCAGGTGCATCGTGGGGTCTGGTACGACGGGACTCCGGTGGCGGTCAAGGTCCAGTATCCCGGAGCAGAGGACGCGCTCCTGGGCGACCTGCGCCAGCTGGCCCGGGTGGCTCGGACGGTGGCCCCGGTGTTCCCGGGGATGGACATCAGAGCGGTGGTGACCGAGCTGCAGAACCGTGCCGGGGAGGAGCTCAACTACCACCTGGAGGCCGACGCCCAGCGACACTTCGCCGCCGCCTTCGCCGGACATCCCGACGTGGTGGTGCCCGAGGTCGTGGCCGTGAGCCGCACCGTGCTGGTCAGTGAATGGCTCGACAGCGAGTCGTCCCTGGCCCGGATCGGCGAGCACGGCACCCAGGCCGAGCGCGACCACTACGGCAACCTGCTGGCCCGCTTCCTATTCGAGGGCCCCGCCCGGACCGGGATGCTGCACGCCGACCCGCATCCCGGCAACTTCCGGGTGGTGCCCGACGCCGACGGGAGCCTCGGCCGACTCGGCGTCCTCGACTTCGGCGCGGTGGCCAGGCTCGGACCCGGCGGCATGCCATCGGCGATGGGACGGTTGATCCGGATCGCACTCGAGGGTGACGAGGCCGAGTTGGCCGAAGGGCTACGGACCGAAGGATTCATCCGAGACGGGATCAGGGTCGATCCCGCTCTGGTGCTGGCCTACCTCTCACCATTCGTCGAGCCGGCTCGAAGCGAGACCTTCCGCTTCTCCCGGGAGTGGATGCGCGGCCAGTTCGAACGGATCAACGACGCCCGGGATCCGGCCTTCACCGTGGCGGTGAAGCTGAATCTGCCCACCGAGTACGTCCTGATCCACCGCACCTGGCTCGGTGGGATCGGACTGCTCTCCCAGCTGGAGGCCGAGGCCCCGTTCCGGGCGATCCTGAGCGAGTTCCTGCCCGGCTTCGCGGAGTGACCGGGTCGGCGGCTCGCACCCTGCCGGCGAGTTCTCCGATCCAACGGACGCGACGGCGCAGATCCCCTAAGGTCGGACTTTCGTGTCCCCGACCCCTGGAGCTCAGATGCGCCGACCTGCCCTGCTCGCCCTCGCCGCGGCCGTTGCCGTCCCGATGCTGGGTATTCCGACCAGTGCCGCCGCGGCCAAGCCGCGAGTCACCCGCGAGCATCTGCTCACCCTCGCACAGGTGAACCGGGTGTTCCCGCAGGACGAGGGCTCCACCCGTCAGGTCGGCAAGATGCGTCGGGTCGATGTCAGTCCCACCTGCGACTCCACCCGGAAGGTCCCGGTGCGCAGCGCGATGGCGGCCTTGTTCCTCCCCTTCGATCTGGTCGCTCTGGACGACGAGCTGACCCCCGCACCCAGCCAGATCACCCCCATGACCGGCACCCGGCGGGCGGTGGCTGCTCGGGCGCCGCGGGGATACAAGATCCCGGTGACGATCTCCGAGAACGTGGCCGAGTTCGGCACAACCGCGCTTGCCAAGAGCTCGGTGGCGTCCGTGCGTGACATCGACTTCGCGTCCTGCGCGAAGGAGGCGAGCGAGGTATTCGGGGTGTCCTTGACCATGTCGGCTTCCCGCTTCCAGGGACCGAAGCTGGGAGCCGAATCCGCCGCCGTCTCGATGACGATGCGGGGCATGGGTCAGCGGATGGTCCTGGACGTGTACTCGGTGCGCACCAAGAAGCGGGTGGTCACGCTGCTCGTGACCTACACCGGCCGCAAGCCGGAACGCAAGCGAGCCGCGAAGCTGCTGCGCACCGCCCTACGTCAGGCCCGCTGACTCGGCTCGGATCTCGGGGGTGGGGTGGTCTTCAGCCGACCCAGAAGCCGCGGCTGCCCCACCCACTCCATCCGCCCGGCGCGCCTCCCGTGCCGCCGCCCGAGGCCTCACGTGACCCCAGGTAGCTGCCGACCACGGCGGCGCCCAGGTCGTCCAGTTCGGGTGCCACCACCCGGCCGCCGGCACGACGCGCCATCGACTCCACGAACTGGGCCAGCCCCGGGTCCTCACCGAGTCTGAAGAACGTGGTCTGGGCCCCCATCCTGCGAGCGTTGTCCAGTTCGCGCACCGAGTGCGCGATGGTCATCGGGTGCGGCGGATAGGAGAACCAGACGTCCCCGCTGGACTCCAGGTGAGCGGTCGGCTCGCCGTCGGTCACGATCAACAGGACCGGTTGCGCGTTGGGGTGCTTGCGGAAGAACCGGTTGGCCAGCAGCAGGCCATGGTGCAGGTTGGTGCCCTTGAACTGATTGCCCCACTGGGCGTCCAGCGCGGTCAGCTCTTCGATGTCTCGCACCTGGGCGTGCCGGCCGAAGCCGATCAGCTGCAGGGCGTCGCCCCGAAAACGGGAGCGGATCAAGGTGTGCAGAGCCAGCGCTGTGCGCTTCATCGGCACCCAGCGACCGTCCAGGGCCATCGAGTACGACGTGTCGACCAGC
Source organism: uncultured Nocardioides sp. (assembly GCA_964396585.1). GTDB lineage: Bacteria > Actinomycetota > Actinomycetes > Propionibacteriales > Nocardioidaceae > Nocardioides. The sequence continues at coordinate 67,767 of CAYNFY010000006.1, forward strand.
AGCGCCACCGCGGCCTGGGTACGAGCCTCGGTCTCGGTGACCTCCACGTCACCGATCTCCAGACGTACCGGACCGACCGCGCCGCGCGCCCCGGGGCCACGTTCGGAGGCGGTGCGCCGGACCGCGTTGCTCAGTGACCGGGTGACATCCCACGGCTCGGTGTCGCCGAACTCCCATTCCCGGGTGGCCCCGGTCTGCTCTCCGGCGGCGCCGACCAGCCGGGCGTCACGCTGGCCCTCTCGGCCCGACATCCGGGTCGCCACATCCTTGAGCAGCGCCTTGCCGAGTTGCCTCATCGCCCGAGGCGACAGCTTGAGGTCTCCGTTCGAGCCCTTCTTGACGTAGCCGGACTCGCGCAGCGCTTGCTCCAGCTCCTGCAGCGTGCGGGCATCGACCGCGGCCTGGTCTCCGAGTTGACGGGCCACCTTGTCCAGATCGATGTCGTCCATCCGGGCGCCGTTGTAGGCCTGGGACAACTGCTCGGCCAGCCCGTCGAGGTCCGCCAGGTCCTGCAGGGCGCCGGTACCGTCCCCGAGTCCCATCCCCTCGCCGCCACTGAACCGCTCCGAGCCCGACCAGTCCTCACCGGGCCGCAGCCCCTGCAGGTTGGCGTCCATCCGAGACAGTTGCTCGTTCAACTCGGGAGACCCGAAGGCCGCGCTCGAGAGCTCCATCAGCTCCTGGCGTTGCTCGGGAGTCATCGAGTTCAACATCCGTTGCGCGGCCGCCGCCCGTTGGGCCAGCGAGTCGATCAGTTCGTCGACGTTGCGTGGGTTCTCGGGAAAGGCATCACCATGCTTGGCCATGAACTCGTCGAAGTCGGCCTGGGTGTCCGCACCGCGAGCGTGCTTCTCCAGCAGGTCGTTGAGATCGCCCAGCATCTCGCTGATCGCCTGCCGGTCCTGCTCGGTGGCACCCTGCAGCGCCTGCTTCATCCCGGCGAAGTGCTGGTCGAGCAGCTCTCGGCCGAGCAGATCCTTGATCTCCTCATACGCCTGACGAGCCTCGCTCGAGGTCCAGTCATAGCCGGACAGCTCCGACACGGCGGCGGCGGTCGAATCGGGCAGGCTGGCCAGCTGCAGCTCCCGGAACGAGCGGTCGTCGTCGTCCAGCGTGACATCGCGAGCGAGCTGGCCGCGCTCGGCCAGTACCGCCTTGTCGAGCAGGTCCTTGACCTGTTCGAGCGTGCCGTCCAGGTTGTTACGGCTCAGGATCTCGCGACGTCGTTCGGCGATCCGCCGAGCCAGGTCATCGAGCCCCGCGGAGTCGCTGGGTCCCCGACGCAGGAACTCGCTCATCGCCCGTTCGGGGCTGTACCCGGCCATCACGTCCTCGCCGATGGCGTCCAGTGCCTCGGCGAGATCGACCGGCGGGGCCAGCGGGTCCCCGCCGTCGTATTTGCGGTAGCGGCTCATGGAGGTGCCTCTCAGCCGTAGACGGTCTCGCTACCGGCGGTGTCCTTGCCGATCTTGCGAGCCAGGTAGAGGCCCTCCAAGGCCAGTTCGATCCCGGAGGCGCGGTGGGCGGGAGTCTCGGCCCCGACCCGCTCGGCAACGGCCTCGTACAGGGCATCCCCGTCGTCCAGGCCCGGCAGTCCGGACAGGAAGTCCTCCGCGCTGATCTGGTCACCGGTGGTGATCGCGGCCCCGGCCTCGACGGCACGGACGAAGGGTCCGAAGTCCACTCCTCGGAACTTTCCACGGACGGTCTCGGCGGTCGCGGAGCGCAGCAGGTGGGTCAGGATCTCGCGTTCCCGGCCCTCCTCACCGGTCTCGAATTCGATCTTGCCGCCCAACACGTCGATGGCCGTCTCGACATCGACCATCCGGGCCACCGCCTCCTTCTCACCGCACAGCGTGGAGCGACGCAGGGCGGCGGCGGCGATGGTCTCGGCTCCGGCGATCGCGAACCGCGCCGAGACACCCGAGCGCTGATCGACGGCCGAGGACTCGCGCAGCAGGCGGGTGAACCGGGCCAGCACCTCGACCAGGAAGTCGGGCACCTCGGCGACCAGGTCGGCCTCCTGGTTGATCACCGCGATCTCCTCGGCCACCTCCAGCGGGTAATGGGTGCGGATCTCGGCCCCGAACCGGTCCTTCAGGGGCGTGATGATCCGGCCCCGGTTGGTGTAGTCCTCGGGGTTGGCCGAGGCCATCACCAGCACGTCGAGCGGGAGCCGCAGCACGTAGCCGCGGATCTGGATGTCGCGCTCCTCCATCACGTTGAGCATCGCCACCTGGATCCGCTCAGCCAGGTCGGGCAGTTCGTTGATCACCACGATGCCGCGATGGCTACGTGGGATGAGGCCGAAGTGGATCGTCTCCGGATCGCCGAGGCTGCGGCCGGCTGCA
>CAYNFY010000007.1:0-70057 GCA_964396585.1 uncultured Nocardioides sp.
CGTGAAAGGGCGATGTCCTAGGCCACTAGACGATGGGGGCCTGACCCGACTCGACCTCGCGGTCATGCTGGATCGGGTGAAATCATAGTGCCACCGGCCATCCGCCGCGAATCACCGACCATCTGCGGCGGTCTCGACCCGATCTCGACCTCGCCGCGACCAGTCCCGAATATGGTCCCGCCCGGGTCGTCCTGTAATGTTTGCCCCGCTTGGGCAGGTAGCTCAGTTGGTACGAGCGATCGCCTGAAAAGTGATAGGTCGGCGGTTCGACCCCGCCCCTGCCCACAAGCACCGGAGGGGCCTCGGGAGACCGAGGCCCCTCCGGCATTCTCCTCACCAACCGGGTCCGGAATGTGATGGGGTCGTGACCTGGGCGGCGCGGCACGTTGACACACTGACCCCGTGCTACCCCCCTTCGACCTCGTCACCAGGCTGCGTCCGGTCGCGATGGTCGCCCCCCTGTCCGCGCAGCGATTCGGGGCCGGCGAGCATCCGCTCCCCCGCCCGGCGCCCTTCGCGGCAGCGACCACCCCCGTCACCGGGATCACCGAGCTCGGCTTCACGCTCGGCTCCTACCAGCTCATCGGACGCTATGACCCCGGTACCGGTCGGACCTGCCTCGACGTGCGCGGCACCACCGGCTCCGAGACCTACCGCAGTCGCCGCCACGGCCGGGTGGACCGCCGTCACCCGGCCACCGAGATCGCGCTGGTGCTCACCGGCCGGCACCTGGCCCTGGCCACTCGCGAGGACCGCCGGGAGTGGGTGTTTCGAGCCAGGGTCGACCTGCGGATCGCCTGCGTGGGCTTGGATCCCTTCGACGAACAGACCATGTCCGGGCTTCGACTCACCTGCCCGAACGACACCACGGCCGGAGGCTTCGGCCAGCTCGGGCTCCGTGACATCAGGTTGCTCAGCACCTCCGACGGCCTGCCCGTGCGCGACGGTGACCGGGTCCTGCTCAGCGCCACTCACGCCGGGCCCGGGTTCTTCGACACCGGCCATACCGGCATCTGGTCCCTACACCCCGAGACCTTCGAGCTGGTGCACCGGGCGGATCTCTTCTTCCGGCGTCCGGGAATACACCGGCCCGGCGTCTACGGCGACCATGCCGTCCATGTCGTCCGCCACCACGGCGAGTGGCTGGTGGCCGCCAGCACCTGGAGCGACTTCGACCTCGCGGCCCCACGGATCCGTGCCACCTTGGCGCGACCGGGAGTCGAGGTGACCACCGGGGAGCACGTGCTCGATGCCGAACCGCTGGAGTTGCCCACCGACACTCTGGACTCGGTCGGCGTCTGGGACCCGCATCTGACCTTCGACGGAGAACGCTGGCTGGTCGGCTATGTGTCGGCGCAACGCTTCTTCCGGTTCCACCCGGCACTCGCCGCGGGTGACTCGCTCGATTCGCTGCGGCTGCTGGGTGCGCAGGTCGGGCGCACGGCCACCGAGGGCACCACCCTGGCCCGTCTGGACGGTCGCTGGCGGGTACTGGCCAGCGACGGCACCGGGGGACGCCGCGGTCAACGGCAGCGTTACCCCGTCTTCGACCTGGCGATGCGCGAGATCGACGAACTGCACGCGCCGCATCCCAGCAACATTCCCTGGCCGACCCTGCTGCCACACGGTGAGGGGTGGCTGATGATCGGCTTCGACGGGACCACCTACGGCGGTGGGCTACTCGGACTCGGTACCCACGGCGACGTCCTCATCTCGGCCTCTCGGCCTCGCTGAAGACACTCGGGACCGGCCATCGCACAAAGCCCAGAACGGCACCGGCAACGGTGTCGCCTTCCTACGCCGGACGGGAACGCAGGACTCAGCACCCCGAGGCGCCGCATGCGCCACGACGCCGCTGGCGCGTGACGTGACCACCCGACGAAGCCGAGGGCTCATCGGTAAAGCGTGGTGAATGTGTGTCGGTCGCCGTTCGTCGTCGGACGAACGGCGACCGTCACAGAACCGTCATGACCAAGCACCGGAAGACACGTTGTCCCCACGAGCCGGGTTCAACGTGCGGTACGAGGTTGGACGTCAGCGAGCCCTCACGGGCCGCGTCAGTCGCGACGGGTGTCTCCGATATCAGGCCATCCGTCGGACTCGTCTTCTGACTCGTTCTCGTCCGACTTGCCCTGATCGCCGTGCAACTCACGTGCAAGCGCTCCGAAGTCCGTCTCGTGAGAACGGTACTTCAGGTCGCGAGCGACCTTCGTCTGCTTTGCCTTAGCTCGGCCGCGCCCCATAGGGTCCGACCCCCTCGCACACTTGGCCGGGGCTCTTGGCCCGCAGGCCAGGCACCCGGTCTGATTGTCTGGATACTCGTGGGGCCTAGGTTACCTGCTCGATGGTGGTTCCTGCACACCCACTCCGGATCCGAGCATCGGACACGTCGTGGTAAGGGCTCTCACCAACCGGGGTGCTGCCCGTGCAACCGCACCGTTCCGCCCTCGGCGGCGCTGGTCGCGGCCCCGACCTCGCCCGCGACCCAGGCCCTGATTCCGTACTCGGCGAGCAGGGCGACCGAGGCATCCACGGCGTCCGGCGGACTCAGCGCGACCATCCCGACGCCACAGTTCAAGGTGGCCTCGAGGTCGGCCTGGGCGACATCGCCGACCTTGCGAACCAGGTCGAAGATGGGTTGCGGGGTCCAACTGCCGCGGTCGATCCGGGCGGTCAGCTCGGCCGGCATCACCCGGGCCAGGTTGGCCGCCAGGCCACCACCGGTGACGTGTGACATCGCATGTACCTCGGTCCGTTCGGCCAGGTCCAGACACGGCTTGGTGTAGAGCCGGGTCGGGACCAGAAGCTCCTCACCCAGCGTGCTGCCCAACTCCTCCACCTGGCGCTCCACATCCCAGCCGGCCTTGCTGAAGAAGACGTGACGGACCAGGGAGTATCCGTTGGAATGCAGTCCCGAGGCCTCCATGGCGATCACCACGTCACCGCTACGGACCCGCTCGGCACCGAGCAGCCGGTCGGCCTCGACGACTCCGGTGGTGGCACCCGCCACGTCGTACTCGTCGGGAGCCAGCAGCCCCGGATGCTCGGCGGTCTCGCCACCGACCAGAGCACAGCCGGCCTCGGCGCAGGCCTCGGCGATCCCCTTGACGATCGCCGCGATCCGCTCGGGCACCACCTTGCCGGTGGCGATGTAGTCGGTCATGAACAGCGGCTCGGCACCGCAGACCACCAGGTCGTCGACGACCATGCCGACCAGATCGAACCCGATCGTGTCGTGCTTGTCCATCATCTGCGCCACGGCGACCTTGGTACCGACCCCGTCGGTCGAGGTGGCCAGCAGCGGACGCCGGTACCGGGTCAGCGCGGAGGCATCGAAAAGACCGGCGAAGCCGCCCAGTCCCCCCAGCATCTCGGGACGGCGCGCCTTCTCGATCGACTCCTTCATCAGGTCGATGGCGCGGTCGGCCGCCTCGATGTCGACGCCGGCCTCGGCGTAGGCGTTGCGGGTATTGCCGGGCGTGTTCTCAGCCATGGGGTGGTGTCACTCCGTGATTGCAGCAGGGTCGGGGATCAGGGACGTTCAAGGGAGTCGCCGGCGCCGGCCCCCGCCGAGGAGACGCTCAGTCCGTCCACGTCGGTCCGGGCTTCGGCGGCCTTGGCCTCGAGCAGGTTCTTACCGATCAGCATCGGGTCCGGCAGGTCGATCGGGTACTCACCGTCGAAGCAGGCCCGGCACAGGTTGTCCATCGGCACGTTGGTGGCCTCGACCAGATCCTCCAGGTCGATGTAGCCGAGCGAATCGGCGTCGATCGAGCGGCAGATCTCATCGGTGGTCAACCCGTTGGCGATCAGCTCGGCACGGGTGGCGAAGTCGATGCCGTAGAAGCAGGGCCACTTGACCGGCGGAGACGAGATCCGGACATGCACCTCGCGGGCGCCCGCCTCACGCAGCATCCGAATCAGGGCACGCTGGGTGTTACCGCGGACGATGGAGTCGTCCACGACCACCAGACGCTTGCCCTCGATCACGTCGCGTAGCGGGTTCAGCTTCAGCCTGATGCCCAACTGGCGGATGGTCTGGCTGGGCTGGATGAAGGTGCGGCCCACGTAGGAGTTCTTGACCAGCCCGGTGCCGTAGGGAATGCCGGAGGCCTCCGCGTATCCGATCGCGCTGGGGGTGCCGGACTCGGGAACCGGGATCACCAGATCCGCATCCGCCGGGAACGCCTTGGCCAGTTTGCGGCCGATCTCGACCCGCACGCTGTGCACCCGCGAGCCGTTCATCAGCGTGTCGGGGCGCGACAGGTAGACGTATTCGAAGAGGCAGTGCTTGGGCGCAGCCTCGGCGAATGTGGTGCTACGTAGGCCATCGGCGTCGATGGCCACCATCTCGCCGGGCTCCACCTCGCGGATGAACGAGGCGCCCACGATGTCCAGCGCCGCCGTCTCGGAGGCGACCACCCAGCCCCGCTCCAGGCGACCGAGGACCAGCGGGCGGATGCCCTGGGGGTCCCGGGCTGCGTAGAGAGTGTGCTCACTCATCCACACGAACGAGTAGGCACCGTGCACCTTGGGCAGCAGGGCGGCGGCCCGCTCCTCGAGCGTCTGTCCCGGGTGGTGCGCGAGCAGAGCCGTGACCAGACTGGTGTCATTGGTGGCCGAGGGCATCCGCGACTGCGCGTCGACCCCGCCGTCCACGAGCTCCTGGGCGACCATCTCGGCCAGTTCGGCCGTGTTGGTCAGGTTGCCGTTGTGCGCCAGTGCGATCGACCCGTCCCGGGTCGGCTGGAAGGTCGGCTGGGCGTTGTGCCAGGTGCTCGCACCAGTGGTCGAATAACGGGCGTGTCCGACCGCGATATGTCCCTTGAGGGACTCCAGGGTGGACTCGTCGAAGACCTGCGACACCAGGCCCATGTCCTTGTAGACGAGGATCTGGCGTTCATTGCTGACCGCGATTCCGGCCGACTCCTGGCCGCGATGCTGCAGCGCGTAGAGGCCGTAATAGGTCAGCTTGGCGACGTCTTCACCGGGAGCCCACACGCCGAAGACACCGCAGGCGTCCTGTGGTCCCTGATCCTGCGGGTCGATGGCTGCGGTGAGCCGACCGTCTCCGCCCTTGCGCATGCTGGGGTTGGGCACCCTCTGAGTCTACGGGCGCTGGCCCCCGGCAGCCGAACCGACGAATCGCTCCGCTCGTCAGCGTTGCCGGCCGAGCTTCTCCAGCAACAGCGCCTCGGCATACAGAACCCTCTCGAACTCGGGCAGGTGCAGGCCCTCGTTGGCGCCGTGCGCGCGGGTGTCCGGGTCCTCGACACCGGTCACCAGGACCGAAGCGTTCGGGAAGGTCTCCAGGAACTCTGCAATGAACGGGATCGAGCCACCCACCCCCATGTCGACCGGAGCGGTGCCGTCCCAGGCCTCCGTGAAGGCTTCCCGGGCAGCGTCGTAGGCAGGTCCGGTGGCGTCGATCTGGGTGGCCTCGCCGGTGTCGACCACCACCATGTCCAGACTCGCCCCCCAGGACACGTTCTTCTCCAGGTGCGCCTTGAGGCAGGCCAGCGCGTTCGCGGAGTCGTCGACCGGGGCGGTGCGCAGACTGAACCGGGCACGGGCGGTCGGGACCAGGGTGTTCGAGGCGCCTTCGACCTGGGGGGCGTCGAAGCCGGTGATCGCCAGCGCGGGCTGGGTCCACAGGCGCTCCACGACCGGCCCCGAACCGATCCACTCGATACCGGGGGCGCCACCGGACTCGGCCCGGAGCCGCTCCTCGGGGTACTCCACGTCGGCGGCGGGGCTGGACTTGAGACCGTCGATGAGCAGGTTGCCGGCGTCGTCGAAGCAGGAAGAGATGAGACGACTCAGGGTCATGATCGCGTCCGGAACCAGCCCGCCCCACATGCCCGAGTGCACGGCATGGGTCAGGGTGCGTACCTCGACGTCGAGGCGGACCAGTCCGCGCAGACTGGTGGTCAGGGCCGGAACCCCGATGTCCCAGTTGCCGGAGTCGGCGATCACGATCACGTCGGCAGCCAGTTCGTTCTGGTGCTTGGCCAGCAGCGCGGGCAGCGACTCGGAGCCCATCTCCTCCTCGCCCTCGATGAAGGCGACCAGGGTGACCGGCAGATCATCACCGAACACCCTGGTCGCAGCGATATGGGCGAGGATGCCGGCCTTGTCGTCCGCCGCTCCCCGGGCGTAGAGACGATCGCCCACCTCGGTCGGCTCGAACGGCGGGGTGTTCCAGTCGGCATGGTCGTTCTCGGGCTGGACGTCGTGGTGGGCGTAGAGCAGCACCGTCGGCGCACCGGCCGGACCCTGCTTGCGGGCGATCACCGCGGGTGCCGAGCCATCGGCGTTGGCGCTGACGATCTTGGTGGTGAAGCCTTCTGCGGCGAACAGGTCGCGGGTGAACTCGGCGCTGCGCTGAACCTCGGAGGCCCGAGCCGGGTCGGCACTGACCGACTCGATCCGGATCAGGCTCTCCAGGTCACGGCGGATGCCGGGCAGGAGCTCTTGGATTCGGGTGCGCAGAACTTCACTCATGCCTCCACGGTAGTGGGAGGTACTCGGAACCGCTGAGACGGCGAATCCTTACGAGCTTGCGCTACTGGCTTTGCGTCTTCTCAGCGGGCTCTTGCGCCCTCTGCGCGCGGGGCGGAGAGATCGTAGGTGAGCGCGGTGGCCCGCTCGTAGGTACTGAACCCAAGCCTCCGGTAGAGGCCGAGCGCGGGACCCTGCGGATCCGCCACGATCACGGTGCGGCGAACATCCAGCCGGGTCCGGGCATGCTCGGCCATCCGGTGCAACAGGGTGCCGGCCATGCCCCGGTTGCGATGCCGGGGGTGGGTGGCCACGCTCTGATACCGGGCCACCCCCTCGCCGGCTACGAAGAGCCCGGCAGTGGCAGCGATCCGACCATCCACGAACACCGCCCAGCGGCGTCCCAGTCCGGCGTCGACCAGTCGCTGTTCGGCGTCCGCACGGGCCTGTAGGTAACCGCGGGTGACGTGCGGGTTCTTCAAAGAAAGCTCAAGATCGATCCACTTGCCCCACTCGTCACGGGTGATCGGGCGCAGACCACCGTCGACATTGGGTCGTTCGGGTGCCAGTACCCGGTCGGCGACCAGTACCTCGGAGACGTCGACGGCCATCCCGGCCGCCTCGAACTCGGTCACCTCCACCTCACCGATGGCATCGACGGCGATCGCCCGATACCTCGATTCGGGCCACCATGAGTCGTAAGCACCGATCACCTCCTTCGCGCCGCCGGGCAACGGCAACTGCTTGAGCAGCAGGAAGTTGCCCCAGTGGAAGGTCGGGTTCTGCTCGGTGGTCACCAACAGGTGGGTGCCCTGATCCTGGACCGTGCTACCCGAGGCCTCCAACAGCGAGATGTCGGTGCGCCAAGCCAGGGAACGAATCGAGGAGATGAGTGGCATGCGGTGAAGGCTATCGGAGCCGGTGTTCGTCACGAATGTCCCCGAACCCGACCGATGGGGTGGACGGTCGAACGACCATCCACCCCACCTGGTCCTACCCTGGCCTCAGTTGCACTGCACGTTGACCGTGACCTGCTCGTTGGTGCTGACCTTGTGCCAACCGGGGTTACGGGTCACGGTGCCCTGGCCGCTGAAGCCCGAGACCCGGGCATAGCAGTGTTGGGGCACCTTGAAGCCATCCACATCGATGCCGCTCCACCAGCCACCGCGCGAACTACCCGGCTGCAGGGTGGCCGAGACCGACGAGGAGGACCCGTTCCAGTTGTCGGTGACTTGGATCGGCAGAACCGAGTAGCTGGCGTTGGTGACGCCACCACACATGCCTGCCACGCAACCGCCGGCATGGGCGGGCGCGGCACTGGTAAGACTCAGGATGGTGCTGGCTGAAACAAGAGCGCCGACGGCGAGACCGGCCTTGAGCTGCTTCTTCATGGCTGTTCCTCTCGATGGTGCGGTTGAGTACTGCGATGTGGTGTTGCACTTCCAGTCGATGCTGGAAGTCTCAGCGGCGCCTCACCTTGAGACGCAGCCGGTCCGAGGAGGGATCGACCGTGGTTGATCCCGACCAGAGAACTCGCACCCTGCGGGTCCCCGGCTTGGCGGTCAGCGAACGAGGCAGCCGAAGAGTGATCCGCTGAGCACCCTCACCGGCGCCATCGACCTTCCCCCGGGCCAGAATTCGAGAGCCTCGCCGGACGGTGACGGTTCCGCGCACCGGTACCGCTGCGGCGACCCGCACGACAAGCCGCGCCCGCTTGCCGGCTCGAGGCTTGGCGGGTGCGATCCGCGCCCTTACCTTGGCGTGGGCCCGGGTCACCATCAGGTCACCGGTTGCGGACCCGGCCAGTGTCTCGCTGCTGCCCGGCGTGGGTGACCGTGATCCGATGCCTGCCCGGCAGCAACCCCCGGGTCGGCACGGTGGCTGTGAACCGCCCGGCGCTGACCTTCGCGGAGACCCGAACGGAACCGACCGCGACCTGGACCGCCCCGGTTCCAGGCGCTGTCCCCGCCCGGACCGTGCCCGAGATCCTGGTCGTGCTGCCATGCCTGGTGGACCCATCGGTGACCTTGATGGCGGTGCGTGCCTTACCGAGCGGGAATCGGTCGAAGACCCACGGCTCCACGTCGGGCTGCTTCACGTCGTAGACGTAGCTGACGACCTCTCGGGCCGCGGTATCGAGCACCGCGAACACGGCCAGGTCGTTGCTCTGCACGAAGGGCAAGGCCACCCCGTCGGGGTTGCGGAACGGCTGCACATTGGGAACCAACGGCTTGAGCCCACCCGGGTTGCCGATCGCCAGGTAGTTGCTGCGGTCCCAGGGTTCGGGTGGCAACGGACGGGTCCGGTTGCTCAGGCCGTGGAAGGCACCGTAGGTGTTTCCGGTATTGGAGGTCTCGAGGAAGTTCGTCCCGGATCTGCTGCGGAACCTGTTCCAGAGGTGACTGTGTCCGTTCAGTACCAGATCAACACCCGACTTCTCCAGGATCGGCTGCAGGTCCTGGACCAGCATGTTGTCCTGGGTTCGGTACTCGTAGCGGACCCCGGTCAACCCGCCCTCAGCATCGCGGGACTCGATCCGCTCAGGGTTGGCGAAGACCGGCATCACATTGTCACCCAGCCCTTGCGGGCCCTCGTGCAGCATCACGACCTTGATCGGAGCAGCGCGGAACTCGGCACTCGTCAGTTCCTTCTCCAGCCATTTCAGTTGCTGACTATCCGACTCCAGGGACTCGAAGATGTGCTCCCCGTATCCCTGGGCCAGTGGGTCCTCCAGCGCGCTCTTGGACTCCTGATAGCGGCTGGTGCTGCTGCGATCGGCCGGCTCTGGGTTGGCCGCGGTACCGCGCCAGATCCTCGTGGAATAGAGAGAGATCAACCGCACATCGCCCACCGTGGTGGCGTAGTAGGTCTCAGCACCCGGGCTGTCCTCGGGCAGCGAGAAGATCTCCTCATAGGTAGTGGTACTGAAGGAGTTGTCCTCGATCCAGGCCGTCTTACGAGCCGGGTCACCGGTCGGATTGACGGTGGCGGCCACCTTCCGGTACTCGCGCTCCGCGATCGCTCGCGGTACGGGAGCATTGAACGAGGTATTCAGCGTGGACTGACCCGCCCGGCGCCCCTGCACCTCGTGGTTGCCTATCGCCGGAAACAGCGGCGCATTCTGCACGATCTCTCCACCGCGATAGTTCTGACCATTGGTGGCCTGCCGACCCCCTCGGCCCTGCAGCACCGGGAAGAAGGCGCTGCCCCGATCGTCGTCGAACCATTCCGAGGCCCGGTCCGGGATGTTGACCAGGTCACCGGCTAGGAAGACGGCATCGATGTCACCCAGCGTCTCCTTGGCCTGCTGCAGATTCGCCGGGGTGTTCACCATCGCCTGGTGATCGCTGGTCAGCAGGATCCGCTGCGCCTGGTCGGGCTGCGCGGCTGGGGCCAACCGGAAGACACCGGAGGCACCGATCTGGCTGCCCTGCACACTGACCACTCGGTAGGGAGTGCGGGTACGTGAGGCCAGGCCCTGGACGACGGCCTCGTGTCGGTAGACGGGCCGGGAGACGATGCCTTCGGCCGGCTGCGGTGGACTCTCGATCTTGGAGCCGGCGTCCTCCGCGGTCCGGCTGAGTCGGCTGCTATTCGCGGTGACCATGCGTACGCCCGCAGGGAGAGTGCCGGTGGCCGCCGCCCGCAATCCCGCCTCGTCCAGATCGGCGACCGCGCTACCGAGCAGCACCACGTGGCGCTCTCCCGGGGTCTCGGTCATCCAGACCACCGACACCCCATCCGTCTGCGGTGCCTGGAGGAAGGGGTCGCTCAGCAGTGGCAGCTCTCCCACCCGCCCGTCGGTCCCGTACTGAGCCGATGCGCTCGACCCGGTGGCCGCGTCTCTGGAAGCCGTTGCCCGGACCTCAGGCGTGGCCAAGGTCCCGGTCACAGCGACCGCGAGACTCAGCAGCCCCGCCCAGCGAGCATTGAGTCGAGGTAGAAGGGATCTCGGTGACATGAGGGGCGCTCCGTCCATCCGCGGAGACCTGTGCCCCGCTGGAATCTGTGGGTCAACCTGCAACACCCACATCCGATCGGGCTGGAGGCAACTCTTCGTAACGCCCAGGTGTCGGGAGGACGAGGAATGCGCGAACCGGAGCCGGGGCCCCGGTCCGGCCAGAGCAGTCAGGTCAGGTCACTCGGGTCAGGGCACTCAGATCAACGGCAGCAAGGCGGTCAGGTCGGTGCGCTCGCCGCTGGCCCGGACCGCGCCGGAGGCCACGGCCTCGGCCCAGGTGGTTCGCCCCAGCGCCACATCGAGCCAGGTGTCGGCGTCGGTCTCGATCACCGCAGGCGGGGTACCCCGCGTGTGGCGGACCCCCTCGATCACCTGGATCGCCGAGTGCGGCGGCACTCTGACCTCCACCGAGGCCCCGGGGGCCTTCTCGCTCAACACCGCCAAGAAGTGCTTGACGAGCAGCTTCTCGCCCTTGCGGTCCAGAGTCCCGGCGTCTCGCCCGGCCAAGGCATCGGCGACGACGGCGGGATCTGCGGGAGTCAGGCGGGCGGGCATCGAGGCAACCTATCGCTGGGGAGGGCTCTTTGTAACGTCGCTGCTAGGGCTCTGTCACGTCACGAGCAGGGCTATATCAACAACGACCGACGTGACAGAGCGCAACCACCAGGGGGCACTCAGGCCATGGCGGCGGGCAGGGTGGCCTGCCAGGCCCGCTTGAGGTCGGCGACGGGAAGTGAGAACTGTCCTTCCACCGACAACTCGCTGCCACCGGTTCGGCCCAGCGCGGTCACCGGCACACCGTGCTGGTGCGCCAGGGCCACCAGTGCGTCGGCGTCCGCATCGGCCACGGTGACCAGGACCCGGGCCGTGGACTCACTGAACATCGCCACGAACGCGTCCGGATGCACCTGGTCGGTGGCCACCGATACCCCGATGTCGTGCCGGAAGGCCGACTCGGCCAGCGCCTGCGCCAACCCACCGTCGGAGAGGTCGTGGGCACTGGTCAGGGTGCCGACCCCCGCGGCCAGCAGCGCGGCCAGATTGCGTTCCGCGTTCAGGTCCACCTTGGGTGGGAGTCCGCCGAGGTGACCGTGCACCACGTGTGCCCATTCCGACCCGGAGAGTTCCTCATGGGTCTCACCGAGCAGGAAGAGCCGCTCGTCGGCGGCCTGGAATCCACTCGGAGTGCGCCGGGTGACATCGTCGATGATACCGAGCACAGCCACTACCGGAGTCGGCAGAATCGCCGTCTCACCGGTCTGGTTGTACAGGCTGACATTGCCGCCGGTGACCGGCGTGCCGAGTTCGGCGCAGGCATCCTTGAGCCCGCGGCAGGCCTCGGCGAACTGCCACATCACATCCGGGTCCTCCGGGGAACCGAAGTTGAGGCAGTCCGAGACGGCCATCGGCACCGCACCGCCGGTAGCCACGTTGCGGTAGGACTCGACCAGCGCGAGTTGGGCACCGGCATACGGGTCCAGCTTGGCGAAACGGCCGTTGCAGTCGGTCGAGAGCGCGACCCCGAGGTTGGTCTCGTCGTCGACCCGGATCATCCCCGAGTCGCTCGGCTGGGCCAGCACGGTGTTGCCGCGCACGTAGCGGTCGTATTGGTCGGTGATCCAGGACTTGTCGCACAGGTTCGGGCTGGCGACCAGCGTCTTGAGGGTCTCGGCCAGGTCCGCCCCGGTGCTCGGGCGAGCCAACTTCTCGGCACCGTCGGCCTGCAGCGCGTCCTGCCACTCGGGACGGGCATAGGGACGCTCATAGACGGGACCGTCGTGGGCCACCGAGCGCGGCGGCACGTCGACGACCTGCTGGCCGTGCCAGTCGATCTGCAGCCGATCACCGTCGGTCACCTCGCCGATCACCACGGCCTCGACGTCCCACTTGGCGCAGATCTCCATGAACGCGGCCACGTCGTCGGGCTCGACGACGGCCATCATCCGCTCCTGGGACTCGCTCATCAGGATCTCTTCGGGGGCCAGCGTCGAGTCGCGCAACGGGACCAGGTCCAGTTCGACGTGCATGCCGCCGTCACCGGCCGAGGCCAACTCGGAGGTGGCACACGAGAGCCCGGCACCGCCGAGGTCCTGGATGCCCGCGACCAGCCCGGCCGCGAAGATCTCCAGGGTGCACTCGATCAGCAGCTTCTCCATGAACGGGTCGCCGACCTGGACGCTGGGCCGCTTGGCCGGACCGTCCGCGTCGAAGGTCTCCGAGGCCAGTACCGAGACCCCGCCGATGCCGTCGCCGCCGGTGCGGGCGCCGTACAGGATCACCTGGTTGCCGGTACCGGACGCCTTGGCCAGGTGCAGGTCCTCGTGGCGCAGGACGCCGACGCCGAGCGCGTTGACCAGCGGGTTACCCAGATAGCTGGAGTCGAAGACCGCCTCGCCCCCGATATTGGGCAGTCCCAGGCAGTTGCCGTAACCACCGACACCGGCGACGATGCCGGGCAGCACCCGCTTGGTGTCCTCGGCATCCAACGGGCCGAACCGCAGCGGGTCCATCACCGCGACCGGGCGCGCGCCCATGGCCAGGATGTCGCGCACGATGCCGCCGATCCCGGTAGCCGCGCCCTGATAGGGCTCGACATAGGACGGGTGGTTGTGGCTCTCGACCTTGAAGGTGACCGCGTAGCCCTGCCCGATGTCGATCACTCCGGCGTTCTCGCCGATCCCGGCCAGCATCTTGCCGGCCGCGGTCTCCTGACTCAGCTCACCGAACTGCCTCAGATGCACCTTGGAGGACTTGTAGGAGCAGTGCTCGGACCACATCACCGAGTACATCGCCAGTTCTCTGCTGGTCGGGCGACGGCCCAGGATCTCGCGGATCCGGTCGTACTCGTCGGTCTTCAGGCCGAGGTCGGCCCAGGGCTGATCCCGGTCAGGGTCGGCAGCAGCAACGGCAACGGTGTCCAGTGCGGACTTGGGCTGCGCATCGGAGAGATTCGAAGAGTTGTCGGCCACGCGACAAGGCTACCGAGCCCTGCTCGATTGCGGGGACCCGGCCGTGGCCCTGGGACGACGTGAGCAACGACTCGTGAATTACAAATCTGTAGTTCAGCCCAGGCCCTGTTACTGGTGTGACGACTGGGGTTAGCGTGACATTGACCTGACCCCGACACCGGCCGCGACTCGCCCATCGAGTGCAGCCTGGGAGCCCGATCACATGTCTTCCCCCACGTTTAGACGGATCCGACCGGCCCGTGCCGCCGGCGTCCTCGCCCTGAGCACCGGACTCCTACTCTCCGGTCATCCGGCCGCCTCCGCGGCCACCCTCTCGAACTCTGTGAGCGCTGTCGCCAGCGTTGCTCCGCTGGCTAAGAAGACCACCACGGGCGCCACCCCCGGCAACTTCACCGGGTACGGATTCGACCAGTGCGTGGCGCCGAACCAGGCAACCATGAACAAGTGGCTACGGCACTCACCGTTCCTGGCGGTCGGCATCTACATCTCGGGGGACTCCCGGGCGTGCCGCAATCAGCCGAACCTGAGCAGCACGTGGGTGGCCAAGCAGTCGGCCAAGGGCTGGAAGGTGCTGCCGATCGCGCTCGGCCCCCAGGCCTCGTGCCAGCCCCGCTTCCCGCGGTACGCCGATGACTTCAGGATCTCGGCCACCCCGAACAAGAAGGGCAACTACGGCAAGGCCCGCAAGCAGGGCGTAGCCGAGGCCGCCAAGAACGCCGCCGATGCGCGCGCCTACGGGATCGCTCCGGGCAGCACCATCTGGTACGACCTGGAGGGCTTCGACCTGAAGAACACCGCCTGCCGGGAGTCCGCGCTGTTCTTCGTACACGGCTGGGTGACCGCGATCGAGAAGGCCGGCTACGTCTCCGGCTTCTACTCCAGCGCCGGTTCGGGCATCAAGATGATCGATGACGCCCGGGTGCAACGCCCCGGATTCTTCCGGCTACCTCAGCAGATCTGGCTCGCCGACTGGGACGGCCGGGCCAACACCAGTTCGACCTACCTGCGCAGCGACGGCTGGCAGCCCGGTGGCCGGATGAAGCAGTACCGAGGCGGCCACAACGAGAAGTGGGGCGGCGCCACCATCAACATCGACTCCAACTTCCTCGACCTGGGCCAGGGCTCGGTCGCCGCCCGGCAGTCGTGGTGTGGCAACACCAGGGTCGACCTGCCCAAGTACCGCCGACTGGCGACCGGCACCTCGCGTGCGGTCGCGGTCAAGGCTCTGCAATGCACCCTGCGCACCCAAGGCACCTACCAGGGCCGGATCAACGGCAAGTTCAACAAGCGCACCGCCACGGCGGTGCGGACCTGGCAGCGCAGCAACACCGGGTCCAACGGGGCCTGGACGAGGTCGCACTGGGTCCGGCTGCTCGCCACCGGCAACACCCCTGTCCTCAAGTTCGGGTCCAGCGGTGAGGCGGTCTACCGGATTCAGCGGGCCCTGAACGCGGCCGGCCCCTACCGGCTGGCGATCAGCGGAGTCTTCGACTCGGCCACCGACAAGGCACTGCGCGGATACCAGGCCAAGGTCCGGGTGAAGGTGTCCGGAGTGGTGAACCCGGCGACCTGGCGCGCTTTCAAGTCCGGGCGCCGCTGAGTATCGCCGCAATGCGAACGGGCCCCAGCACATCAGGCGATGTGCTGGGGCCCGTTCGGCTTCAGGGAAGCAGGATCAGGAGCCGGGGGGACCTACCAGCAGGGCCACTCCGGTCAGGGCCAGAACCGCCACGATCCCGGCCACCAGACCCTGCACCGGCTTACGGATCAACCAGGCCGCGACCTTCTCCACCAGACCTGTGGGCTGCTCGGTGGCCAGTCGCCAGGTCTGGCCCAGCTCACCGCGCTTCTCCGCCGAGGCGTCGAACCAGATCGTCGCGAAGGGGGGAATCGCCGAGAGCAGCCCCAACGCCAGGCGCGAGCGCTTCCACTGCTGATCGGCGAAGACCAGCACCGTGGTCAAGCAGAACCCGATGAAGACCACGCCGTGCAGCATCCCGCCGATCCGAACGCCCACCTCGGTGGTGTCGGTGACGTACTTGAGGAACATGCCGATCAGCAACAGGGCCCAGGTGCAGGCCTCGGCGATGGCGACCGTACGGAACAGCCTGAGCGGACTCATCCGAAGACCCGCTCAGCGGTCCTGGCCAGCGAGGTGAAGAACCCGAGCCCCTCGGTGCCGGGCCCGGTGAGTGCCTCGACCGCGTGCTCGGGGTGCGGCATCAGGCCGACCACGTTGCCGCGCTCGTTGCAGACCCCGGCGATGTCTCGCATCGAGCCGTTCGGGTTCGTCCCGAGGTAACGGGCCACGATCCGCCCCTCGCCCTCGAGACGGTCCAGGGTCTCTTCGGGGGCGACATAGGACCCCTCTCCGTTCTTCAGGACGACGGTGATCTCCTGGTCGGCGGTGTAGTCGGCGGTCCACGGCGTGGAACTGTTCTCGATCCGCAGGACCTGGTCGCGGCAGATGAACTTGCGGTGATCGTTACGGATCAGCGCACCGGGCAGCAGGTGGGACTCGGTGAGGATCTGGAATCCGTTGCAGATGCCCAGGACGGGCATCCCCTTGTCTGCCGCCTCGATGATGTCGGTCATCACCGGGGAGAACCGGCTGATCGCGCCGCAGCGCAGGTAGTCGCCATAGGAGAAGCCACCCGGCAGCACGACCGCGTCGACACCCTTCAGGTCCGCCTCCCCGTGCCAGAGTGCGACCACCTCGTGTCCCGCGATCCGGACGGCGCGCTGGGCGTCGACCTCATCCAGGGTTCCCGGGAAGGTGACGACACCGACCTTCACGAGTCGTCCCCGACGACGCGGACCGAGTAGTCCTCGATCACCGGATTACTCAGGAGACTCTCGGCCACCCGGTTCACCTCCGCCACCAGGGCATCGGTCACCTCGCCGTCGATCTCGAGCTCGAACCGTTTGCCCTGACGCACATCCACCGCACCAGCGAAGCCGAGCCGGGGCAATGCCCCGAGCACGGCCTTGCCCTGCGGGTCGAGGATCTCAGGCTTCGGCATGACGTCCACTACGAACTTGGCCACGCACGAAGTCTAGGTGAGGCGATCACGCCGGACCGCATCCGTGTGCCGGGTGGACGGGTTCAATGTCGCGGACGGGCGCAGACCCACACCAGTGCCACCCCGAACCCGGCGCACAGCGGACCGAGGGTGACCCACACACCCTGGTCGTAGGGGCCGTCCATCCAGCCGTTGGCCTGCGCCGTCAACAACACGCCCCCGACCATCATGATGAGTCCCAGGCAGATGCCGATGATGCGAGCCATGGGTGAAGGGTAGCGAGCCACTCCGGCGGGACGTCATGCCAGCTCTCGCTTGAGGATCTTGCCGGTCGCGGTCATCGGCAGGGCCTCGACGAACTCGACGAGGCGCGGGTACTTGTAATTGGCGAACTGCGCCTTGCCCCAGGCCACCAGCGCCTCGGCAGTGAGTGACCCCCCAGGTTTGAGGATCACGAACGCCTTGATCTCCTCGCCGTGCTCATGGTCCGGCACCCCGATCACCGCGGCCAACGAGACCTCGGGGTGGGTCATCAGCACCTCTTCGAGCTCGCGGGGATACACATTGAAGCCGTTGCGGATGATCAGGTCCTTGGACCTGTCGACGATGTAGTACCAGCCGTCCTCGTCGGTGCGAGCCAGGTCCCCCGACCGGAACCAGCCGTCATGGATCGCCTCTGCGGTCGCCTCGGGGCGGCGCAGATAGCCCTTCATCACATTGGGCCCCTTGATCGCGATCTCGCCGACCTCCCCGGGAGTCGTGGTGCTCCAGTCGTCGTTGATCAGCTTCATCTCGACGGCTGGGATGGGCACCCCGATCGAACCGCCCCGGGCCGGCTCGCCGAGCTCGCTGAAACTGGCCACCGGGGAGGTCTCGGAGAGGCCGTAGCCCTCCATGATGGTGATCCCGAAGCGGTGCTCGAACTCCCGGTGCACCTCCTTGGGCAGTGCGGCCCCTCCGGCGACCGCCACCCGGAGGCGCGCGGCGACCGCCTTCACGTCGACCCCGGAGTCGTCCAGTACCCCGAGCAGCCCCCAGTACATCGTGGGCACGCCCGAGAAGAAGGTGATCTGCTCGTTCGCGAGCAGTTGCAGCGCGGCCGTCGCCTCGAATCGTGGGACCAGGACCAGGGTGCCACCGACCGCGAAGCCGAAGTTCTGGTTCACCGTCTGCCCGAAGGCATGGAACATCGGCAAGGTGCACAGGTATCGATCGGGCTCCGGGGCCGTACCGAACAGGGTGCGACAGGCCAGGGCGTTCGAGCGCATGTTGTCGTGCGTCAGCTCGGCGCCCTTCGGCTGCCCGGTGGTACCCGAGGTGTAGAGGATCACCGCGGTATCGGCGTCGGCAACCTCCGCGTCATCGAATTCGGCGGATTGGCTCCCCATCGCGGTGGCCATCGTCTCGGTGCCCTCGATCGGGGACGGCGCCGCCAGGTCGGCGGTGATCACGAAGAAGTGCTCACAGCCCTCGGCATCCAGGAAGCCCGCGTGACCCTGCTCGCCGATCGGCAGATCGGCGGTGCCCTCGAAGCAGAAGTAGGCCTTCGCCTCGGAGTCGTTGAGGTGGTAGGCCACCTCCCGGCCCTTGAGCAGGATGTTCAGCGGCACCACCGCGGCCCCGGACTTGAGGATGCCGTAGTAGACGACCGAGAAGTAGGGCAGGTTCGGACAGCTCAGCGCGACCTTGTCCCCCGGACCGATCCCGCGCGAGACCAGCAGATTGGCGCACATATTGGCGAATGCATCCACCTGTGCGTAGCTCAGCCGGGTATCCCCCAGCACCAGCGCATCGCGCTCCGGGAACGAGCGTGCGGACTCGGTCAGGAAAGCGGCCAGATTCGTCATGGGAAGAATCTAGCCTCGGGGCCCGACGTGAGCCAGATCACCTGGCAGGCAAGGGCAGCACCGCTGACTGCATGAAGTGGTCCGAGGCGATCCCCTGCGCAGGGCGCCGGATGTGGTTGGTGTAGCTGTACGCGCCGCCCACCCCGCCACGCACCATGATGGTGTCGATCCGCCGGGGCCAGGTGTCGGTGACCTTGCTGGGCTCGAAACCGCCGGTCGACGGGTAGTTCAGGTTGGTCCGTACCACTGCCGAGGCCGCGTCCCGGAAGCCACGGGAGAAGAGCACATCCGAGCCGTCCACAGCGGTCTCGCCCTTCCTGGTCGAGTTCAGGTCACCGCCGATCACGATCGGACGGCTGCCGGCTCGGAGCTTGGTGGCCCGGTTGGCCAACCAGTTGGCCTGCTTGATCCGCAACGCCGCGTAGGACTTGGACCCTCCGGCCGCGAGGTGGAACGACATCACGTAGAACTCCGACCCGCTGGCGCGGTCGCGCAGCAGCGCCCACGGGGTCGGGAAGCTCTGTTTGCGGTTGACATTCGGCATCGGCGCCCACCCCGCGTCGCGCAGCCGGTAGCGATCGGCGCGATACAGGATCCGCACGCCCTGTTGCCGGTAGCGCTGGCCGAGCTTCTTGCGCTTGGCCGCCTTCTGCTTCTTACCCGTCAGATGCGTCGGGGTACGGACGAAGAACTCGGTGTCGGTCACCGACTTCCACGATCTGCCGAGCTTCTTGTCGAGATACTGCCACTGCCTGATGCCGCGCTTCTTACCGGTGCCCGGGCCGCCGCTCTCCTGAAGCATCAGCACCCCGACGCCTGAGCTGCGGACCTGCTTGACGACCTTGCCGCGCCGTTGCTTCCACTTGCGGGCACCGGAGTCGGCCAGCCACGCGTCACGGATGTTGAAGGTGCCCACCGAGACCCGGGGGCCGCTTGCGGGAGGCTGTGTCACCGGGGGCATCAACCAGCCCAGGTCGCCGGAGAAGCCGGTGGAGTTCTTGGGCGCTGCCGTGGCGTGTTCGAGCAGGCCTTTCGCACCTACCTTGGGCAAGGATCCTGCGGTGGGGGCGCCGTCGCGGTGCAGCTGACCGAGGGCGACGTAGGTGTAGTTGCCGTCGCCGGTGCGTGCTGCGTGTGGCACCCGGACCCCCGACCAGGTCACCGGAACCGAGTACTCCTTGCGGCCCTTGGTGAACATCCTGTTGCTGGCCGTGATCACCCGATAGTGGGTGCTCCAGTCACGCGGGGTACCGAAGCTCACGTTCAGCTGCGAGGTGCCGTGGTTGGCGAGTTTCATCCCCGACCGCAGCGATGGCGCGGTGTCGGTAGCGTGGGTGGGAGAC
Source organism: uncultured Nocardioides sp. (assembly GCA_964396585.1). Classification (GTDB taxonomy): domain Bacteria; phylum Actinomycetota; class Actinomycetes; order Propionibacteriales; family Nocardioidaceae; genus Nocardioides. The sequence continues at coordinate 19,645 of CAYNFY010000007.1, forward strand.
AGCAGCAGTCCGCCACCAGCCAGGATCAGGGCGAGCACGAGCGACAACACCAGCGGCGGACCGACCCCTGATCCGGCGTGCGCCCGTCGGATGGCCCGGTCCATGGTCGGCAGGGAGGAATTCACTCTCAAAGGGTGCTGTCCGACAGGCTCGATCTGGAAATCTATCTCGGTATGTGGCACACCCGGGACCGCTTCATGGGAAGACCGGTCCGGTTTCCGGATCCCGGAATCTGTTCGGTCGAGGGCGTCAGCTCATAGTCCAGGCACGTCCTCGCCGTCCGCGATCCGAAGGTAGTCCTGACCGGTCGCTGCCAGCAGGGCCGCGAACTGTCCGTCGACGATGCCGAGGCCGGCCTCGGAGTAGACCCGGTCGTGAATGGCGAGCGTACGCGGGGCCCCCACGGCCCGTGCGAAGTCGATCCCGTCCCGCGAACGCATCCAGGGCGCACTGACCACTCCGCACAGCAGATCCACCGGCTCGTCGGGACCGGTCAAAGCGTCGCCGGGGTGAAACACCTTCACCCCGGAGACGTCGAGCAGGTAGCCGCTGTTGTGCACCCGTGGGATGTCGGGGTGGATCACCTCGTGTAGCTCACCCACCGCACGCACCGGGAAGGCAGCGGTGAACTCCGCGCCGGGTGCCACCACGGTGACCCGCTCGGCGAGGTCGGGCGCATCGGCGCGGATCGCCGCGGCCACCGCCTCGATGGTGAAGATCGGCGCATCCGTACGGCGCAGCAGATCGGCGAAGTAGTGGTCCGGGTGCTCGTGAGTGATCAGGACCGCATCCACCCCAGCCACCGCCTCGGGCTGGGTGAAGACACCGGGATCGACCACCAGGGTGCGGTCGTCCTGGCTGATCCGGATGCAGGCGTGACCGAACTTCGTGAGCCTCATGCTCCGATCCTAAGAGCCCGTCCTCCTCCGGGTGGTTGAGAGCATCTCGGATCCGAGATCCGAATGTCGGGACCGGGAGTCCACCCGGGAGGAGCAGCACGCACCATGTCGACATGCCCGACTTCGACTTGAGCGACCCGACGTTCGATGTCACTTCTCCCCAGGTGCTTCGGGCGCGGGAGGAGAACTGGTACGTGCGCACGAATCTGGGCTGGGCCGTGCTGCGTCATGCCGAGGCGGCCGAACTGCTCAAGGATCGCCGTTTCCAGCAGGGTAACGCCCGCTGGCCGGCCCAGAACGGCATCCACTCCGGCCTTTTCCACGACTGGTGGGGGGAGACCCTGCTCAGCCTGGAAGGCGAGGACCACTCCCGGATCCGGCGGCTGCTGATGCCTGCCTTCCGGAACAAGACGATTGCCGCGATGCGCCCCACCTTCGCCGCCATCGCCGATGACCTGATCGATGCATTCGCCCCCCGCGGCGAGGTGGAGTTCGTCAGCGAGTTCGCGGAGCCGTACGCCTCCAGAATCATCTGCCTGCTGCTCGGGCTGCCAGAGTCGGACTGGCAGCGGGTGGCGCACTGGGCCGATGATCTGGGCCGCTCATTCGGGGTCAACGTGGCCGCTGACGTACCGGTGATCGAGCGGGCGCTCGACGAACTGCGCGAGCATCTCGAAGACGTGGTCGCCGATCGGCTCGCTCATCCTCGCGAGGACCTGGTCACCACGCTGGTACAAGCCCAGAACGAGGACGGCAGGCTGACCCGGCAGGAGCTCTCGGTGGCCTTGGTCTTCCTGGCCTTCGCCGGTATGGAGACCACCCGCAACCAGTTGGGTCTCGCGCTACAGACCCTGCTGGCCCATCCGGATCAGTGGCGCCTGCTCGGCGATAGCCCGGACCTCGGGGCGCAGGCGGTCGAGGAGGTGATGCGGGTCAATCCGACCGTCACCTGGGTGACCCGCGAGGCCATCGAACCGGTGGACTTCCACGGCCTGCGAATCCCCGCCGGCGGCATCGTGCAGGTGCTCTCACATAGTGTCGGCACCGATCCGGCCGCGATGGCCGATCCCAGCTTCGACATCACCGCACTGCGCACGCCGCATCTGGGGTTCGGCGCCGGGGTACACCATTGTCTGGGTCACTTCGTGGCCCGGACCGACATGGCCGTGGCCCTACCGCAACTGGCCGCCCGGATGCGCGACGCCCGCCCGAACGGTCCGGGCAGGTGGCTGCCTGTCTCCGGCAATACCGGCCCCGTCGAGTTCCCGATCATCTTCACTCCCACTCCCCGCTGACAAGGCACTTCTGCTTCACCGACGAGTAACAAGTTGCGCCCCCTCACCGGTGAGGGGGCGCAACAGTTTGACCTCTGGGTAACTTGAACTGCCTTCTCAGCGGGGAGGAGAGGCGGCGAGAGCCCGCAGGGCCGCGTCCAGGGATCGACGATTGTCACGACGCACCCGGACCTCGATCACCTCGACCCCGCCGTTGGGGCTGGCCAGGGCCTGCTCCAACTCTGGTAGCGACTCCACCGGCCAGTGCGGCGTCCGAGTCGCGGCACACAGCGCCGCGAGATCGACGTGGTGCGGGGTGCCGAAGAGCTGCTCGTAGTCTGCGGAGTACTCGGGGGCACCCTGCTCAAGCATCGCGAAGATGGATCCGCCGTCGTCGTTGACCACCACCAGGGTCAGGTCCGGTTCCGGCTGGCCCACCCCGCGCAGCAGTCCGTTGGTCTCGTGCAGGAATGTGACGTCGCCCAGCAGCGCCAGGCTTCGGGTGCTGCTGGGCCGCCCCAGGGCCGCACCGATCGCGGTGGACACGGTGCCGTCGATGCCCGCCAGCCCCCGATTGGCGATCACCAACCGGCGCTCCCCCACCGGCCAGGGGCGGGCCATCAGGTCCAGGTCGCGGATCGGGCTCGAGGCCCCCACCACCAACAGTCCCCCCGGCGGCAGCGCCCGGCCCACGGCGGCCGCGACCTCATAAGGAGTCAGGTCAGGTTCGGCGGCCACCCGCGCATCGATCCGTTGGCTCAGCTGCCGATCGGCCGTCTTCCATTCGGTCAGCCACGAGCCGTCCTCGCGGCCCGCCACCGCGAGTGCCTCCGCATTCAGGTCCACCTCGAAGGGGCGATCGGGCCAACGGCCGACGGGGGCCACCGACACCACCTGGACGTCGCCGCGCGCCAGCAGCCGAGCGACCGGACGGGACAACGTCGGATGACCCACCACCACGACCCGCTCGATCCGCTCCCCCAGGTCGGTGTCGAGCAGTAGCCGATAGCCCCGGATCGCGTTCTGCCCGGTTCGTGATCCGGACGTGGGCTCGGCCAGCAACGGCCAACCCGCCGCCTCGGCGAGTACCCGAGCGCGGGGGCCCGCATCGTCGCCGGCCACCACCACGGTGCGCGGCCCCAGGTCGAGCACAGTCTGGTGTTGCTGGTGTCCCTTACGGACGAAGACCGGGTCGTGCCCGGAGCGGGTCGGCACCCAGTCCTCATCGACCGATGGGGTCAGCGGCGGGGTGAACTGCACATTGAGTTGCAGCGGCCGGGCCGACCAGGCCAGCGTGTCGAGCATGCCGAGAGCCTCGGGCACCTGCTCGAGGTCATCGATGTCCAGGAAGTCGGCGGCCGCGCCGAATATCCGTACCTGGTCGGTGGTCTGCGCCGCCCCGGTGCCCCGCAGCACCTCGGGGCGGTCGGCGCTGAGCACCACGAAACCGACACCGGCATGCGCGGCCTCCAACACGGCTGGATGCAGATTGGCTACCGCGGTACCGGAAGTGACCAGAACGGCCGCCCGGGCACCGACCTTGGCCAGCCCCAGGGCCAGGAAGCCGGCCGAGCGCTCATCGATCCGGGTGTGCAGCCGCAGCAGACCCGCTCGCTCGGCTGCGCGCGCCGCGAAAGCCAGCGGCGCATTGCGCGAGCCGGGCGAGAGCACCACTTCGCAGATCCCCGCATCGACGAGTGCACCGACCAAGGCACGGGCCAGCACGGTAGCGGGGTTGCTCATGGGGTCAATACTTCCGCACCGGCCGCAAGGCCCTGACCTCGGCCAGCCGCCGCTCCCAGTGCGCCACCCGCTCGGGGGCGGCGGCCAACCGGAGCAACGCGGACTCGTCCACCCGCGGCGGTCCCACCCGGAGGTGACCGTCGTCCGGCAGTAGCGGTTCCGTGGCCAGGTCGTCGGTGAGCAGATTGACCGTGGCCAGGCCACAGGCGAACCGGAGTTCGGGCAGGGCCGCGGCCAGCGCGATCCCGGCGGCGATTCCTACCGAGGACTCCAGAGCCGAGGAGACCACCACCGGCAACCCGATCTCCTCAGCGATCCGTAGACAGGCCCGGACCCCGCCCAGAGGCTGCACCTTGAGCACCGCCACGTCCGCGGCCTCGAGGTCGCGCACCCGGTAGGGGTCGCTGGCTCTGCGGATCGACTCGTCGGCCGCGATCGGCACCGATACCCGGCGACGTACCCGGGCCAGGTCCTCGACGTCGGCCACGGGCTGCTCCACGTACTCCAGCCCGCCGGCGGCCCGCTCCAACAGCGGGATGCCGCTCACGGCCTGCTCCACATCCCACAGGCCGTTGACGTCGATCCGGATCAGGCCCTGAGGACCCAGCGCGTCTCGGACCGCCTCCAATCGGGCCTGGTCCGCGGCCAGCGTCGTGCCTGGATCGGCCACCTTGACCTTGGCCGTGCGACACCCACTGGCCAGCACATGCGCATGCGCCCGCTCCGGATCCACCACCGGCACCGTCACGTTGACCGGTACCGACTCACGCAGCGGTTCGGGCCAGTCCCCATCGGCCGCCTCCAGCGCACAGCGGAGCCACGGCTCAGCCACCTCGGCCGGGTACTCGAGGAACGGGCTCCACTCCCCCCACCCGGCCTCGCCCCGGAACAGCACTCCCTCACGCACGGTGATTCCGCGGAATCGGGTCCGCATCGGAATCGAGAAGACCTCCATCAGCCGCCGCCTTCCACATACTCCGCACGCAATTGCATTCGGTCGATCTTGCCGTTGGCCAGCAGCGGGAACGCCGCACAGATGACCAGGTCACGCGGTGCCCAGGAGCGCGGGTGCCGAAGCGCCACGAAGTCGCGTACCTCAACCAACGTGGGTGCCGCGCCCTTCGGCTGGACGAAGGCCACCACCCGCTGTCCCCACTCGACGTCCTCGACCGCGAGCACCTCGACCAGCCCCACCGCCGGATGGGTACGCAGCGTGCCGGCGACCGCTGGGAGCGGGACCTTCACCCCGCCCGTCAGCGCCACGTCGTCGATCCGACCCAGCACCTGCAGATGACCGTCCTCATCGAGGCGTCCGGCATCCTGAGTCAGATACCAGCCCTCGGTCAGGGTCTTCTCGGTCAGCTCGGGGTCTCCCTCGTACCCGGAGAAGATGGTCGGACCGCCCAGCCGGATCCGGCCGTCGCTGCCGAGCGCCACCGCGACTCCGTCCAGAGGCAGCCCGTCGTAGACACACCCACCGGCCGTCTCCGAGGCGCCGTAGGTGGCCACCACTCGGATCCCGGCAGCCTCGGCGGCGGCCCGGTCACCGGCATCGACCGGGCCGCCTCCGACCAGGACCACCCGCATCGCGGCCAGGGCGGCGACATCCTCAGGATTTCCGAGCATCCGGTGCAGTTGGGTCCCGACCAGGGAGGTGCAGTCCGCCGATCCACCCTCGTCGGACCAGGCGTCGAGTACCGGCTCGTGACCGGCCGACAACGACCGGACGATCACCTGGACCCCGGCGATGTAGTCGGCCGGCAACCGCAGCGACCAACGGCCGGAACCCACCCGGGCGGCGGAGGCGCGCACCGAGGCCAGCACCGCATCGCGGGTCAGCAGCACCCGTTTGGGTCGGCCGGTGGAACCCGACGTCTCGATCAGCAGCTGCGGCGGCCGCGCCGCGGCCAGCCAGCCACGCAACTGCTCGACGGCGACGGCAGGATCCGCGCTGGGCCGTAGAAGATTCACCCGATGACCGTATCCCTGTGTCGGCACGAACGAGCCGGCCACGTCACCCCCCGCGCCGCCGACCTGCTGCCCGTGACCACGACCTCTGAGACCCTTCTCGCCGAACTGTGACACATTGTCGGCCTCTGTCGCGTCCAAACTGCGTCAAGGACAAACCGGGAGAGACATGACCGACGATCCAACAAGGCTGAGCCCCGAAACATTTGCGGCCTTCGCCCGTGCGCGCACACCTCACCTGTTCCGCCTCGCGTGGCTGCTCTGCGGGCACCATGCCGAAGCCGAAGACCTCGTTCAGGAAGCACTGACCAAGGTCTACGTCCGGGTGAGCAAGCGGTTCAGTGCGCCGTTGGATCATCCAGCGACCTACGCCCAGACGGTGTTGACGCGCACGTTCATCAGTGCTCGTCGTCGCCGGAGCAGTACCGAGTTGCCCTATGCCGACCTACCGGATGCCAGCGTGGCGGACCACGCGGCAACCAGCGACATCAAGATCGCGTTGCACGAGGCATTGACCGGGCTGTCGTCGCTGGATCGGGCCGTCGTCGTGCTGCGTTATCTCGACGACCTGTCGGTGGATCAGGTCGCCCAGATGCTCGATCTCACCTCGGGAGCCGTCCGTAGTCGGAGTACGCGCGCGTTGTCGCGTCTACGAGAAGGAGTCACGCGATGAACCAGCTGGATCTGAATGATGCGATCGAGGGCGCCGGGCGCCGTCTGCAACCGGAGGTCGACCGGATCGTCGACGGCGCGATCGCCGGCGGAGCCCGACAGGTGCGCCGACGCCGGCGCGGTACGGCGCTGGTCGCGTTCGCCGCGGTCGCGGCCATGGGCGTAGGCGGCGGCTGGTGGCTACAACGCCCTGAGCCGGTGGACCATCTGTCGGCGGCCGACCCCAGCCTGTACGCGACCGGTCCCGGTGATGCGGCACCGGCGAGCGCCCACCAGCGGGCCGACGCCGACGACATTCGAGACCGGCTCCTGGACATGCTGCCGGACGGCAAGGTCAGTGACGTCACCGTGCGTGAGGATCCGGTCGGCATGAACTGGGACGGTAGCCAGCGCGGCATCGAGGTGGGCCTCGAACTGGATGGGTCCCCGATGCGGCTGCAGTTGCTCGATTTCAACCGCGATCGGGCGATGGTCAAGGCCGAATGGGCGAAGGACCCGGGGGCGAAGCCGAAGGACTGCCAGACCGCTACCGCCGATGCGCCGTTGGGGATCAGCAACAGTCCCGCCGCCCTGGGCGACTGCGCGACGTGGAACGACCGAAGCCGGCTGCGCGAGTGCGCGACCGCACCGTCGTGCGCCGACCTAGATAAGTTCGTGTCCTTCTCCCCGAAGAAGGAGGTCTGCAACTACAACGCCAACTACCCCTGTCGAGAACTGGGCGACGGGGCGTGGCTGGCTGCGGGCACCGGCGGCGATGACGTCGACCGTGACTCGCCCTTCACCATGGCCACTCGAGCCACCGCCGACGGGTGGTACATCTACGCCTCCGCCGACAACAAGCCCCACACCGTGCTCGACGTCGACCAGATCACCGCGATCGTGACCAGCGACGCCTGGTTCAAGTAGCGCGCGGCGACCGGAGTCCACTGCTCCCCAAGGTGCCCGACGCTCATGCCAGATGGAGGGTTACCTTGGGTGTGCGGTAGGACCGACACAGATGCTGCTTGCCCCCGGCCCGGTAACTCTTCGCCAGCACCACCGCATAGTATTTCTTACCGGATCTGAGGGAAGTGCGAACCTTCCAGAACCCTGGCTCCCACCCTGAATTCCCGGTCTTACGGTCCGTCCCGAGAAGCAGGTCGGGCTTCTTCTTCCGGACCTTGAAGACCTTCACCGTGCGGCCGTTGACGCACTTGGCAGCAGGCGACCCGACGGCGCCGATCACGGCCTCATGTCGATAGATACTGAAATTGAGGGAACTGGTGGTCGGGTGCTTCCTCACCTTGCCGGCCGCGGCAGGTGAGGCACCCGCGGTGACGCCTGCCGTGCACCCGACCAGCACCACCACCGCCGCCCACCGGGTGAGTTGATTCGCCTTCATACGCTGTGTTCCCCACTCGCCTATCCATCGCGGTCATGAATCTGATACCCCGTCCTCAGGCCGATCGAAACCCCTTCGGGGTGCGGAGGTGGCGACAGGTACCCATCTCACCCGAGGCCGACCACTCGTTCGTAACCGGATCGTGACCGCCGACCACGGGAAACTCATTTCTACATCGCCGGTGTCGTCGCACAGACTTGGAGGTGATGTCTCGGACCGTCCTCTCGAAGTTCTCCCCACCCACTCCGCTGGCCGGACGACTAGCCGCCCAGTCGCTGCTCTTCGCCCTCGGCGAGGGCACCTTCATGACCGGCTCCGCGGTCTTCTTCACCCAGATCGTGGGGCTGAGCGCGGCCCAGGTCGGGCTCGGACTGACGTTGGCCGGCGTCGCCTCGTTCGTGGCGGCCTTCGGGATGGGCACGCTCGTGGACCGGTTCGGACCCAAGAAGATGTGGGCCCTGAGCGCGGTTCTTCAGGCCTCGATGTTCTGCGTCTGGCCGTTCATCGACGGATTCGCCGAATATCTGGCGATGGCGGTGATCATGGAGGTGGCCGGAACGCTGGGTCAGGCCTCCCACGGGGCCTACGTGATCGACGTACTCCCTGGGGAGCAGCGCACCCAGTCCCGCGCCTACATGTACTCGGCGCTGAACCTGGGGTTCACCCTGGGCTCGGTGGTCGGCGGTGTCGCGCTGGCCTTCCACAGCAACGAGGTACTACGCGCGGTGCCGTGGTTCTCGGCGTTCATGTTCCTGCTCAACTCGATCTTCATCTGGCGCCTCCCCAATGCCTCGCACGATGACAAGTCCGTCGAGGAACGGCGGATCCGGGTCCCGGGCCCCGGACCGTTCCGCAACCGCGGCTGGTTGGCCACCTCGTTCCTGCAGGGGGTGATGTGGACCAACCAGGTGATCCTCAATGTGGTGATCCCGCTGTGGGTGGTCCAGGAGACCGATGCTCCTCGGGTGCTCCTGGCCTTCCTCTTCGGCACCAACACGGTGATGTGCATCGTGCTGCCGATGGCGGCCGCTCGCGGTATCACCGACGTCACCAGCGCACTGCGCGCGACGCGCATCTCGTCCCTCTTCTTCGTGCTCAGCTGCCTGATCACGCTCGCCACGCACGAGACCGTCGGCTGGCTCACCATCGTGCTGATCTGGGTCGCCCATGTGACGGTGACCGGCGCCGAGCTCTTTCTCGGCCCGGCCGGTTGGCAACTCGAGGCCGATCTGATGGACCCGCGCCAACGCGGCCGCTACCAGGCGGCCGCAGAGGTCAGCGGCACTCTGGGCCGGGTCTGGGCTCCCGCCGTGTTCACCTTCCTGGCCCTCAGCTGGGGTGCGCTGGGCTGGCTGGTGATCGCGGTGATCCCGCTGCTGGCCGCCGCGCTGATGCCGTTCGCGGTGCGCGCCTCCCAGCGGTTCATGACGCGCCACGACGTACCGGATCCCAACGCAGATCGGGTCCGTCCCTGAGCACCGAGGCGGGCTGACACAATCTGTCGGTGACTTCTGCGAGTGACTGGATCGCCGGTTCCCGGCCCAAGACGTTCCCTGCCGCGATCGCTCCGGTGCTTGCCGGGACCGGGGTGGCCGCGTGGGCCGACGGACTGGTGTGGTGGAAGGCGCTGCTGGCCCTGGTCACCGCGCTGGCGCTGCAGGTGGCGGTCAACTACGCCAACGACTACTCCGACGGGATCCGCGGCACCGATGACGCCCGGGTCGGGCCGATGCGCCTGGTCGGCTCGGGGGCCGCCACCCCGGGCGCCGTCAAGCGGGCCGCCTTCCTGGCCTTCGCGGTGGCCGGGGTCGCCGGTCTGGTGCTGGCCGCGACCACCACCTGGTGGCTGCTGGCGGTGGGGGTGGCCTGCATCCTCGCCGGCTGGTTCTACACCGGGGGCACCAGGCCCTACGGCTACCTGGGCCTGGGCGAGGTGATGGTCTTCGTCTTCTTCGGGCTGGTCGCCACGGTGGGCACCTGTTATGTGCAGACCGAGACCTGGCTGTGGCCGGCGCTCTATGCCGGGATCGGCACCGGATCGCTGGCCTGCGCCATCCTGGTGACCAACAATCTGCGCGACATTCCTACCGACACCGAGGCCGGCAAGCGAACCCTGGCGGTACTGCTCGGGGACGGACGCACCCGGGCGTTCTACGTCCTGCTGGTGCTGGCCGCAGCGGCTGCGGTGGTGGCGATCGCCGCCAGCACCACCTGGTGGGTGCTGGGTGCGCTGATCTTCATAGGAGCCCTGGTACCTGCGGTGCGCCGGGTCCTGGGCGGGGCCGGCGGGCCGGCACTGATCCCGGTACTCGCCCAGACCGGGACCGCCCAGCTGTGGTGGGCGGCGCTGGTGGTGGTCTTCCTCCAGGTGGGCTGAGCACCGGAAGGTGAGCACCGGGACGAGGGGATCGAGGAGCCCCTCGGCCACTCAGTCCTCTTCGACCCTCTTGAACCGCTGCTTGGCCTTCCGCTCCAATGCCGCGGCGACCTTCTCGCGCTGCCGGTTGAGCAGGAAGTAGGAGGCGACTCCCGAGATCAGGAAAGCAACGATCACGGCTCCGATCATGGAGACCTGGCCACCGTTCACGGCCGCCCAGATCGCGGTCACCAGAGCGAATGACGCGAGAAGCATGCCCAGTCGTAGCACGTTGTAGATCCAGAAGTCCTTCACGCTCCAAGCCTAGGCGCTGCCCGGTCGCGTCCGAGAATCCACCGACAGAGGCGAACAGTTGCTCCGAGCGCCTACGCTGGGAGCGTGTTGAGGTTCTTGGTGGTGCTGTTCGTGATCGCGGTGGTCGTCTATCTGACCACCCGTGCCATCGAGCGTCGGCTCGAAGCCGGACAGGGCGGTCAGCAGCGTCCTCCGCAGCGCCCGAACGCCCGGCCTTCGCGCCCGGTGGCGCCGGACGACGACCCCGAGTTCCTCCGCTCCCTGGAGTGGGAGAAGCGGAAGCGTGACCGAGCCCATCCGGACAAGCCCGAGGCGCCCAGACCCTCGGACAGCGACGACAGCGAGGATCAGAGCCCCGAGGCCTGACCCACGCTCGCTGTGGGGCCGGCCTCCCTAGGGCAAGACACTGGTTGAGGCGGCGCCAATGTCACCCCTGGGAGCATCGATCTGTACCAGTGAGGTCTCCGCGCCGCTCTCGGCGTAGGAGTGCTGGCTGTTGGAGTTGAAGAAGTTCACCCCGATGAAGCTGTACCAAAGAGTGAACAGCCCCACCAGCGCGATATAGCAGGAGTTCCGCCCCTTCCAGCCGGCCGTGGTCCGGGCGTGCAGGTAGGCGGCGTAGACGACCCAGGTGATGAAGGCCCAGACCTCCTTGGGGTCCCAGTTCCAGTACCGGCTCCACGCCTCGTGGGCCCAGATCGGACCGGTGATCAACACCGCGAAGGTCCACACCGGGAAAGCGAAGGCGTGCATCCGGTACGAGATCCGGTCCAGCGTCTTGAGGTCCGGCACCCGGGTGGCCAGGTAGCCGGTGGTTTTGAGCGTGCCCTTCTTGGACTTGCGCTCCTTGACCAGGTACAGGATCGAGATGATCCCGCCGATCGAGAACCCCCCGGTCGCGATCACGGCGGAGACGACATGGATCACCAACCAGTACGAGTCCAGCGCCTCGGTGAGCGGGGCGATCGGCTTGTAGAGCCAGATCTCGGCGGTCATCATCGCCGCGATCACGAAGAGCAGCACCCAGGGGGCGATCCAGCTCAGCCGGAACCGGCGGTAGCAGGCCAGGTAGATCAGCACCACGAAGAAGCTGCCGGCCATGGCGAACTCGTACATATTGCCCCAGGGCACCCGGTTCGGATCCGCCGCCATGCCACGGCCCAGCAGCGACACGAAATGCGCACCGAAACCGATCACGGTCAGCATCACGCCGAGCCTGCGGAACATGGCAGGGCGTCCCTCGGCCGCCTGCGGGTCGATCCCGCCGCCGCGCAGGGAAGACCACTCGACCAGGTGCGAGAGCAGCGCCAGGAAGTAGAGGATCCCGGCCACCATCGCGGCCTGTTGACTGAGGTTCTCCCAGGATGCGTCGCTCACGCCTTCTCCTCCGCACTCGTCGTCGCGCCCTCGCGCGGGTCTCGGGCCAGGTCGCCCAGTGATTCTTGGATCAGTTGCAGTTCACCCGAGACGTCGCCGCCGCTGGACCGGTCCAGGGCCGCCACCTCGACGACGGTCACCCCGTTCTCGGTACGGGTTCGGACCCAGACCCGCCGGGGTCGGATGAACAGCGAGCCGAGCAGCCCGATCAGGGCGGCGATCACGCCTCCCAGGGCCACGAACTTGCCCGGCGTCTGCGAGATCTGCAGTTTGTTCCACTTCTCGACCCCGTCGAAGCTGACCGACCCGAGCCCGTCCGGCAACTTCTGCGACTCCCCCAGAGCCAGGTCGACCCGGGCCTGAGCACCGTTGGCGCCCTGCACCGGCTTGGCCTTATCCCGGTCGAGCACGTAGACCGACTGTGGACTCCCGTCATCCATGCCCAGGTCCCCGGTCCACACCGTCATCGAGATATAGGGAGCCAGGTCCTTGCCGAACAGGGAGAACGGGAACCGATCGGTGGTGAACGCCACGGTCGGGTAGAACTCGCCGTCCAGAGCGATCTGACTCGGCTTGGCATCCGGTGCCTTGACGACGCCGAACGACCGGAAACTCGTATCGGTGGGCAGGAAGACGGTGGGACCCGAGTAGGTCACATTGCCCTCCCCGTCCCGGATCGTGATCACCGGGGCGTAGCCGTGCCCGATCAGGAAGATGCTGGTCGAGCCGATGGTCAGTGGATGGTTGACCCGCAGGTCGTACCTCTTGGGCTCGGCACCGGGCTCCGAGGTGTAGGTCAGGTGCGAGACGAATTTCCGGGCCTGCCCGGCACCGGCGCCCTCGGTCAGCCAGGTGATGTCGAAGTCATCGATGTCGAAGGTGAACGGATCCAACTGCGAGGTCTTGAAGAGCCCTCCGGGGTTGAAGTCGTCGTACTGCGTCAGGTTGTTGGTGAACCCCTTGCCGACCACCATGATCACGCCGCCCTGGTAGCCGAAGAGCGCACCCACCGCGAAGCCGGCCAGCACCACCAGGATCGAGAGGTGGAAGACCAGGTTCCCGGCCTCGCGTAGGTAACCACGCTCCGCGGCCACGGAGTCCTCGTGTCGGTCGGTGCGGAAACGACGCCGCTTGAGCAGGACGCGCGCCGCGTCCAGCACCTCGGCCTCGGACCTGTCGGTGGTGAACGAGGCGGACTCGGGCATCCGGGTCAGGTTGCGGGGCGCCTTCGGTGGCCGGGCCCGCATCGCCTTGGCGTAGACGAACAGCCGCGGCACGATGCACCCCACCAAGGAGACCATCAGCAGCACGTAGATGGCCGAGAACCACCACGAGTCGTAGACCGAGAACATGCCCAATTTGTCGTAGATGGGCGTCAAGGTCGGGTGGGCGTCCTGCCACTGCGACGTCTTCAGCGCATCCACCCCGGCCTGGGGGATCAACGATCCGGGGATCGCGGCAACCGCCAGGATCAGCAGCAGGATCAGCGCCGTGCGCATGGAGGTGATCTGACGCCAGAACCACCGCAGTAGTTCGAGCAGGCCTAGTTCACCCGGGCGACGACCATCGCCCTGGTTCCCGGTGCCGGGCGCGTGCAAGGTAGTCAAATGCTGACGCTCCATCCTGTGACCAGATGCACCTGGATCCAGGTGACCATGTCGTTCCACCAACCGGCGACCAGCAGCACCCCGAGCACCACCAGCATCAGCCCACCGATCCGGGTGACCCACTTCTGGTGACGCCGCACCACCGCGATCGCCCCGAGGGTCCGCTCGTAGGCGAACCCGGCGATCAGGAACGGAATACCCAATCCCAGTGCGTAGAGCAGGGAGAGGAGAGCACCCCGACCTGCACCGCCGCTCTGCAGCGAGAGGCCCAGGATGGCACTGAGGGTCGGCCCCACACACGGCATCCAGCCGAGCCCGAAGATCACCCCGAGCAGCGGAGCGGCACCCAGCCCGACGGCGGGCACCTTGTGCAGCCGCCAGTCACGTTGCAGGAACGGGACCGCGCCCATGAAGGCGAGACCCATCGCGATCACCAGGACCCCCGAGACGATGGTGATCGTCCGGGCGTGCTCCAGTTGCCAGACCCCGAACGATCCGGCGAGCAACCCCAGCAGGGTGAAGACGGTGGCGAACCCGAGGACGAACAGGCTGCTCCCCAGCAGCATCCGCCCTCGATGCTTGCCCGCTTCGCCGGCCGCCAGGTCGGCACCCGAGATCCCGGTGGCATAGGACAGGTAGCCGGGCAGCAGCGGGATCACACAGGGGCTGAGGAAGGAGACCAGTCCGGCCAGCACCGCCAGCGGCGCGGCCAGCAGGATGGATCCGGAGAAAACGGTCTCCTTGAGCCATTCGATATCCATCAGCCGGGCTCCGGCCCGCGGCCGACCAGGGCCGCGTTCACTTGCCCGCAGCCACGTCTTTGACGATCTCGATCAGGGTGCTCGGGCTGCTCACCTCCGAGCGCATCACGGCGGCCACCCGGCCCTCGTCGTCGAGCACCATGGTGGTCGGGATGCCCTGCGGTGTCAGCGCCTTGGCTTGGATGAAGGGCACCAGTGCCTTGCCGTCCGGCGAGAACCAGGACGGCCAGGTGACGTCGAAGTTGCGGTTGAAGCTCTTGACGTTCTCGGTCGAGGTGTCGCGGGTGTTGAGCCCCACGAAGTGGGCGCTTTCGCCCAGTTCCGCCGCAACATCCACCAGTACCGGCATCTCCGTGCGACAGGGCACGCACCAGGTACCCCAGACATTGATCACGACGGGCTTGCCACGCAGGCTCGCCAGGTCGAGAGTCTTCCCGTCCAGGTCCTTGCCGCTGTACTCGATCGGAACACCGCGATCGGCCGGTTTGAGCGTGGTGATCGATCCGTCTCCGGAGACGAAGCCCTTGCCGTCCGCCGACTGCTGACTGGTGCAACCACCGACCAGCAGCGCCGCCACGGTCCCGGCGACGGCGATGGCGAACCGCCGGCGCCTCATCGGTCGCCCGCCGGTTCGTTGCCACCCGCCGAGAACGGGTCGTCACGATCGGCTCTGGGGATCAGGCTGATCGCGGGCTCGGTATAGACCAGGTGGGTGAAACGGTCACCGTCGAAATGCAGCGAGCTGACCGAGCACAGGGTGCACTGGCGCCGCTTGGGATGGACCAGGTTGGAACGGCGCTCCAGGAACAGCCGGGTGGTCCAGATCGGCAACTGGTGGGAGACGATGACCGCCTCATGACCCTCAGCGGCTTTTCGAGCATCGTGCACCGCGGACATCATCCGGGCCGAGATCTCCCGGTACGGCTCGCCCCACGAGGGCTTCAACGGGTTGTACAGGTGTCGCCACAGGTGCGGGACCTTGAGCAGTGCCCGACCGCCAGCGGTGAAGCTGTGTCCCTCGAACAGGTTGACCGACTCCAGTACCCGCTCGTCGAGCTCCGGGGTGAGCCCGGTCGCAGCGGCCAGCGGGGCGATGGTCTCCTGGGCGCGCTCCAGCGGGGAGGAGACCAGGTGGACCAGGTCGCGTTCCTTGAGGGCATCGGCAGTCATCGCGGCCATGGCCTTGCCGCGCTCGGAGAGATGGAAGCCGTCCAGGCGTCCGTACAGGATCCCCTCGGGATTGAACACCTCGCCGTGGCGCACCAGGTGGACGATGGTCCTGCTCATGCCTTGCTCCTTGCACTCTGCTGGGCATCCTGCTGGGCGGCGGCTGCCGCCCGGGCCGCGCCCGGCAGCGCATCGAGGACGTGCTGGACCGCTTCGTCATCGTGGGCGGCCGAGACGAACCAGGCCTCGTAAGCCGACGGAGGCAGGTGTACTCCGGCATCCAGCATCGCGTGGAAGAAGGCGCCGTAGGCGGCGGTGTCCTGGTTGTCGGCATCGGCGAAGTTCCGGATCTCGCCCTCGGCGAAGAAGACCGAGAACATGGTCCCGGCACGCTGCACCCGATGCGCCACACCGGCTTCGGCGAGGGCCGAACCCGCGGCCTCCGAGATGACGGTGGCGGTCCGGTCCAGGTGCGCGTAGACCTCGGGCGTGGCCAGTTGCAGGGTCCGCAGCCCGGCGGTGGTCGCGATCGGGTTCCCGCTCAGGGTTCCGGCCTGGTAGACCGGGCCGGTCGGCGCCAGACGGTCCATCACGTCGCGGCGACCGCCGAAGGCCGCCGCCGGGAATCCACCCCCCATCACCTTGCCGAAGGTGACCAGGTCGGGGATCCACCCCTCGGGCTTACCGTCCAGGCCCCAGCCCCCGTCACGGGTGGCGCGGAAGCCGGTCATCACCTCGTCCAGCACGAACAGTGCGCCGTGCTCCCGGCAGGTCTGGGCTAGGAAGGCGTTGAAGCCGGGATCGGGTGGGACGAGTCCCATGTTCCCGGGAGTGGCCTCGGTGATCAGGGCGGCGATCCGGCTACCGTGCTCGGCGAATGCCGCGCTCACCGCGGCCCGGTCGTTGTAGGGCAGGACCAGAGTCAGGTCGGTCGAGGAGGCGGGCACCCCAGGGGTTCCGGGCACCGCGAAGGTGGCCAGACCGGAGCCGGCCTGGGCGAGCAGGGCATCCACGTGGCCGTGATAGCAGCCGGCGAACTTCACCACGACCTCGCGACCGGTGAACCCGCGGGCCAGACGGATCGCACTCATCGTCGCCTCGGTACCCGATGAGACGAAACGCACGGCCTCCGCCGGGGTCCGGGCCACGATCTCCTCGGCCAGCAGCACCTCGGGCTCGGTCGGCGTCCCGTAGGAGGTGCCCCGGTTGATCGCCTCGTGCACCGCGGCCATCACGTCGGGGTGCTGGTGGCCCAACAGCATCGGGCCCCAGGAGCAGATCAGGTCGACGTAGCGGTTGCCGTCGACGTCGGTCAGCCAGGCCCCCCGTGCCGAACGGATGAAGCGTGGCGTGCCGCCCACCGCGTTGAAGGCCCGCACCGGAGAGTTGACGCCCCCCGGGGTCACCGCTCGGGCCCGCTCGAAGAGGGCGGCGGAGACGGTCGTGTCCTGGGGCGGAACGGGGGTGGTCACCGCTCCATTGTCCAATAGCACACCGGCAGATGGCACATCGGGACGCCTCGCTCAGTGATCGCTCAGGGGGCATTCAGGCCGTGCTCAGGTAAGTGCTCAGGTAAGTGGAGCGGGTGGCTCCCGACCACGTCCCTACACTCAGGCGTAACCCGGACGCAGGAGCCTCGTTGGATCGATACCCGTGCTCCAGAGGGGAAGTACGGGCAGGATGACGATCAAGGTAAGCAGACCCGGGGGGAGAGACAGTGCGCCGCAGCAACTCCAGCGACGGATCCGCCAATGGTTCCGGAACTCCAGCTGCACGGCGACGTGCCCTGTCTCTTATCGGGTTGGCGATCGTCTCTGCCGCAGTGACCGCCCAGGTTGCGGTCCTAGGCGGGCCGATGGTCGTACTGCCGGTGGCGGCACCCGAGAAGCCACTCGAGGCGGTACGGCCATCGGTTCCCCAGGCTGCGATCGAGGCTCCGGCCAGCCTTTCGGCGCTGGATGAGGGACACGGTTCCCGGCCCCGCGCCGGGGCTCGAACGGTCGCGACGAAGGCGAGTCTCTCCACCATTCCCAGTGTCGCGCTGGCCGCCTATCAGCGAGCCGAAGCGGTGATCAACGACGCCGACCCCGGATGCCAGATGCCCTGGGAACTGGTGGCCGCGATCGGCCGGGTGGAATCCGACCACGGCCGCTTCGGGGGTTCGGAGCTGGACTCCACCGGAGTGGCCACTCCCGGCATCTTCGGCATCGCCCTCGACGGGACCCACGGGACCCGGGCGATCCCCGATACCGACGGCGGCCGGTATGACGCCGACACCATCTGGGACCGCGCGGTGGGCCCGATGCAGTTCATCCCCTCGACCTGGTCGGTGGTGGGGGTCGACGGCGACAACGACGGACGGCGCGACCCTCAAGACATCGACGACGCCGCGCTCGGTGCTGCGGTGTATCTCTGCTCGGGTGAGGACGATCTGTCCACCGATGCCGGGCGACGCTCGGCGGTACATCGCTACAACCACTCCGAGAGTTACGTCGACTCCGTCCTGGCCGTCATGGATGCCTACCTGGCCGATGACTGGTCGGCTGCGGGTGGCACCGTTCAAGCCGGCGCTCAGGTGCAGGATCCGACCGCACCGACCCTGGACCCCTCGGGCCCGAAGGGCACCGTGAACGGGCCGCATTCGCCCCAGCTGGTCGCCGATGCGCCTCGCCCGGTCATGCCGGAGTCAACGAATCCCGCACCGAGCAGAGCACCGAACCCGAAGCCTTCCAGCGCGCCACCGGCGAGTCCGCCGCCGCCCCCGAAGCCTCAGCCCGGCAAACAGCCGTCCAACAACCCGAAGCCCTCCACGGACCCCAAGCCCCGACCGAAGCCCACCTTGCCGCCGAACCCGCTGGCTCCGGTCACCGATCCGTTGGCGCCGGTCACCGATCCGATCCTCGAGCCCGTGCTCTCGATCACCGATGCGCTGGACCTCTGCGGTGCCGAATTCGGCAAGATCCCGGACCCCCTGGGCCTGCTGAACGGTGCGAAGCGAGCCTGCGCCGACGAGGTCGTCGGCAAACCGTTGAGCCAGGCCACCGCCCTGATCCCGAACACCCTGCGCGGCCTGCTCAGTTGGCTCGGGCTGGTCAAGCCCTGACCCACTCCCCAACGCTCCGCCTGTAACGCGGTGTTGTCCGCTCGTCCGCGGACCTACAACAGCACGTTGGAGCGAACGACAGCGCGTTAGACGGCTCGGCACCGTTGTCCACAGAGCCAGATCCGCGGGGTCTACACCACCGCAGAGACCTGGGATTCCCTTCCTCCCGGCCCTGGCCGGGAACTGCTCAGGGCTAGGGCAGCCAGCGCGGTGATGCTGCACGCCCATGTGTTCAGCCACGACTCGGCAGCCCATGCGCTGGGACTCGCATTCCTGTCTCCTCGGCAACCGTTCGTACACATCACCCGCCCCCACGTCGACGGTTCCCGGCACCAATTCGGGGTCAAGCACCACACCGCTCGATACGAGGAGCAACAGGTGATCACGGTTGGTTCGATGTCGGTACTGAACCCGGCCCGAACTGCCATCGATATTGCCCGGCAACACGGTCTGCGAACCGGAGTCAGCGCTTGCGACTCGGCCCTCCGGCTGGGGGCAAGCCATGATCAGTTGCGCGAGGCAGCCGCTCCGATGATGAACTGGCGCGGGGTCCGAACCGCCCGTGAGGCGATCGACCTGGCTGATCCCGGTGCCGAGAATCCGGCCGAGTCACTAGCCAGACTCCTTGTCATCGAGACTGGATTCGGTCGGCCACGTACCCAGTTCCCAGTCCGGATCGGCGGACGCGTGGTGTGGTGTGACTTGTTAGTCGGCCCACAGGTCGTCGAGTTCGACGGTCGGGTCAAATACCTGCCCACGAGCCGCGGCGGGGTGGCCAGTCAAGATCCTAGCGACGTGGTGTGGGCCGAACGGGAGCGTGAACGCGCGCTCATCCGAGCCGGTCTCGGAGTCTCTCGGCTGGTCTGGGACGACCTGCGGCCAAGCAACTGGGAGCGGTCTCGCCAGCGCTTGGTCCGCGAGATCAATGAGACCATCCGACTGCGTGGCTTCGCCACCCCTACGCATCTGGTCGCCGAGGCACAGCGGCTGGAAGCGGAACGCCAGCGACGTCTGTTCGGTCAGCGGCGACCCGTCTGACGCCATGACCGGCTCAGTCGGGGTGGACGACCACGGTCTGCTCGCGGCCCGGACCCACGCCGACACCCCAGATGCGGGTGCCGGAGAGCTCCTCGAGCGCCTTGACGTACTTCTGCGCGTTGGGCGGCAGGTCGCCGAACTCGCGGCACCCGGAGATGTCGGTGCCCCAGCCCTCGAAGTACTCATAGATCGGCTTGGCGTGGTGGAACTCGGTCTGTGTCATCGGCATCTCGTCGTGCCGGACGCCGTCGATCTCGTAGGCCACGCATACCGGGATCCGCTCCCAGGTGTCGAGCACGTCGAGCTTGGTCAGGAACAGATCGGTCAGACCGTTGATCCGCCCGGCATACCTGGCGATGACCACGTCGTACCAGCCACACCGCCGGGTGCGGCCGGTGGAGACCCCGATCTCGCCTCCGAGGCGCTGCAGATTCTCCCCGTCCTCGTCGAAGAGCTCGGTCGGGAACGGGCCGGAGCCGACCCGAGTCGTATAGGCCTTGATCACCCCGATGACCCGGTCGATCCGGGTCGGGCCCACTCCGGAGCCGGTGCTGACGCCGCCGGCCACGGGCGACGAGGAGGTGACGAACGGATAGGTGCCGTGGTCCACGTCGAGCATGGTCGCCTGGGCGCCCTCGAACAGGACCGTCTCGCCCCGGTCCAGGGCCCGGTTGAGCAGCAACGAGGTGTCACAGACCATCGGCCGCAGCCGCTCGGTGTACGCGGTCAGCTCCTCGACCACGGCGTCGACCTCGATCGCCCGGCGGTTGTAGACCTTGGTGAGCAGGTGATTGCGCACGTCGAGGGCAGCCTCGATCTTCTCGGCCAGGATCTTCTCGTCGAAGAGGTCCGCGATCCTGATCCCGACCCGGTTGACCTTGTCGGCATAGGCGGGGCCGATACCGCGGCCGGTGGTGCCGATCAGGTTCTTGCCGAGGAACCGCTCGGAGACCTTGTCGATGACCGCGTGGTAGCTGGCGATCACGTGCGCATTGGCGCTGACCTTGAGATCCGCCACCTCGACGCCACGCTCAATCAACCCGTCGAGCTCCCGGAAGAGCGCCTCGGGGCTGACCACGACGCCGTTGCCGATCACGCTGACCGCGCCCGGGGTGAGGATCCCGCTGGGCAGCAGGTGGGTGGCGTACTTCTCACCGTTGACGACGATCGTGTGACCGGCGTTGTGCCCACCACTGGTACGCACCACATAGTCGATGTCGGTGGTGGTGGTGAGTAGGTCGGTGGCCTTGCCCTTACCTTCGTCGCCCCACTGGGCGCCCAGAACCACGATCGCGGGCATCACAGCCCCCTTCGGCTAGCTTCCGGCGTCACCGCCGCTGAAAAAGCAAAGAGCCCCGGGGGCACAAGCGCGTCCGGAGCTCTTGCATCCGGAGTCTACCAACACCGGCCGACTCACCGGGCGCGCCCCGCGGGAGTCCCCACCCGGACACGCCGGTGGTTCCGGCGCCGCTCACTACGCTGAGTCCATGGGGGACTTCCTGCTGATCGCCAACGCCAGCGCCGGGACCGCCGATGACGAGGCCGTCGACACCACTGCCGAGGTGCTGGCCCGACACGGTGACCTGAGACGGGTGGCCACTTCCGGACCGGACGACCTGGACCATGCCCTGGCCGGCGCCGCCGATCGACGGCTGGTGGTTGCCGGTGGCGACGGAAGTCTGCACGCGGTCGTCGAGGCGCTGCACCGTCGCGACCGGCTGGCCGATCACCAGGTCGCACTGGTGCCCTTGGGCACCGGCAACGACTTCGCCCGTGGCACCCGGATCCCACTGGATCCGGCTCAGGCAGCCGTCCTGGCCGCCACCGGGACGCCGCACCGGATCGATCTGCTCGTCGACCACGAGGGTGGCGTGGTGGTCAACAACGTGCATCTGGGTGCCGGAGCCGAGGCAAGCCGGATCGGGGAAAGGGTCAAGGAGTCTCTCGGCAGAATCGGAGTCGGCAAGGCCAATCTCGGCATCCTCGGCTACCCACTGGGAGTACTGGTGGCGGGGCTGCGGGTCGCCCCCACCCGACTCCGCGTCACGGTGGACGAGGTGGTGGTCGCCGATGGGCGTGCTCGGCTGTTGATGGTCTCGGTAGGCAATGGCACCAGCGTCGGCGGCGGCGCCGAACTGACCCCCCTGGCCGCGGTCGGGGACGGGGCGGCCGACGTGATGCTCTCCCGAGCTACCGGTCCGGCCAGTGTGCTCCGGTACCTGATCGACCTGGTACGGGGTCGGGTCCACGCCAGCCCGGACGTGCGGTACCTGCGAGGCACCAGGATCCGGGTCGAGGCCCCGGGTGAGGCGAGGTTCTGGTGTGCGGCCGATGGCGAGATCGAGGGGCCGATGTCGGCCCGTTCCTGGGACCTCCTCCCCGGCGCGCTGACGATGGTGCTGCCCGCACCGGTCGATCTCGACACGCCCCGGTAGCGAGTCCGCTCACACGCCTCACGTGGCAGGGTGAAGCAGACGTCCGATCTGGAGGGCACCATGGAACAGACCCACCTGCCCCGATTCGGGGTGCACTCAGAGGTCGGCAGGCTGCGCCGCGTGCTGGTCTGCTCACCCGGCCTGGCCCACCTGCGGCTGACCCCCTCGAACTGTGACGATCTGCTCTTCGACGACGTGCTGTGGGTAGCCAACGCCCAGCGTGACCACCAGACCTTCGTCGACCTGATGACCTCACGCGGTGTCGAGGTCCTCGAACTGCACGAGGTGCTCGCCCAGACCCTGGCGATCCCAGGCGCCCGGGACTGGCTGCTGGACCGCAAGATCACCATCGACGAGATCGGGCTGGGCCTGGTCGACGGCACCCGCGAGTATCTGGAGACCCTGGACCCGCGAACCCTGGCCACCCTGCTGATCGGGGGGATGGCCACCGAGGACCTGCCCGGCGAGTACGGCTCCGACCACGTCCGGCTCGCCCTGGAGCATGCCGGCGGGCAGGAGTACCTGATGCCCCCGCTGCCGAACACGCTGTACACCCGCGACACCACCTGCTGGCTCAACGGCGGAGTGACCCTCAACCCGCTGTTCTGGCCCGCCCGACACGACGAGACCCTGCTCTACCGGACCATCTACGCCTTCCACCCCGAGTTCATCGACGCCCAGGTGTGGTGGGGCGACGCGGATCGCTCATATGGGCGCGCCACCCTGGAGGGTGGCGACGTGATGCCGGTCGGAGACGGAGTCGTACTGATCGGGATGAGCGAGCGCACCTCGCGCCAGGCGATCAGCCAGGTGGCGGCCCAGCTGTTCGAGGCGGGTGCCGCCGAACGGGTGATCGTGGCGGGGATGCCGAAGTTGCGAGCCGCCATGCACCTGGACACGGTGTTCACCTTCGCCGATCTGGATGTGGTCACGGCCTATCGTGCGATCACCGATCAGATCGTCACCTTCAGCCTGTACCCGGACGACCGCACCCAGGTGGCGGTGGTCGAGGAGAAGCTGCCCTTCACCGATGTCGTCGCCTCGGCCCTCGACATCGGGGATCTCCGGGTGATCGGCACCGGGGGCGACTCCTACGCCTCGGAACGGCAGCAGTGGGACTCCGGCAACAACGTAGTGGCCCTCGAACCCGGCGTCGTGGTCGCCTACGACCGCAACACCTGGACCAATTCGCTGCTGCGCGAGGCCGGCATCGAGGTGCTCGAGATCGTGGGGGCCGAACTGGGCCGCGGCCGCGGCGGTGGGCACTGCATGACCTGCCCGCTGCTGCGCGACCCGGTCGCGTACTGAGCCCTCCCCGACCCGGCTCGGGCGAGTCACGGGTAGCGTTGACCACGGCCCGCCCACGACGCGACGGCGCCACCACAACGTTGGACGACGAAGGACGCAGCAGGCGATGGCACGTGGCAACCGCGGTAGGAACGGCGACCAGCAGGCTCCGGCCGACTGGGTGACCCGCGCCGCTGACGAGGCCGTTCGGCATGCCGGCGAGGGCAATCCGGTGACCTGCGCCTCCGGGGCCTCACCGTCCGGCCCGGTCCACCTGGGCAACCTGCGCGAGTTCCTCACCGTCCACTTCGTGGCCGACGAGCTACGCCGGCGCGGAGTCGAGGTCCGACACCTGCACAGTTGGGACGATTACGACCGGTTCCGCAAGGTGCCCGCCGGGGTACCTGCCGAGTGGGTGGAGCACATCGGTCGTCCGCTCTCCGCGGTCCCGGATCCGTGGCAGTGTCACGACTCCTGGGCCGCCCACTTCAAGGCCCCGTTGCAGGCGGCGCTGACCGAGCTGGGCGTCGAGATGGTCGAGGTCTCCCAAACCGAGCAGTACACCGCCGGTGCCTACCGTGATCAGGTCCTGCATGCGGTGGCCGCGCGGGCCCGGATCGATCAGATCCTGGACCGATACCGCACCAAGAAGGCCGACGACGACACCGACGACGTGGCCCCGGCCGCTCCGGCCGTCGAGGACCTCTCCCGGTTCCCGTTCAAGCCGTACTGCCGGACCTGCAATCGCGATACCACCACCATCACCTCCTACGACGACGACAGCACCGATCTGGCCTATACCTGCAACTCCTGCGGCGACTCGCACGTCACCAATCTGGCCACCCAGAGCGAGGGCAAGCTCGTCTGGAAGGTCGACTGGCCGATGCGGTGGCAGTTCGAGAACGTGAACTTCGAGCCCGGTGGCGCGGATCATGCCACCCCCGGCTCCTCCTATACGGTGGGCAAGGAGGTCGTGAAGGAGATCTTCTCCGGGGTCGCCCCGTGCTTCGTTGCCTACGGATTCGTCGGGTTCGCGGGTATGCAGAAGATGTCCTCATCGACCGGCGGGGTGCCTACCGCGGTCGACGCGCTGAAGATCCTGGAGCCGGCGATCCTGCGCTGGCTCTACGTACGGCGTGCCCCGAAACAGACCTTCGACATCGACTTCGGGCCCGAGGTGGTGCGTCTCTACGACGAGTGGGACGCGCTGACCAAGAAGGCCGCCGACCCCGCCAAGCGGGACGTCGCGGTGCTGGCCTGGGAGCGCGCCGTGGCCACCGCGGTGCTGCGATTGCCCACCGCTGCGGTGCAGGTGCCGTTCCGCACACTCAGCTCGGTCGCCGATGTGACGGCCGGCTCGGCGGACCTGATCTCCCAGGTGATCAACCACGTCGGCTTCGCCCACTCCGGGGTAGCCGATCTGGAACCGCGACTGACCAAGGCGATGAACTGGACCGCGGAGTTCGTGCCCGCCGAGGAGCGCACCATCGTGCGCGAGACCCCCGACATCGAGCGACTGGACGCCGCCTCCGAGCAGGAGCGCACCTGGTTGGACCTGCTCGTCGACGGTCTGGCAGACCTGGGTGAATTGGAGCAGGACGCGGTGACGACACTGGTCTACGGCGTCCCGAAGATCGCCCGCGGAGTACCCCTCGACGAGAAGCCGAATGACGAGGTCAAGGCGGACCAGAAGCAGTTCTTCGGGCTTCTTTACAACCTGCTGGTCTCGGCCGATCGCGGTCCGCGACTGCCCACTCTGGTGGTAGCCCTGGCCACCGAGAAGGTCACCTCCCTGCTCCGCCCCTGACCCCTCCTCCGCTGAGGAGGCACAAGAGTGCCCCCTCAGCGAGGGATTACAGGTCCAGGACCAGCTTCTTCGAGCAGGATCGGCTCACGCAGATGATCATGGACCGGCCGGTGGCCTGCTCGGACTCGCTCAGCACCTCGTCCCGGTGATCGGGGGTGCCCTCGAGGACCCGGGTCTCGCACGAGCCGCAGAAGCCCTTCTCGCAGTCGAAGGCGACTCCGGGAACCACCTCGCGGACCACCTCGATGAGCCGCTTGTCGACCGGGACGTCGAGCACCACACCGGTCCGTGCCAGCTCTACCTGGAACGGGGTGTTGCCTTCGGTGGAGGTGAGCCGCGCCTCCATCTCGTCGCTGGCCGCGAATCGCTCGATGTGCAGCTGGGTGCGTCGCCCGAGCTCTTCGCAGGTGTCCTGCACCGCGCCGATCATGGGGCCAGGTCCGCAGCAGTAGATCGCGGTCGCGTCGGTGCAGGCGCCGATCGCGGCCTGCAGGTCCGGGATGCCCCGCTCATCCTGGGGTACCAGATCGACCTCGATCCCGGGCAGCGACAGCAGCTCGTCGGTGAACGCCATCGTGGCCGCCGATCGACCGCCGTAGAGCACCCTGGCGCTGCCGCCACGAGCAGAGATGGTCCGCGCCATCGCCAGGATCGGGGTGACCCCGATGCCACCCGCGATCAGAAGGTAGTCGGCGGCCTCGACCAGCGGGAAGTGGTTGCGCGGCCCGCGCACGGTCAGTTCCGCACCGGCCACGGCCACCTCGTGCAGTTCGGCCGAGCCGCCGCGCCCCTCCGGCTCACGCAGTACCGCGATCCGATAGGTGGCGGGGTCCTCGGTAGTACCGCACATGGAGTACTGA
This sequence comes from uncultured Nocardioides sp., assembly GCA_964396585.1. GTDB lineage: Bacteria > Actinomycetota > Actinomycetes > Propionibacteriales > Nocardioidaceae > Nocardioides. Next base: position 45,695 of record CAYNFY010000007.1, read on the forward strand.
CGCAGTCGGCCCGAAGGCAACCGCACCTCCAGGTGGGCGCCCGGCTGCCAGGCCGGCAGGTCGGAGCCGTCGGTGGCCCGCACGGTGATCGCGATCACCTCGTCGGCGACCACGTCGACCGCGTCCAGCACGACCTCGAAGGCGTCGTCGCTGGCCTTGGTGAACTGGGAGACCTGCTCACCCACCCGAGACCCGGGAGTGAAGGTGGCCGGGATCCTGTCCCAGCCCATGTGGTTGCCGCGTGAGGCGTAGCCGATCACGTTCTCGTGGTCGACCCGGTAGTCCGGCAGCCGGGTGAGGACCTGGTTCATCATCTCCTGGAACATCGCCCGGGCCAGGTGAGCGCCGGGGCAACGGTGCGTGCCGATCCCGAAGGTGAGGTGACGGCTCGCGTCCCGGTCCAACCTCACCTCGTCGGGATTGCTGAACACCTCCGGGTCATGGTTCGCGGCGAACCACGGAACCAGGATCCGCTCGCCGGCCATGACCGGGCAGCCACCGACCTCGGTGTCCTCGGTGACCGTACGCGACATCGCGGTGACCGAGCCGTAGCGACGCAGGAACTCGTCCGTGCCGTCGATCAGCAGGTCGGGGGCGTCGATCAGCTGCTGACGCATCTCGGGATGCTCGTCGAGGTGGACCAGTACCGAGCCGGTCAGGGAGGTGGTGGTGTCCACCCCTCCGGTGACCGCGATTCCGACCACCGAGAGGAGCTCGGCGTCGGTGAACTCCGACCCGTCGGCCTTACGCTCACCCACCAGCACGCTGATCGCGTCGGTGCCAGGGTTGGCCCGACGCTCGGCGATGAGCTCGGCGAGCCGCTCCTCCAGGTAGGCCATGCCCGCGTAGGCACGCTGGGCACGCTCACTACCGGGCTCGGCGGTGAACACGTCATGGATCGGCGCCCCGATCCGGGTCCAGTCCTCTTCGGGGAAGCCCAGCCAATCCAGCGTCACCGCACTGGGCAGCGGATTGGTGAGCACCTCGACCAGGTCGACGTCGCCGGACTCGATGAACCCGTCCACGATCCTCGAGGCGTGCTTGGCGATCATCGGACGCAACTCGTCGACGGCCGCCGGGGAGAGGATCAGATCGAGCAGACGTCGGTACTCGACGTTGTCCGGCGGATCCATCTCCAGCGGGTACTGCATGGTGCCGCCGAAGGGTCCCGACGGGATCACGATCGCGGTGCCCTCCAGGTTCCCCGCCTTGCGGGTGGAGGAGAATAGCGCGTCGTTGCGTGCCACGTGGAAGACGTCGGCGTACCGGGTCGTGTAGACGTACCCGTTCTCGTGGGCGTCCGAGCGACCAACCGGACACTTCTCACGGAACGCCGCGTAATAGCCGACGATGTCATCGCGACACTCGGCTGAATGGTGATCGAAGTTCTCGTAGGTTGACATACCCGTCCTTGTGACCGTACCTGTGTGAGCGAGCTCTCACGAGCGAGTATTCACCGTCTCGCAAGACGAGTCAATGTCTCGCATTGCGTAATCTTGAATGCTGTCCTACCGTCAACGACAACAGCACGTGCTGGCTCATCGGCCCCCTTCCCACGGCGGTGGCCGAGACCGACAGCGGTCCCGGAGTCGAGCCACACCCGGATACGAGAAGGAACTCCTGAGATGCGAACCAGAGGCGCGATCATCCGCAATGCCCCCGGCCCCTACGAGGTGGTGGAGCTCGAGGTGGCCGACCCGGTCGAGGGTGAGGTCCAGGTCCGCCTGGTCGCCGCCGGCCTGTGTCACTCCGACGACCACATCGCCGTAGGCGACTCCGGCGCGCCGATCTATCCGTTCGCGCTGGGGCACGAGGGCGCCGGCGTGATCACCAAGGTCGGACCCGGCATCACTCATCTGGCCGAGGGCGACCACGTGGTCTTCTCGTTCCTGCCCGCGTGCGGCAGCTGTCGCTGGTGCGCCACCGGCCAGCAGAACCTGTGCGACGAGGGTGGCAAGGTGTGGATGCCGCCCACCACGCCGCGGCTGCATCTGGCCGAGGGCGGCGACCCGGTCGGCCAGATGTGCGGCGTCTCCGCCTTCGTCGAGACCACCACGGTCTCGGCCCGCTCCGTGGTCAAGATCGGCAAGGACATCGGTCTCGACAAGGCCTGCCTGATCGGCTGTGGCGTGGCCACCGGCTGGGGTGCCGCGGTCAACTCGGCCGACGTGCGACCCGGCCAGACCGTGATCGTGATGGGCATCGGCGGCATCGGCATCAACGCGGTCCAGGGCGCGGTGCATGCCGGAGCCACCACCGTGATCGCGGTCGACCCGGTCGAGTTCAAGCAGGAGGAGGCCAAGCGGCTCGGTGCCACTCATGCCTTCGCAACCGCCGCCGAAGCCGCCGAGCTGGGTCGCGAGCTGAGCAACGGCCAGGGCGCCGACGCCGCCATCGTGACCGTCGGGGTCACCCGCGGCGAGCACGTCGCCGACGCCTTCGCGGCGATCCGCAAGGGCGGCACCGCGGTTGTTACCGGACTGGGCGACAACGCGGCGATCGGCCTGCCGATCAGCCTCACCGAGCTGACCCTGTACCAGAAGCGCATCCAGGGCTCCCTGTTCGGCCAGTGCAACCCCAGCGCCGATATCCCGGCCCTGGTCGACATGTACCGCGCCGGAGCGCTCAAGCTCGACGAGATCATCACCCGTACCTACACCCTGGACGAGATCGGCCAGGGCTATGCGGACATGCACGCGGGAGTCAACGTGCGTGGCGTGGTCCTCTTCGACTGAGAGTCGCCCAACAAACTAGAGCCGGCTCTTCCCCCAATCATCGGGGAGGAGCCGGCTCTAGTTTTCCGCTGAGGAGGCACTGATAAGCCTCTTCACCCGCGGCTGAGGAGGCACATAAGTGCCTCCTCAGCGGCTAACGCACCGGGGCGAAGGGTTGTCCCAGGGCCAGGGGCCGGTGTGATCGGGCTCCCAGCACCGCCAGTGAGGCCAACGCCAGTAGATAGGGAGCCGCGGTCAGCAGCTGTGGCGAGATCGTGTAGCCGATCGCGGGCAGCGCCAGCTGAAGTCCCTGCGCGATGCCGAAGACGGCACAGGCACCGATCACGCCGCGCAGCATCCAACCACCGAAGATCACGGCCGCGATCACGATATAGCCGCGCCCCGCCGTCATTCCGGAGGTGAAGGAACCGGACTGGTACACCGACAGGTAGGCCCCGCCGATACCCGCGCACAGGCCGCAGAAGAGCAGCGCCTGACGCCGGCGAGCGTTGACGTCGATGCCGGTCAGGTCCGCGGCCGCCGGGTCGTCGCCGGCGGCACGGAACTCCAGCCCGACCCGCCGTCGACGCAGCCACCAGATCGAGACCAGCAGTACGGGCAACAGATAGACCACCCACGGCTGAACGAAGAACGCCTTGCCCACCACCGGCAGATCCGAGAGCAGCGGGATCCGCCACGGGGAGGAGCCGGGGACGTCGATCGCCGTGGACGACAACATGTAGTTGGTCACCCCGAGCACCAGCACGTTCAGCGACAACCCGACCACGTAAGTGTTGAGCTGTAACCGGTGCGACAGATTGCCATGCACGAAAGCGACCAGCAGCGCGGCCGCGATCCCGCAGAGCAATCCGACGATCGGCGACCCGGACGCGGTAGCGCCCCAGGCCCCGGCGAAGGCCGAGCTCAGCATCATCCCCTCGACCGAGAGGTTGAACGTTCCGGCGCGTTGCGCCACGTACTCCCCCAGGCCCGCGAAGAGCAAGGGAACGGTCAACGGAACCGCAGCCGAGAGGATCGTCGAAAGATCCGCATTCAGCGTCATGGGATACATCACCGTCATCATTTGGCCACCTCCACCGAACGACGCAACCGACGTCGGCGCACAGCCGCCAACAACACGGGGGGACAGAGCAGGGCCACCACGATCGCGGCCGTCATCACGTTGACGATGTCACCGGGCACACCCTCGCCACCGAGCAGGCCACCACTGGCCACCATGGCTCCGAAGACGAGGGCCAGCAGCACGCTGATCCCGGCGTTCATCCGAGCGGCCAAGGCGATCAGCAGACCGTTCCACCCGATCGAGCTCGCGGCTCCGGGGTTGAGCTGGAAGCTCTGGCCGAGCAGGATCACCGCACCGGCGATCCCCGCGAAGGCGCCCGAGGCGGCCACCGCAAGCGACCCCAGCCGGGGCGCGCTGATACCGATCGTGCCGGCGACCTTGGGGTTCTGGCCCAGGATCCGCAACCGATAGCCGCCATGCGTGGAGCGCAGGAACCAGGCCACCCCGATCGCGGCGACCAACGCCAACAGGAAGGCGAACGGCACCTCCACCCCGAAGATCTGATAGCTCGCCAGGATCGTGCTGTCGGGCACCTGCGGTGACTGCGAAGCGGTCCCGCCGCCGAGCACGTCATCACCGTTGTCGTGCAACGGGCCGCTGCCACTGATCAAGGCGACCAGCAGCTGTTCGGCCAAGAAGACCATCAGCAGCGAACTGACCACGATGTCGACTCCGCGGCCGAACTTCAGCAATGCCGCAAGCACGGCCCACAGCCCACCGGCCAGCCCCGCACCGACGAAGGCGAGGGCGATCACCAGCGGGCCGGGACCGTCGACGTGGAAGACCACGAATCCGGCGCCGATCAGGCCCAGGGTGACCTGACCCTCCTGACCGATATTGAACTGACCGGCCCGCATGCAGATCACCGCACCCAGGGCCACCAGCAGCAGCGGAGCGGCCGCGGTGAGGGTGTAGCCGATGGAGATGCTGTCTCCGAAACTGCCCTTGACCAGGGTGGACAGAATCACCCCCGGCGAATGGCCGGTCGCGGTGGCCAGCGCCAGGCCGACCCCCAGACCGACCGCCAAGAACGCCAGGAACGCGAGCACCTGCTCCGTTCCCGGCCGGGCCCCGGCGCGCAGCGTCGCCACCAGGCCCGCGGCGACACCATCGGGGCCGCGGGCGTCCGGTGGATCCTGCTTCGGTGTGGTGTCCGATGGACTCGCGGACACCTCCGTCGGACTCATGCGTTGACCCCTCCCATCAACAACCCGAGTCGCTCCGGGTTGGCTTCCTGTCGTGTGAGTTCGCCCTGGATCCGGCCGCGGTGCATCACCGCGATCCGGTCCGACAGGGTCAGGATCTCGTTCAGATCCGACGAGATCAGCAGCACCGCAACGCCATCGGCGGCAGCGGCCCGCATCCGTTCGTGTAGGTCCGCCACGGCCCCGACATCGAGACCGCGGGTCGGTTGGGCCAGCACCAGGACGGACGGCTGGGCGGACATCTCCCGAGCCAACACGACCTTCTGCTGGTTGCCACCCGAGAGTGACCGCATCGGCTGGTCGATCGAGGCGACGGCGATGTCGAACTCGTCCACCAGACGATCGGCCAGCTCACGTAGTCGGCGCCTCGATACGACGCCCTTCTTGGAAAGCGAGCCGAGCGAGGCCAGGGCCAGGTTGTCGGCCACCGACATGTCCAGGATGCAGCCGGACTCGCGGCGGTCCTCGGGCACGACGCCGACCCCGGCGGAGCGGGTCGATCCGGGTCGCCCGACCGGCACCTTTCTGCCGTGCACCCGGACCTCGCCCGAGCGCAACGACTGTGATCCACCGAGCAGCGCCTGGAGCCATTGCTGGCCGTTGCCCTCGACCCCGGCCACCCCGACGATCTCGCCGGGACGAACCGTCAGGTCGAGGGAGTCCAGGGCCGTGACGCCGTCCTTGCCGATGACGCTGGCACCGGAGACGGTGAGCACCGGCTCACGGTCGATGACCTCCCTCGTGACGGAACCGCCCGAGTCCGAGGTGGCGTCGGCCGCACCGATCACCGCTGCCACGTCGGCATTGACCGGCAGGTCTCGACCGATCATGTGCCGGGCCAATTCGGCGACCGGTGTCTCGGTCGGTTTGACCCGGGAGACGACCCGACCACCGCGCATCACCGTGGCCTCGGTGGCCACGGCGCTGATCTCGGCGAGGTTGTGACTGATCAGGATCACCGAGCACTGCTCGGTGGCGACCAGGTCACGCAGCATCGTGAAGAGCGATCGAGACTCCTGCCTGGTGAGCACCGCGGTGGGCTCATCCAGGACCAGCAGTCGCGGCCGGTCGATCAGACAGGTCACCAATTCGACCCGCTGCTGCTCGCCCACACTCAGGTCACCGACCCGAGCGTGCGGGGAGACCTCGAGGCCGAAGCGCTCCGAGACCTCCCGGATCTCGGCCACCGTTCGTTCCCGATCGACCGGACCGGGCGAGGAGAGCACCACGTTCTCCCAGACCGAGAGAGTCGGGATCAGACTGTAGTGCTGATGCACCATCCGAATTCCGTGTGCACGGGCATCGTTGGGGTCGCTGATGGTGACCGGAGAACCGGCCACCATCAGCTCACCGCGGTCGGCGCGGACGAGACCCAGCAGCACGTTCATCAGAGTGGACTTGCCTGCACCGTTCTGCCCGAGCAGACCGTGGATCTCGCCCGGCTCGACCGCGAGGTCTACGTCGAGGCAGGCCGGGACCCCGTTGAAGTACTTGGTGACACCGTTCATGGAGAGCAACGGCTGCACCTGTGGTCGTCCTTCCACGCCAACCACCCGATCAGCTCTGCGGAACCATCGAGAACGGGTTGATCTTCCCGTCGTTGATGTCCTTCTGCGCCGCGTCGACGGCCGTGTTCATCGCCTCCTTCGCGTCACCCGCGTCACCGCAGGCATGGACGGCGGGCACCGGGTCGACGCCGAGGCGCCAGTTCCGGGTCACGCCGAGGTCCAGCTTGCCCTCGGCGAACGAGTCGAGCAACGGGGCCAGGTAGTAACCGGGCGCGAAGATGACCTCGCCGATGAACGAGGCGTCGGAGGAGTCGCAGAAGCCGATCGGCGAACCGAGCACCGGGATCCCTGCGGTCTTGGCCTTCTTCGCCACCGCCACCGTGGGCGCGCCGAAGTAGGGGTAGATCGCGCCGATCCCCTGGGAGACCTGAGCGTTGAAGCCCTCGACCGCCTTGCCGACGTCGATCTGGTCACCCGTGTAGGTCTCGATCACCTTCGCGTCGGGCACCTGAGACAGCACACCCTCCTTGAAGACCGCACCGATCGAGGTGTTGAACGGCGCCGCGATACCGGACAGGAAGCCGGTCTTCTTGATGTCGTTGGCCTTCATATAGGCCCCCATCCCCACGCCGGCGACGTAGGCGTAACTGAGGCCGTCGTCGTAGGACTGGGTGAAGGTGGCGTCCTGCTTCGGCGAGCCGTAGCCGCCCTGCAGGTAGAAGAAGGTGTCCTTGCAGATCGGCTTGGTGGCCACCGAGACCGCCTGAGCGAGCTGCGCGTCGGCGATCACGATCAGGTCCACCTTCTGGCGGCAGAGGTTCTCCGCCGCGCTGGCCGCCTGGGTCAACGGGACCAGGCCCTGGACGGTGTACTTCCAGTCGTACTTCTGGGCGGCGAAGGCCACCGCATCAGCCGTGGACTGGTAGTAGGTCCCATCCTTGGTGTCACCCGAGGTGATCACTCCGATGGAGACCTTGCCGTCGCCGTTCATATCTGGTTGGCCGCTCGGCACACTGCCGTCGCCAACCCACTGCTCCGGGGTGGCCGATCCGGGCTGACCGACCTCGGCACCCCTGGCGATCGCGAACTTGTCCGCCACCGGATCGTCCGCCTTACCGGACTTGTCATCGTTGCCGCCACAGCCTGCAACGGTGAGTAACGCGACTGCTGCACAGACCGCGTATATCTTCTGGATTCGCATGTGATTCTCCGCCCTCGATCCATCGAGTACTGACGTGATGCGGGTCGTTCCGACCTGACTCCGAGTGCCTGTCGGGCGAGTCCCGGGACCGGCTCAGCATGCACTACACCGTCTCGCAATGCAACACATCATCTTGACTAGAGTGATAAAAACCTCCGACGATCATCCTGTGAACCAACTCACAGAACACCCAGAGACGGCTTCCCCGTCGGGCGATCACGCCGGCACGTTCATCGCGGGCCAATGGCTCGACCGAGACGAGACCTTCCCGAGTATCGACCCGGCCACCGGTGAGACCTTCGGCCACATCTCGGCCAGTGGCGTCGCCGACGTCGACCGAGCGGTCGCCGCGGCCCGTGCGGCGGCCCCGGGCTGGGCTCGCACCTCCCCCTCCGAGCGGGGCGCGATCCTGGGCCGGTGGGCGGGGCTGGTCTTCGCCAATATGCACCGGCTCGCCGCCCTGGAGGCGCGCAACGTGGGCAAGCCGCTCTCCGGTGGCCTGCTGAACGCTCAGATCGCCGGGTCGATCCTGCAGTACACCGCGGGCGGTGCCGACAAGCTCGGCGGTTCCACGCTGCCGACGCGATCGCCCGACTACTTCGGCTTCACTCGCCGCGAGCCGCACGGGGTCTGTGCCATCGTGCTGCCCTGGAATGTGCCGGCGGTACTGGGTGCCGCCAATCTGGCCCCCGCTCTGGCAGCCGGAAACACCGTGGTGCTCAAGCCCTCCGAGGTGGCACCGCTGGTGCTGCACGCGATGGTCGAACTGGCCGCCGAGGCCGGGCTTCCCCCGGGCGTACTGAACGTGCTGACCGGAGTCGGCGTGGAACTGGGCGCCACCCTGGTCAGCCACCCCGGGATCAACCACATCTCCTTCGTGGGCTCGGTGGGCGTCGGCAAGAAGGTGATGGCCGCCGCCGCAGAGAACCTCACCCCGATCAAGGTCGAGTTGGGTGGCAAGTCACCGAATATCGTGTTCGCCGACGCCGACCTCGACGTGGTCACTCCGGCCGTGGTCCGTGCGATCACCGAGAACGCGGGCCAGAACTGCAATGCGGGATCGCGACTGCTGGTCGATGCCGCGATCGCCGGTGAACTGCAGGAACGGGTCGTCAGCGCGATGACCGAGATCCGGATCGGTGCCTGGCACGAGGACCTCGACATGGGGCCGCTGGTCAGCGCGCTGCAGCATGAACGCGTCTCCGGCCTGGTCGAGGGTGCCCTGGGCGACGGCGTCGAACTGGTCCTCGGTGGCTCGCGGCCGAGCGACCGGGCTGCGGGCAACTTCTTGGAGCCCACCGTGCTCTCGGTGACCGACCGCAATGCCGCGATCGTCGGGCAGGAGATCTTCGGGCCGGTCCTCACCGTGGAGACCTTCAACGGTGACGAGGATGCGCTGACCCTGGCCAATGGCACGGACTTCGGCCTACTCGCCTGCATCTGGACCAATGACATCTCCCGCGCCCTGCGGATGTCCTCCGAGATCGGCGCCGGTCAGATCTCGGTCAATCAGTACTCCGACGCCGGAGTGATCGGGATGCCGTTCAACATGGCCAAGCACAGCGGCTTCTCGGCCGGCAACGGGTACCGCGCCATGTACGAGTTCACCCGCGAGAAGGCCGTGGCGGTCAAGCTGCTCGGCTGACACCTTCCCCCGCCCCGCTGAGGAGGCACACAAGTGCCTCCTCAGCGGAACCGGTCAGTCGGGTTGAGCGATCAGTCCTACCGCGGCGATCCCGGCCAGGGCCGCCGCTTCGTCGTGGTCCGAACTGTCACCGGTGACCCCGACGGAACCGATGATCGTCCCCGCCCGATCCTTGACCAGCACCCCACCGGGGACCGGTACCAGCGCCCCACCTACGGCGGCGGTCACCGCCGCGATGAAGTAGCCCTGCTGTTCGGCCCGGCCCATCAGGGCGCGCGACCCCATGCCCAGCGAGACGGCGCCGTGGGCCTTGCCGAACGCGATCTCGAACCGCTTGTTGGACGACCCGTCCTGCCGCTCGGCCGCGATCACGTGCCCACCGGCGTCGAGCACGACCACGGTCAGCGGTTTGAACCCGGCGGCGGCGGCGTGGTTCAGGGCGGCGGCGATCAGCGTGCGGCTGGTGGCCAGGTCGAGGGACATCAGTGAACTCCTCGGTCGGTCAGTGACGTCCATGCGCTGCGACGTCGGTGCAGGATCGGCTCGGTATACCCGGACGGCTGGTCGGTACCGTCGAGGACGAGTTCGCGGGCGGCCAGGAAAGCCTCGCCGTCGAACCCGGGGGCCATCGGGACATAGTCGGGGTCGTGGGCGTTCTGCCGGTCCACCACGGCGGCCATCCGACGCAGGGACTCCTCGACCTCGGCCCGACTGACCACCCCGTGCCGCAGCCAGTTCGCCACGTGCTGGGAGGAGATCCGACAGGTGGCCCGGTCCTCCATCAACTGGACGCCGTGGATGTCGGGCACCTTCGAGCAGCCGATCCCTGCGTCGATCCAGCGCACCACGTAGCCCAGGGTCCCCTGAATGTTGTTGTCGATCTCGGCCCGACGCTCCAATGACGACCACGCTGCAGGGTCGCCCAGCGGGATCCTCAGCAGCGCCTCGCGTGGGGTCCGGCGCCCGATCAGCTCGCGTTGTACACCACGCACGTCCACCTGGTGGTAGTGCAGTGCGTGCAGGGTGGCCGCCGTCGGCGAGGGCACCCAGGCGCAGCTGGCACCGGCGCGCGGGTGATCGACCTTCTTCTCCAGCATCTCGGCCATATTGTCCGGAGCCGCCCACATGCCCTTGCCGATCTGCGCGCGACCCGGCAACCCACAGGCCAGCCCGATGTCGACGTTGGACGCCTCATAGGCCCCGATCCACGCCTCGGTGCGCATGTCGGCCTTGCGGACCATCGGCCCGGCCTGCATCGAGGTATGGATCTCGTCGCCGGTCCGGTCCAGAAAGCCGGTGTTGATGAACGCGACCCGATCCCGGGCAGCCCGGATGCACGCCTTCAGGTTGAGGCTGGTGCGTCGCTCCTCGTCCATGATCCCCACCTTCATGGTCCGCGGAGCCAGACCCAGCACCTCCTCCACCCGGCCCAGGAGGTCGCAGGTGAAGGCGACCTCTTCGGGACCGTGCAGCTTGGGCTTGACCACGTACATCGAGCCGGTGAGCGAGTTCCGTAGCCGGGAGTTGCCCCGTAGGTCGTGGACGCTGCCCAGCCCGGTGACCAGCGCATCGAGGATCCCCTCGGGTACCTCGTGGCCGTGCTCGTCCAGTACCGCGTCGGTGGTCATCAGGTGACCCACCTGCCGGATGAAGAGCAGCGATCGACCGCGCAGGGTCACGTTCCCTCCCCGCGGCGAGATGCACTCCCGGTCGGGGTTCATCTCACGGGTGAAGGTCGCGCCGTTCTTGGTGACCTCCTCGGCCAGGGTGCCCTGCATCAGTCGCAACCAGTTGCGGTAGCCCTGCACCTTGTCCTCGGCGTTCACCGCGGCGACCGAGTCCTCCAGGTCCATGATCGTGGAGATCGCGGACTCCACCAGCAGATCCTTGACCCCCGCCCGGTCGGTGGCGCCCACCACGTCGGCCGGATCGATCAGGATCTCCAGGTGCAGCCCGTGGTGGGTCAGCACGATGGCCTCGGGAGCCTGTGGCGCCCCGCGATAGCCCACCCACCGGTCCGGATCCACGAGCCGCAGCACCCGATCCTTGATCCGCACCGCAAGCCCCTGCTCGTCGACCGCGTAGCCGGTCGCGTCGGCGTGCGATCCACCCGCCAGCGCGAAGTGGGCGTCCAACAACTCCCGGCCACGGGCGATCACCTCGACCCCGCGCGTTCCGTTGTACTCGGCCCCCCGGGCGAGCAGGCCGTCATCGGCGATCACGTCGGTTCCGTACAGGGCGTCGTACAGGGAACCCCAACGGGCGTTGGCGGCGTTGGTCGCGAATCGCGCGTTGAGCAGCGGCACCACCAGTTGCGGCCCGGCCACCTCGGCCACCTCGGCGTCCACTCCACTCGTGGTGATCTCGAATTCGGCCGGCTCCTCGAGGAGGTATCCGATCTCCTCCAGGAACCGGCGGTAGGTCGCCGGTTCGGGTAGCCCCGGCCGTTCGAGGTGGTACTCGTCGATGGCTCGCTGCAGCTGGGCTCGGCGGGTCAGCAGGGCGGCATTGCGCTCGGTGAACTCACCAAGGATCGCCTCCATGCCTGCCCAGAAGCGACCGCCGTCGACTCCCGATCCCGGCAACGCCTCCTCGGTGATGAACCGATGGAGCGGCTCCGCGACGCTGAGTCGCCCGACACGTACCCGATCTGGCATGACAGCCCCTTGCCTAGGTCTCTTGCGCAAACTTCCATGATGTGGAAATCTCTATGTGTATTGTGGAAACTAGGCACCCGAACAGAACTTGTCAACAGCGAACTTCGCGGAGAGGGTTCGGTCCATGGTTATTTCCGACGAGAGCCCCCGCCGTCCCAGCGGCGGCGTCCAGTCCGTCCATCGCGCCCTCGACCTGATCGAGATCGTGGCCGGGGCCGGAGGCCAGCTGGCCATCGGCGAGATCGCGGCGGCCAGCGACATCCCGCTGCCGACCATCCACCGCCTACTGCAGACTCTGGTGGAGCGCGGGTACATGCGACAGACCCCCAATCGGCACTACGCACTCGGGTTCCGACTGGTCCCGCTGGGCACCACGGCGAGCTCGATGGTCGGGATCAACACCCAGGCGATCTTGGGTGAACTGGTGGACGAGCTCGGGGAGACCGCGAATCTGGCGATCCTCTCCGGCGCCCACGCCGAGTACGTGGCCCAGGTTCCATCGCGACACGCCATGCGGATGTTCACCGAGGTGGGTCGCCAGGTGGAGCTGCACTGCAGCGGCGTCGGCAAGGCACTACTGGCCCAACTCGACGATGCGCAGATCCGGAGCGTGATCGACCGAGTCGGACTGCCTGGCTACACCGCACACACCCTGACCACCGAGACCGCCCTACTGGCCGACCTGGCCGAGATTCGGCGACGCGGCTACGCCATGGACGAGGAGGAGAAGGAGATCGGGGTCCGCTGCGTCTCCACGCCCATCAAGGCCGCCGGGACATCGTGGATGGCCGTCTCGGTCTCCGGCCCGCGAGCCCGGATGACCGACGAGATCGTGGCTCGCGCCATCCCGCTCCTACAGGCGGCCGCCGAGCGCTTGGCCGGAGAGATGTCCCTGGGCAACACCCCGAGGGGATGAACAAACACGAATCCCAATAATTCGACCAACACCGAAGAGGAGACCAGCTGACAAAATAAAGACGTCAATCGCTCTCATGTATTGACGTGGACCCGGCGCTCGAAATCATTTCGAGCGTCAATTGCGCGTGGCCGTGATGCCCCGTGCATTTTGCGTTCATGGGCCATTTGCAGGCTCTCATCGGCGACTTACAGGAATGAAATTCGACTTCTTTGCGGAAATCTCTGGACATCGCCCATCGTCTCGTTTTACGGTACAGCGAATCGCGATGTGAGACGGATCACAGCCTCTCCATCGCTGGCGCAGCGCCGAGACACGGCGCCACACGACAACTCAGACGATGGAAGGTTGTGCACACGATGGACGCAACGAACATTCAGGCGGCCGATTCCTTGGCCGCCTGGGTCGGACCCGACATGACGAATTCATCGAAGGGAACGGTCATTCTCGAGACTGAGCACCTCGACGAATTGATGGCGGCCGTAGAGCATGCACAAGCAAGCGGAGCCCCTCTTTCCGAAATCACCCCGCTGGACTATCCGCTGCCCAAGACACAGTCGGTGATCACCCGGGTATTGGAGCAGCTGGTCGACGGCTACGGATACGCCCTGGTGCGCGGTCTCCCGGTCTTCGACCTCACCGAGCACGAGTCGGAGCTGGCCTACTGGATCCTCGGTTCGCACATCGGGATCCCGCTGCCACAGAACGCCCGCAACGATCTGTTGGTGCACGTGCGTGATCAAGGCAAGGACTACACCGACCCCGAGGTTCGGGGCTACCAGACCACCGCCACCCTCGACTATCACGTGGACGGCTCCGACGTGGTGGCGCTGCTGTGCCGCCGAGCCGCCAAGAGCGGTGGTGCCAGCCGGATCGCCAGCTCCTCGGCGATCCACAACGAGATGCTGCGTCGCGACCCGGTATTGGCCGCCGAGCTGTACCGCACCTTCGCCTTCGACAAGCGCCTGCCCCTGGACTCCCCGGAGGTCGGCTTCCAGCTCTCGCCCATCTTCAGCATGCACGAGGGTCGGCTCAGCGCCCGCTACGGTCGCAGCTACATCGAGTCCGCGCAGCGTCACCCGGACGCACCACGGCTGACCGAGACCTCCTACGCGGCACTCGACCTGTTCGACGAGGTGGCCGGCTCGCCGTCGATCTACCTGGACATGATCTTCCAGCCGGGTGACATGCAGTTCCTGAACAACCACCTGATCGTCCACTCGCGTACCGAGTACGAGGACCACGAGTCCTACGACATGAAGCGCGACCTGATCCGGTTCTGGGTTCTGCTGCGCGAGTACTACGACTTCGCCCCGGAATACGCGGCGAGCAATGTCACCTACCAGGCGTAGTCCGCCTCCCGCCTCCACCCGTCAACTGGCTCACGCCGGTTGACCGGGTGGCCGGGCATCCCAGACGACCAGTAGGTGAGGCGTCGTTCCCGGCGCTGCGACCCAGCCGAGGGGCTCCCCTTCGAAGAAGCGAGTTGAACTCATGCAATCAGAGTTGGCAACCGACACCACCGCCCCCGCCCAGGCATCGACCGGCGCGCCGATGCTCCAGGTGAACGGGCTCTCCAAGCAGTACCGGTCCAAGCACGGCACGGTCGCGGCTATCCGACAGATCAACCTGACCGTCCAGCCCGGCGAGTTCGTCTCGATCGTCGGCCCCTCCGGCTGCGGCAAGACGACCCTGCTCAACTGCCTGTCCGGCCTGATCCAACCCACCACCGGGTCCCTGGCTCTGGAGGGGACCTCGTACACCAGCCCGCCCGATGCGCTCTCGGTCGTGTTCCAGGACTACAGCCGTTCGCTGTTCCCCTGGATGAGCGTGGAGCAGAACATCGCCGTCCCGATCCGGGACAGCGTCGGCAAGGCCGAACGCCGCGACAGCGTCTACCGACTACTGGCCCAGGTCGGGCTCCCCGAGAAGACCGGCCCGATGTACCCCTGGCAGCTCTCCGGCGGCATGCAACAGCGGGTAGCCATCGCCCGAGCCCTCGTCTCGCGCCCCAAGGTGTTGTTGATGGACGAGCCGTTCGCCTCCGTCGACGCCCAGACCCGCAACGTCTTGGAGGACCTCGTGCTGGATGTGTGGCAGGAGTGGAACAAGACCATCGTCTTCGTCACCCACGACATCGACGAGGCGGTCTATCTTTCCGACCGGGTGGTCGTACTCTCCGGGTCCCCGGCCGCCACCATCGCCGATCTGAAGGTCCCGATCAGTCGGCCCCGCGACCAGCTGCTGTCCAAACAGGACCCACGCTTCGGCGAGATCCGCGCCGAACTGTACGAGTTGATCATGGGCGCCAACCAGGTGGGGCGTGATGAGTTGTGAGTGAACTCCTGCAGCGTCCGGCTGCCCAGCCCGATGATGCGGCCGACTCGGGAGGCGACACGGCCTCGCCCACCGTCTCCACCACGAAGCACTCGGTCCGCACCACCGTACTGCTGGCACTACGTGACCCGGTCCTGGGACTGACCGGCGTCGGCCTCCTGCTTCTCGCCTGGTGGGGCGTCACCAACGGCGGCTGGGTGGACCGCGAGTCACTGCCGGGGCCGGTGGAGGTGGCCCGCGGGGTGGGGCACCTGATCGGCAACGCCGAGTACCGCGCCGAGATCGTGGACACCATCTGGGCCTGGACGCTGTCGATGATCCTGGGGGTGGCGATCGCGGTCCCGTTGGGTCTCGTGGCGGGCGCGATCGCCTCGCTGCGCAAACCGAGTCTGGCCGTCATCCACGCCGGACGCGCAGTGCCGTTGGTGGCCCTCATTCCCGTTGCGGTACTGGTTCTGGGCCTCGGCACCGGGATGAAGGTCGCGCTGACGATCACCTCGATCAGCTGGCTGATCCTGTTGCACACCATCTATGGGGTCAGCAATACCGAACCGCAACTGGTGACCGTGGCCAAGAGCCTGCAATGGGGTCGACTGAAGATCCTGCGCAAGGTCGTGTTGCCATCCGCGCTGCCGATGATCGCTACCGGTATCCGCGTTGCCGGCAGTGTCGCCCTGATCGTCATTCTGAGTGTCGAGATCGTGGCCGCCGGTGCTGGGCTGGGACACCTGATCATCCAGTTCCAGGCCAACATTCCGACCCATCCCGACTATGCCTACGCCGGCATCATCATCACCGGGGTGCTCGGCTTCATCCAATACACCGGCTTCATGCTCGCCGAACGCAGATTCGTGCCGTGGTCGCACGCCAACCGTCGACGGTCCTCATGAGAGGAAGTGAACGCTCCATGTCACACACACTGACGCGGCCAGAGGCCGGCACCCTCATCCCGGACAGGGTGGGCCGTCCGGCGCGAGCGCTGGGCAGGGGAGCCTCCCGATTCGCCAGCCACATCTGGCTCGGGCTCCTACTACTGGTGGCTTGGGAGATCGTGGCGCGCGCCTGGGCCACTCCCTTCGTACCGCCGATCTCACAGATCCTGGTGAACCTGCGGGACAACTGGTTCACCGGCGGCCCCGGCACCCTGTTCTTGGCCGACGCCGTCTGGGAACATCTGGTGGCAAGTGCGGGAAGGTTCGTCGGTGGCTGGGGCATCAGCATCGTGCTGGGCGTCTCGCTCGGCATGCTGCTCGGCCTGAACCGAACCGCCTATGCGCTGATGGCGCCGATCGTCCGGTTCGGGATCGCGATCCCCGCCACCGCGCTGCTTCCGGTGGCCATCATGTTGTTCGGCATCGGCAACGGCATGAATATCACCATCGTGGTGCTGGGCACTTTCTGGACGATCTTGGTGAACACCATGGACAGCGCCCGATCGATCGATGAGGGGTACCTGAGGTCTGCCAAGAGTCTGCGAATGAAGCGCATCTCCTATTTCCAGCGCATCATTCTGCCCGCCTCCGGCCCAGGAATCCTGGCCGGGCTCCGGGTCAGCCTCGGCATCGCCCTGATCTTGGTAGTGGTCTCCGAAATGTTCGCTGCCTCCGAAGGCGTCGGCGCCTACATCGTGCAATCCAGCAACCAGTTCCGGTTCATCGAAACCTGGAGCGGAGTGGTGATGATCGCCGCTATCGGCATCCTGGCCAACCTCCTCTTCAACCTCGTAGAGACCCGGATTCTGCGCTGGGTCCCGACTTCACGCGAGGGCAGTTCCCTCTGATCGCAACTCCCCGCTTCACCTGACACCGCCCGCACAACCCGAGGTATTCCAACCCCAGAAAAGGTCACCATCAATGAACAGATTCAAGCCTTCGCGCAAGACACTCCGAACTGGCTCCGTTGCCGCTCTTGCTGCCACGCTCATGTTGGTGGCCGGCTGCGGCAGTGACGGCAAGGGGTCCGAGTCGGCAGACCAGAGCCTCAAGGTCAGTTCGTTGGGCTACTGCAGTGAGATCCCCCTGTGGTGGGCGGCCGACAAGGGCCTGTTCAAGGAGCAAGGCTTGGACGTCAAACTGGTCGAGGCCGGCGGTGGCGGTTCCACCACCATCGCAGCAGCGGTGGGCAAATCGGTCGATGTCGCGTTCACCGCCCCGGGCGAGGTCATCCAAGCCATTCAGGGCGGCACCCCGTTGACCTGGATCGCCACCGCCTACAACTTCCCCACCGACCCGGACGCCGCCACCTCGGCGGCCATGGTCAAGGAAGACAGCGACATCACGCGATTCAGCGACCTGGCCGGCAAGACCGTCGCATTGACCGCCGTCGGAGGTGTCTCCGAGGCAACCGTGGCCGGTGCCATCCGAGCGGACGGCGGCGACCCCTCCTCCGTGAAGTGGGTGGCATTGCCGGGCGGTCAACTGTTGAGTGCGGTACGCAAGGGCACCGTCGATGTGGCCCAGACGCCGTTGCCGGTTGAGTCGATGGACGGTATCCGCGATATCGGCAGCCCGCACACATTGGTGGCTGATGGCATGTCGATGCCCTTTGCCGGCTACGCGGTCACGACAGATTTCTTCGACGCCAACAAGGCCAAGTCCGAATCGTTCTTCAAGGGACTCGCCGAGGCGGAGAAGCAGCTCAACGATCCAGCGAACGCCGACGAGATGTACCAGATCATGGCCAAGCACTGCGGCCAGGAGGTCGACGCGCTGAAGCAGACACCGATGAACCCGATCATGGCCACCGTCGACCTGGCCGGCCTGACGAAGTATGTCGATGTCTTGATCGAGGGCAAGGTCGTGGAGTCGGAGGACCTTCCGGACCTCTCGACCATGGTCGCAGCGTTCGCGCAGGCTGGTTCCTGACCCACCCGAAGACCGACGCTCGGCCGAATATCTCGGCCGAGCGTCGGTGTCATTCAGCGCTGGGTCAGAGGGCTCGGCACTGGTCTTCCTTGTTTCCCTCCACCACATTGCCGCCACCGCGGGGCCGTACCTTGTTGCCCTTGCATTGCAGGTTGCCGTCCACCCGGTTCTGCCGCACCACGAACTTGGCCTTGTTGCGCCACAGTTGGATGTCGCCGTCCACCACTGAGTTTCGGATCTGGCCGCGGTTGCCCTTCTCCAACTGAATGTTGCCGTCGACGTAGGTCTTGCCGACCACCACTCGGTTGGCCTTCTTGGCCTGGATGTCGCCCTCGACCCGAGCGTTGCGGACGATGACTCGCTGGGCCCTCTTCGCCTGGATGTTGCCGTCCACCTTGATGTCATTGGCAAGGAGCTTGGCGCCCTTGGCCACCGTGATATTGCCTTCGACCAGAGTTCCGGTCAACCGGCAGGTGGCACCCTTCGGTACCACCAGGTCGTCCTCGATCGTGCCCCCGGAGATGCTTCCGGCACACCGTCGGTCGTCAGCCTGAGCCGTCGTTGCGGTCACCGCGACGAGCGCTGCGGTGGCTAGTAAGGGGAACACCGCAACGGATGCGAGCTTGCGCTTCATGCTTCTCTACCTCTCCAACACCGATTTTCGGGCCAGCATGCCGAGACAAGATGAACCCTGGGTGAACCGATCTTGAAACGCCCTCAACCTTTGTCATCGGCTCCCCGTCTAGAAGGCACAGGAACGGAGGTGGAATGAGTTCATTTGACGAGTACGCTGCCGCGACGACCAGGTCGTTACTCGGTTTGGCGCAGGCGTTGACCGGCAACCCGCATGATGCGTGGGACCTCACTCAGGAGACCTTGGCCCGTGTCGCCGAACGCTGGCGTCAGCTGGAACGAGAACCGTTGGCCGACCCTTCGGCGTGGGCGCGCACCGTCATGGTGCGACTCAACATCGACAGGATCCGACGGCTCAAGCGGGAACTGTTGCCCGGTCGGTTGCCGGACCGGAGCAGTACCACCGAGTTCTCTCTCGGAGTGGACCAGTGGTTGGTCGAGGCGCTGGCGACGCTGTCGCCACGGCAACGGACCGCACTGGCGTTGCGGCACGTCGAGGATCTCGACGTCGCCGGAGTCGCGCTGCGAATGGGATGCAGCCTCGGCACCGCGAAGAGCCACCTTTCACGTGGCACCCAGAGACTGCAGGAGTACGCCGCCCGGAGCGGCGTCACCTCGGCGGGACAGGAGAAGTGATGAACGAAGGCGAGATCGGGGCCGCCTTTCGGCGCCTGGCTGATACTGCCGAACCTCCGGCCGATGCATCCCGCCGGGTGGCCGCGCTGGTGCGGCGGCGCCGCCGAACGAAGCGCACCGGGCTGGCGGCCGTCGCGGCGATGCTGATGGTGGCTGGAGGTGGCACGATGGTGGCTGTCTTGGCCGGAGATGGATCTGGAAGCAACCTGGTGGCCCGCGACCCGTCGCAGAGTTCAGCTACCCCGGGCGACACCGACCCGGGTCGGGTCACCTGTCCTGGTGGCGCGGAACCTCGATGGGTCAGTTACGACCATGCCGGCTATGCCAACTTCACCCGACTGCTCCAGGCATTCGGGGCCACCGAGCAACGGGCGTATGTCGATCGGGCCACCGAGCAGATCTTTCTACTGCGCCCCGACGGATCCGCACACACGGTGGTGCCCTGGATGGGCGACAGCAAGTCTCGTTGGTTCCCCGACGGGGAGGGGCGGTGTGCGAAGGGTAAGGAGTCGCAGGCTCCGACCACCCAGTCCGTGACCTTCGAGATCGGGCATTGCTGGCTCGGCCCGATCACGATCGATGGTCGCGTCTGGGACGTGATCGAGGAGGATCAAGGTGGCTCGGGCGGCATGTTGCCCAACAAGTTCACCGGAACCGGCCAGGCCTGGACCGCCGGAGACGTGGCGCTCTACCGCGATGAGTCGGGCGCGGTGCTCACGTTGGTTCCACAGGGTGATCCGTGGGCGCTCGAGCGCCGCTTCTGTATGTGAGCGGTCATCGTGGTCCGGTGCCGATCGAGGACCGGTTCGGAAGATCGACGTCGGGTCCTCCCCGAAAGTGGGGAGGACCCGACGTCGTGCTCGTGTAGCCCGAGGTCAGTGGCAGGAGCCGGGGAGGGAGCCGCCGACCGCGGCCTCGATCTGCTCCAACATGGGACGGAACTCTTCGAATTTGGCCAGCCGGGTGGGCAGCGTGGTCCAGATCCGCTCGGCGATCTCGGCGGCCTCGGCCCGGAGCGCGGACTCGTCCACGGTGACCGCCTTGCGGTCTCGGAGCAGCACCTTGCCGTCCACATAGACATTGCGCACGCTCATCCCCAGTTCGCCATAGGCCAGCTGCTGACGCAGCTGCTCGGCCGGCGCGGGCCAGATCCAGCCCTTGTCGAGCACGGTGAGGTCACCGCGAGCACCGACGCTCAGGCGGCCGATGTCGGCCCCCATCGCGGCGGCGCCATTGGTCCAGCACATGGTGAGCCCGTCCATCGCGGTGGGCCAGGTCTCCTGCGGGCCGTGCACCCGGTGCAGGATCGTGGAGAGCTTGAGCGTCTCGAACATGTTCTGGGTGTCATTGCTGGAGGCGCCGTCGGCACCGATCGCCACCTTGGCACCTGCCTTCAGCAGCTTCGGTACCGGTGCCACGCCGGCCCCCAACTTCAAATTCGAGGCCGGGTTGTGCACGGCGACCGCGTCGGACTTGGCGAAGAGGTCGATCTCGACGTCATCGAGCCAGATCGCGTGCGCGAACGAGGCCCAGTCCTCCAGCGCGCCCATCTTCTCCAGGAACTCCACGGTGCGCATCCCGTAGCGGTGCTGGGCCATCTCGATCTGCGAGGCGGCCGAGAGCAGGTGGGTCTGCAGTCGCACGCCTCGACTCTTGGCCACCTCGACGCTGGCCTCGAACAGTTCGGTGGAGCAGCGCGGCAACGACGAGGGGCCCAGGACGGCCTGCACCCGGGGGTCCTTGCCCTGCCAGCGGTCGATGAAACGGTTGGCCGAGGCCAGCACCACGTCCGGGGTGTTCACCGGGGGCTTGAGCAGTGCCTCGCCACCGGGGATCAGGTGGGTCGGGATGGAGGTGAAGAAGTCCAGGTCGGAGTACTGGATGGCCACATTGGCCCGCATCCCCAGGTCCACATAGGCCTGCATGATGGCGTCCATGCCCTCGTCGACCCATTCCACGTCGGAGCGCGAACAGTCGAGCACGGCGGTGGCGCCCGAGCGCAGCATCTCCAGACCGCCGACCATCGCCGAGACGTACAGGTCCCGTGGCGACAGCCGGGCGCCGGCGCCGCCGTAACTGGCCAGCACCATCCAGGCATCCAGCGGCAGCGCGTCGCACAACCCCTTCTCGATGGTCTGGTTGGAGTGGGTGTGGGAGTTGATCAGACCGGGGATGACGATGTCGCCCCCCACGTCCACCTGCTCCACGTCGGGACCCGCGACCGCACCGGCCAGATGACGGTCACCGGCACCGGGACCGACGTCGGCGATCGCGCCGTCGACGACGACCACGTCACCGATCTCGCCGCCCAACTCGGTGTCCAGCAGTCGGCCGTTGCGCAAAATCAGCGTACTCATGAACCAGTCCTCTTGTTCTCCCAGTCGGCCAGCTCGCGCTGGAACAGCACTTTCGCCTCGGCGCCGGAGTACTCCCCCGGTCCGCCGTACGGCGAGGCTTCTTCGTCGACCTCGGCGACCAGCAGGGCCGGGCCCTGCCCGCCGAGCAGTTCTGTCACCGCAGCCGCCACCACGTCGGCGCCGGCTGCGGTCGCCAGCGTGGCGACCCTCGGCCATCCGGCACCGGCCGCGATCGCAGCCAGATCGGCCCGGGCGGCACCGGCCAGCGGCTGACCGCCGCCGGTCTCATAGCGTCCGTTGTTGAACACCACCACCCGCAGGTTGGCCGGGGCCGCGTCGGCGATCGCCAGCAGCGAGCCCAGGTTCATCACCAGGTCGCCGTCGCCCTCCAGCAGCACGAACTGCAGGTCCGGACGGGCCAGCGCGGCCCCCAGTGCCAGACCGGGAGCGGCACCCATCGGGTCCGAACCGTAGAAGGTGGGGTTGCTGCCACCGAAGTCACGCCAGGCACGACCGGCGGTGCCCAGGCTGGTGATCACCACGTGCTCGGGTGCCGCCGCGGCGATCGCCTCGGCCAGGATCCGACGCTTCATGCTGCCACCCCCAACAGCGCGTCGCGCGAGCACAGGAGCAGCACCGGGCGGCGTTGCAACCAGGCCTGCTCGCTGGCCCGCTCGAACAGCCAGTCGTCCTCGGGACCGTTCACGTGGTGCACGGTGAGTCCGATCGCAGCGGCCACATCGGCGCTGACCTGGCCCTTGTACATCTGGTAGTAGAAGCCGTCGTTGGCCTCACCCCGGGCCGCGGCCACGATCACCAGCGGCAGCTGGTGGTGCAGCGCGAAGGCGGCCAGCACGTTGGCGCTGAGCAACATCCCCGCGTTCTGGCACAGCACCGCGGCCCGCTTGCCCATCAGGGCGGCGCCACCGGCCACCGCCATCGCGTCGTCCTCCCGGCTGACCCGGACGTGGGTGATCGCCGGGTCCTCGATCACCTGGTTGATCAGCGGGGTCAGCCAGCTGTCCGGAAGATAGGCGGCGACCTCTACCCCACCGGCCCGGAGCCGGTCGGTGATCGCCTGTGCCCGTTCACTCATGATCGGCCTCCAGCACCCGGCCGGTGGCCCGAGCGGCCATGCCGACGGCGGCGTCCAATTTCCAACGATTTCCAGGCAACGGATGTGCCTCCCATTCGAGTTCCTTGTCAAGAAGATTCGTCACCTCGGCCTGGCTCGGGCGCCGTCCCAGCACCCCGGCATTGAGCGACGCCGGGGACCAGGGACGGGCGGCCAGGCCGCCGAAGGTGTAACGCGCCGAGGACCAGTGCCCCTCGGCGTCGGATCGCACACACAAGGCAACCGAGACCAGCGCGAAGTCGCCTTCGGTCTGCTGCAGCTTCTCGAACACACCGATCACCTCGGCGGAGTCGGCCGGCAGCAGCACCGCCTCGATCACCTCGCCGGTGCCCAGGTCGAGCTCGCCCGGGCCGGCGTACAGGTCCGACACAGAGACCTCCCGGGTCCCGGTGGGCGAGGCCAGCCGGATCCGGGCGTCCAGGGCGTCGAAGACCGTCGCCAGGTCCGAGGGGGTGACCGCCTGACACCGGTGCGCGCCGATCGCGGCATGGTGCAGCCGGTGATCGCCCTCGATCGCGTAGCAGGGGCAGCTGACCCCGCCCCGCTTGTAACAGTCGAAGTTGTTACGGAAGAACCAGCACCGCTTCTCCTGGCCCAGGTTCCCGGCCACGGTGGCCACCTGGCGGATCTGCGCGGAGGCGATGGTCGAGACCGCGGTGACCAGGATCGGCACCCGGGTCCGGGCCCAGTCGGCCAGCTCGGCCAGCGTCACCGCGGCACCGATCTCGATTCGCCCGTCGTCGATCGCTCGGATCCGGCGCATCGAGGCGACCCTGCTGGTCCCGATCACTACCAAGGGGGCCTTCAGGCCCTGGTCGCGCTGTGCCATCAGGTCGGTACCACCGCCGATCACGGCCACATCCGCCGGCCGCTGGGCCGCCGCCTGGGAGACGACCTCCGCGACGGTCTCGGGCAGTAGCACCTGGGTGATCTCGCGGGGCGCGATCCGTCGGGCGAACCGGGTACCGAACCGGTGCAGCACCCGGTGGATGCCCCACGGGTAGAGCCGCCGGAACGCCTCGATCTGCCAACGCGAGGGACGCCGAGCCAGGTGGTGTTTCCGGGGTGTCGCCCCGGCCTTCTCCTGCAACCCGGCCAGCACCACGTCAGGGCTCAACGGCAACGTCCGGAAACGGACCCCGGTGGCGTCATAGACCGCATTCATCAACGCTGGAGCGGCTGGGATCAGCGCGATCTCGCCGACGCTCTTGGCGTTGAACGGCCCGGCCGGTTCGGGTCCCTCGATGAGCGAGACATCGAATGCAGGCACCGTCGTCGAACGCGGCATCGGATAGTGCAGGTAGGAAGGGTTGACGACCTGGCCGCCTTCCAGATGCAGGGTCTCGCCGAGGGCAACGCCCAGTCCTTGCAGCGCCCCACCGACGATCTGCCCCTCGACCATGGCCGGGTTGATGGCCTTGCCGATATCGTGCACGGCGGCGTAGTCCAGCACCTTGATGACGCCGGTCAA
>CAYNFY010000008.1:0-69431 GCA_964396585.1 uncultured Nocardioides sp.
CCGCGACTTCGGCGACATCGAGGAGGTCGCACCTGGGCTCGGCATCACCTCCGAGGTCGCGCCGGCATCCGCCGCGGCCCCGCCACCTGACCCGAACCAGGGGTCGAGCCCGGTCTCGGCGCCGCACCCGCCGGTCACCTTGGACGAGGCGCGGAGCTACGCCGAGGCGCAGCAGCGCATTCGCATCCGCCTGAGTGCGGCACTCGTCCTGTTCGTGCTATCTCCCGTGACGCTGCTCGTCCTGCCGACGCTCGCGGAATCGGACCTGGTCCCGCTCACGAAGAGCGCCGGTCTGCTTGCTGGAGTCCTGGTTCTCCTGGGGCTGGTCGCTGTCGGGCTGGTCCTGTTCGTCTCCGCAGCTCGCGCGGGGGCATCTCCTCGCCGCATTGCCGAGGGGCGGTTCTCCGAAGATCCCAGGGTCACTCACTGGGCCAAGAAGCTGGCCGATCGCCACGAGCCTGCACGTATCCGCGCCCTGAAGATCACCCTCGTGCTCAGCATCCTCGCCCCTATCCCTCTGATCGGATTCGCTCTCTTCCTTGAGGACTCGGCTCATCACCACCTGTGGATCGTGATCGGTGTCGGGATCGTGTTGGGCACCGTCGCGACCGCCTTGGGTTTCTTAGTGCCGCGAGCCTGGGCGCACACTGTTGCGGACACACTCACCCGCGGCGCTCACGGACGCGCGGTCGCCGGGCGCGCCGCGCACCAGGCGCGGTAGCGGTCGATCATCACGGTTGCGGTGGCTGCCAGGAATATGGCTTGGGTCAGGGTCCGCCACGGGAGTTCGTCATACCAGGCCAGCGGGTCGCCCGACAGGGCCAGTGCCACGTTCGCCGGGAAGACGCCGATGAGTAGGAGCGTGAGCCCGGTAGCGGCGTGGAGGGCGAGGCGCGGTATGAGAAGGCCGACCGCCCCCGCCAGTTCGGCGATACCCGTCAGCGTGATCATCAGTCCTGGGGCAGGAATGATGTCGGGAACCATTGCGATCATCTCCTCTCGCATACCGATGAAGTGGGAGGCGCCGGTGAGTAGGAACATCGCGGCGAGACCGCCGCGAAGCGCGGTGGGAATGGGCCGCAGTGCGGGGACCCGGTAGGTGCCGACCAGGAGTAGCCCGAGCGTGATGACGAGGAGGGTGATGAGGGGTTCCATGGACGAGTTCCTTCGATCCGATGAGGTTGGATGACGGGTGCGGTGCTGGCTCGGACGGGTTGATGGCCCGGGCGACGAGAATCACGCCACGGCATCGACTCCTGCGGCGATCACGCTGATCCCGACCGTGATCAGGGAGAGCGCGAGCACGACGACGCCCGCCCACAGCAGCGCGATCATCCGACTGGGTTCGCGTGGGTCGCGGCCCAGCACGGAGAGGAAGAAGCCCGCGGGGATGAGCAACGCGCTGGCGAGCACCCCCGCGGCGGCCCACTGCCAGCCCTCGGAGACTCCGGCCGCGGACTGCAGCAGCAGGCTGACGAGGCCGAGGATGATCAGCACACCTGCGTGTGCGTGGCCGGCCCGGAAGAAGGTCTTCTGCAGGTCGTTGAACGCGATCCCCGCGGTGGTGACCCGTAACAGGAATGTGCCGCCGGACATCACTCCGACGACGGTCAGGATGGTCGCGCCAGCGACGATGGTCAGCATCGGGTTCATGAGAACTCCTTTGGATAGTGACAGTATCCAGTTTATTAGACACTCGTACTATCCAACTGTCCAGTCCGGTGCTCGTGATGAGGATCGGAGGCGTGTGCGGTGGTAGCGGAGTCCGGGTACTCGCGGCCGCATGACGTGCACCCTCCGCGCCTGCGACGGAGGTAGGCCAGCGCCGCCACGAACAGGGCGCCTCCCCACACCCACCAGAACGCCTCGGGCAGGGAGAGCGGCCAGGTGGACGCAGTCACGCCATCGATGAACACGATCCGGATGTACATGAAGGATGCCGAGACGACGAGTACCGAGACGAACATCGCCGGGATCACGGCCAGCATCGGTGGCACCCGGCGTCCGCGCAGGCCGATCATCCATCTCGGGAAGACCTCTCCCCAGCGTTGGATCAGCCCAAGGGTGAGGATCGCCCCGCCGAGGCCGAGGGAGGCCAGTGCCGCCCCGGCGAGCCACAGGCCCTGCTCCTTCCCCTCCTGGTAGGCGACCGGGTCGATCCCGAGTGAGAATCCGAGCGCCCAGGCCCAGCGAGTGGTGCAGTAGACCAGCGGTGTCACCACCGCGATCCACGTCGCCCGGCGCCCCCACCGGTCCACGAAAGCCGACTGGGTCGAGCCGTTGAGGCCGCAGGCCGAGCACGAGCCGGTGACTCGACGGCGATAGGCGATGGCGGTCAGTGCCCACCCGATTCCCGCGATCAGGCACATCAGAAGATTCAGCCGTGGGGCGAGGTAGAGGTCTCCCCATCCGACCCCGCTCGGCCACAGCCCAAGCACCGTGGCGATCGCCATGACGGGTGTGTACGCGACCACGACCAATGTTCGGTAGTCCTGGATCCCCACGGTCAAGGTGAAGGCGAGCAGCCAGGCGTACGACGGCAGCAGTCGCCGGCTCCAGGTGCCGTCCGCGCCTCGAGTCATGAGCACGGCGACGATCGCTCCCGCGAACCCTCCCACCGCGAGGAAGGGTCCGGCGACCTCCGGGGTGGCTCGCCCGAGCAGGGAGACCTTGAAGGCCATCCACGGCTCCGCCATGAGCTCTGGATCCCCGGTCCCGAAGGGGAAGCCTGCTCCGCCGAGCGCCCACCACACGCCGAACAATCCGTACGCCACCGACCACGCCGCGGTGGCATAGCCGATCCATGAAGTCCAGGTTCTCGTCATGCTTCGAGCCTGGTCGACGGAGTCTGCCGAGATCAGATGCCGATCGGCACATTGAGGGGCCGATAGCGCCGAGCACCCCTGCCGATTGTCAGGGGGTGCCGTGAACGGAGGTGCGTCTAGGGTGCAAGTCGTGGATGCCCAACGCGTGCTCGCTGCGGCGACGGCCGTCGCCGGGGCCTCGTCCATCGCGGCCACGCTCACCGTCCGGATCGGGCAGGCGGGCGTCGTCGAGCGTGACGTCACACCGTGGTTGATCGTGGAACCGCTCGCGCTCGGCGTGCTCGTGGCCCTGGTGGTGCGCTGGTCGACTCCGCGGCCGGCCGTGGTGTGCGGATCGCTGGCTGCGCTGGGCTCGGCGCTGTGGGTGCAGCGGTTTCTGCAGGGCGTTCCCGCCCCCACAGCGACCGCGGCGAGTGCCGGGTGGCTTCTCCTGCCGCTGACGATGGGCATCCTGGGCTGGTACCTGCGCTGGAGTGAGACCGTGCGCACCAGGGCCGTTGCCATGACCAAGACCGAACAACGGCTCGGATTGGCCATCCACCTGCACGACTACGTCACGCACGACATCAGCGAGATCGTCGCGCGGGCGCAGGCCGGCACCGCCGTGCTGCCGCTGGGCGACCCGCGAGTCGTCGAACTACTCGCGCAGATCGAGGCCGCCGGGCTCCGGGCCCTCGAATCGATGGATCAGACGGTGCGAGCCCTCAGTGAAGATGTGGAACTTGCGCATGTCGAGCGGGGCGGCATAGATGACATCGAGGAGCTCGTCCGCAGATTCGATGCGGTCAGCGACGTGAGCGCTGACGTGGTCCGACGGCCGACAGGGCGCGTCGGCGCCGAGGTCGGAGCGGAGGCCTACCGTACGGTGGTCGAAGCATTGACGAACGTACGGCGCCACGCGACCCGGGTCAGTGAAGTGACCGTGGGCCTGTGCCGGTCCGGCGACCGACTGTTCGTGTCGATCACCGACGACGGCGACACGAGGCACAGCCGGCGCGGACGTTCGGGGGCCACCGCGACGAGCGCGGGCGGGCTCGGGCTGGCCGCAATGACCCAACGCGTGCAGCAGCTCGGCGGCAATGTGGAGGTCGGGCCCCGACGGCCGCGTGGTTGGCGGGTGACCGCGACTCTGCCGCTGTCGGGCCGCGCCGAGCAAGGAGTGAAGACATGACGATCCGGGTGCTGATCGCCGATGACCAACGCGGCATCCGCGAAGCCTTCCGCATGGTCCTGGATGCTCAGCCCGACATCACGGTGGTGGGAGAGGCCCCAGATGGCACCGCCGCGCTCGACCAGGCTCGACGACTTCGTCCCGACGTCGTACTCGCCGACATTCGCATGCCGGGGCTCGATGGCCTGGAGCTGACGCGGGCTTTGGCCGGTCCCGATGTGGCCGATCCCATCCGGGTCATCGTGGTGACCACCTTCGAGGTGGACGAGTACGTCCGGACGGCTCTGCGCTACGGCGCCTGCGGATTCCTCCTGAAGCGCTCCGGACCCACGCTTGTGATCGAGGCGATCCGCGCGGCGATGGCCGGTGACACTCTGATCGGCCCTCAGCTCACGGTGCGGCTGCTCCGCGACTTCGTGACCGCTTCGGCTCACCACGACGAGTCGGCCCTCAGTGGTCGAGAGCTCGACGTCGTGCGATTGGTCGCACAGGGACGAACGAATGCGGAGATCGCTGCCGAGCTCTTCATCAGTCCGGGAACGGTGAAGAACCATGTCGCCAGCATCGGGCGCAAGCTTGAGGCGCCCAATCGTGTCGCGATCGCCGCCTGGGCGTGGTCGACCGGTCGAGCGAGCATGGACCTCGGCTGAGTCGAAGACCCGGGAGTCGAAAGCAGAACGTGGTGACCATGACCTAGTAGTAAGTAGTTAGTTACTGATACCGTCGGCACATGGCAACCGGGAAGAGCAGCGCGGCGCAACGCCGGGCGCAAGCCGTGGCAGAGGGGCTGGGGGCATTCGCCGACCACGGTCTGACGACCGCTGCCATCCAGCGGGTGGCCACCCGGATCGGCGTCTCGCAGCCCTACGTATTCCGGTTGTTCGGGTCGAAGCAGGCATTCTTCCTGGCGTGCATCGATGAGCTCCCCGACCGCATCTCCGAGATGTTCGTGCGCCGCGCGCAGGGTGTCGAGGAACCCCTGGAGGAAATGGGCGCGGGCTTTCGCGAGCTGGTCTCGGATGGCGTTATCAGTGGGTTCTGGCTGCAGGCCTGCGCTGCTGCCCGTAGTGATGACCTGATCGCGAGTAGGTGCCGCGACGTCATCTCGAGTGCTCTGCGGTCCGCCCAGGAGAACACTGGTGCGGATGCGGATCGTCTGGCCGCGTTCTTCGGCAGGGGAGCCCTGGTGATGATGCTGCAGACGCTCGGAGTCGATCTGAGTCAGGGAAGCCAGGCAGCCGTCAGATCACTTGTCGAGCAGAAGGTGGACTCATGAACAAGACGCCGAGAGAACCCTGGACGCGCGGCGCAGCAACCGGCGGTGGGATCCCGTTGGTCGACGAACATGCGCTCCTCATCGCGGCGTCCCCAGCCGCGGTCTGGGACGCACTCACCACGCACCTGGCGGGGTGGAACACCAGCGGAAACACGGCGTATGCGCGCCTCACCGGTGCCTCGCCTCAGCGGGCAACGGGGGCGTTCCCGTTGCCAGGCTCGAGCCTCCCAGGATTCGGGGTGAGCGATGCCGATCCGCCTCACCGACTCGTCCTGGTCGGCGAACATCGCTTCTCGACTTACGTTCTGGAGTTCTTGCTGGAGTCCGAGGCAGGAAACACCCTGATCCGGGCGCGCTCTCACGCGGAGTTCCCCGGAGTGCTCGGTCGGGCCTACCGGGCGGTGGTCATCGGCTCGGGTGCGCACCGGATGGTGGTGCGTCGGCTGCTGCGCTCGGTGCGCAGGCTCCACACCACTGAGAGCGGTTCGCCACGATGACGCGCGAGGCACCGATCACCGTCGCCGACCTTCCCGCCGGCTGACCCGAGGAGGACCCAGATGAACAGCGAAGAGACGTACCGGGTCACTCGGGCGGGGCGACGGACGATCGCGGGCGCGAGCTTCGGTCCCGTGACAGGTGAACCGGTGCTATTCATCGCGGGCGCCGCGACCAGCAAGCTGATGGTCTTCGGGCACGACCTCCTCGAGAGCCTCGGAGTACGGCTCCTCACGATGGACCGGCCCGGACTCGGCGATGCCACCCCGGATGATGACCGGACGCTCGCCTCCACCGCAGAGGACTACCGGGCCTACCTGGCCGCGGTGCTCGGCGAGGACCATCGACCGGTCCCGATCGTCGCGAACTCCCAAGGGGCGGTCTTCGGTCTGATGCTGGCCGCGGGACCCGGAGCGCGCAGCCTCACGCTCGTCTCACCGGCTGACGAGGTCTCGCACCCCGCGATCCATGCGATGCTGCCCAGTGAGGCAGCCTCGCTGGCAGATCTGGCGCTCAGCGCACCCGAGCAGGCCGCGGAAGTGCTCGCTGGAATGTCGGCTCCCGCGATGGAGGAGATGGTGCTGGCGGCTTCACACCCGTCTGATGCAGCGTTCTATGCGGCGGCCCCCTTCGCCAGGCTCTATCGCCGTGCGCTTGACGAGGGCTTCGCCCAGCGTGGTGTCGGATATGTCCGAGACAGCCTGATCGCCATGCGTCCCTGGGACGTCGACCTCACCTCCATCACCTGCCCGGTCCACCTCCTCTTCGGCGAGCATGACCGCGCCCACTCGCCCGATCTCGGCAAGACGCTGGCAGGGCGCATCCCAGGTGCCACCCGCACGGTGGTCGAGGACGCAGGCGGAGCGATCCTGTGGACCCATGCCCGGCTCGTGCTCGACACCGCCTTGAGCATCTGACCCTGAGCCGGATGCGGGAGGATGACCTCGTGGTCAGTTCGATGATTCGAGTCCCCCCACAAGGGCCGGTCGACGAGGTCGTCATCGACCGGCGGACCGACCGCCAGTGGACGGTCAGCGTACAGCCCTTCGAGATCGCTGCCACCACGGTGACCATCGACGAATGGAACAACGCATCCGAGCGGCAGCTACGACCCGGGCTTCCCGGCGAGCCGGCCGTCGAGGTCAGCTGGCGAGATGCGGTGGAGTTCTGCAACGAGCTGTCGCGACGAGCCGGGCTGGCTCCGGCGTACGCAATCTCCATCAACCCTGAGCCGGCGCGCAACCATCGCGTCGGATGGACTCCGCATGACCGCCCCGCCGCGGACGATTGGACGGTCGACTGGGACCGGGATGCCGACGGATATCGGCTGCCCACGGACGCCGAATGGCAGGTCGCCTGTCGGGCGGGCAGTACCGGGCCGCGGTACGGCGTCCTGGACGAGATCGCCTGGTACGACGCCAACTCGGACGGCCGTGTGCACCCGATCGCACAGAAGCGTCCCAACGCGTGGGGCATCTTCGACACGCTGGGTGGCATCTGGGAGTGGTGCTGGGATCTGTACGACCCGGAGGTCTATGGCGCCTACCGGGTGATCCGAGGGGGCGGGTTCGCCGATTCGTCCTGGAGTTGCCGTGCCGGCGTGCGACGCAAGACCACGCCTGCGGCCAGGCTGGACGATCTGGGGCTCCGACTCGCCCGAACCCTCCGGCAGACGCCCCTGGACAGGAGCGGAATCGAGAGGCCCGGGGGAGTACCCACGGCGGTATCAGATCCGGCCTCTCACGCTGACCGGCTCGGGCCCTCAGGTTCGGTCTGAGGTGAGCAGTCGCAGCGTCGCCAACGACGGGCTGCCTGGCTGGGCGGTGTGGGTGAGGAGGCGCTGGCCGTTGCCCTCGGGCAGGTGCAGGACCTCATAGCCCAAGGTGAGTTCACCGACGTGAGGGTGACGGAACCGCTTCGACCCGCTCGTGCACAGTTTCACGTCGTGGCCGGCCCAGAGACGGACGAATTCGGGGCTGTTCATGCTCAGCTCGCCGACCAGTTCGGCCAGCCGCCGATCGTCGGCGGACTGTGCGGCGACGTAGCGCAGCGAGGCGACCGCGCGAGCAGCCTCGTCGGGCCAGTCGGCGTAGAGGTCGCGGGTGCGCTCGTCCAGGAAGAGCATCCTCAGCTGGTTCGGGCGATATTCCACGCGCGCAGGTAGGTCGTAGTCGAGGTGGTCTGCGAGCAGTAGGTGCCCGGCCCGGTTCCACGCCAAGACGTCGTTGAATCGACCCAGCAGCACGGCGGGCACGTCTCCCATCGAGTGCAGCAGTTGCACCGCGCCGCGCCTCGCAACCTCGGGCTCCGTCGGCTGCGGGCGTTGCGCCGGGCCCGGGTGTGCCAGTGCGTGCAGGTGGGTGCGCTCATCCGCATCGAGCCGCAGGGCACGCGCCAGGGCGTCGATGATCGCAGCGGAGGCGTTCTGCGATTGTCCTTGCTCCAAACGGGTCAGGTAGGTCACGGACACGCCGGCCAGCTGGGCGAGTTCCTCACGGCGGAGACCGGGCACCCGACGGCGGCCATAGCTGTGGATGTCGGCCTCGTCAGGGGATAGGCGGTCTCGGCGCGATCGCAGGAACTCGCCCAGCTCGGTGACCGGGTTGTCTGCGTTCAGCGGCCGGGGTGTTGCCATGCCGTCCATTGTCTCGCACCAGGCTCGGCGGAGCCTGACCTTGTCAGTACCAGGCAAGCGCAGACCACGATCAACAGGGTGCTGGCTACCGGCTTCGCGCGCCCGGAGTCTGGATGCATGAGGCACTCAGTACCACCCCAGGCACCGACCACGTCCGTTGCGCCGGAGCGGTTCACTCCGGCACAGAAGATCTCGATCGCGGTCCTGCTGACGGCGAACTTCACCCTCGCGGTCGACTTCTCCATCCTCAATGTGGCCTTGCCGCACATCGGCAGCGAGCTCGGCTTCGCGACCTCGGGGCTGCAGTGGATCTCCACCTCGTTCGCGCTGTGTGCCGCCGGCTTCACCCTGTTCTTCGGTCGCGTCGCCGATCTGTTCGGCCGCAAACGCCTGTTCATGGTCGGGATCGTGCTCCTCGGTCTTTCCTCACTGGCCGGTGCTCTGGCCGCCGAGCCGGTGACGCTCGTCCTTGCCCGCATCGGTCAGGGCACCGCTACGGCGATGGTGACTCCGGCCGCCCTCTCGCTGATGACCACCATGTTCCCCGAGGGCCCGGTCCGCTCGCGTGCGCTGGGACTCAACGGGGCGCTGATGGCCGCCGGGTTCACCGCCGGCGCGGTGCTCGGCGGTCTGCTCACCGGCTCCTTGTCGTGGCGGTGGGCGTTCTTCATCAACGTCATCGTCGCCGTCGGCGTCATCATCATCGCCCCGTCGGTGCTGCGCGAGCCGGCCCGCGGGGCACGTCCGAAGCTCGATGTACCGGGAGCCGTCACCATCACTCTGGCCCTGGTCGCGCTCGTGTTCGGGATCGACACCGCCGGCCGCAACGGCTGGACCGACCTCGGCACCCTCGGCCCGCTCCTGACCGCCCTGATCCTGTTCGCCGTGTTCCTCAGGATCGAGGAGAGCACCCAGGAACCGCTCGTCGCACCCGCGCTGTTGAAGCGCCGCAACGTGCTCTGGGGCAACATCGGTGGGCTGGTCGCATTCGGTACGTTCACCTCACTGGTGTTCCTGCTCACGCTCTACGTGCAGCAGGTCCTCGGTCACACCGCGATCACCGCGGGCCTCATCCTCGGTGTGCTCGGCATCGGTACCGTCCTCGGCGGTCTCGTAGCCCCGAAGATCATCGGCCGAACCGGCGCCAAGAGCGCGATCGTGGCCGGACTCGTCGCCCAGGCCGCGACCACCGCACCCCTTGCCTTCGCCGGCGACAGCCGTGCCTGGCTGGTGCCGCTGCTGATCCTCACCTTCGTCGGCGGAATCGCGAACCTGGTGGCCATCGTCGGCTATGTCGTCGTCTCCACCTCTGGGGTGGCCCCGCATCAGCAGGGCCTCGCGACCGGGCTGGTCACCTTGAGCCAGCAGGTCGGCATTGCCTTGGGGATCCCCGTCATGTCGGCCATCGCGACCGGAATGGTCGCCTCCACGCTGTTGCCCGGCCTGCAACTGGCTATCGGTGTCAACGCCGCCATCGCGCTCGGTGCCGCGATCATGCTGGCTCGCTTCCTGCACCTGCCCGACAAGTGAACGTCCGTGGGGATGGTCGCCGCTTGACCCTGCCACTGGCGGCAAGGTTGAACGATGACGGCATGGACACCACCACAACACCGCAGCGCATCAGGGTCGTCGTCGTGACCGGGGCCGGTACCGGGATCGGTCGGGCCACCGCCCGGGCCTTCGCCGCCGAGGGCGCCCACGTGCTCGCCGTGGGTCGGCGAGCCGAACCGCTCCACGAGACCGCCGCCGGTCACCCGAGGATCACCCCGCTGGCCGCGGACATCACCGCTGCGGGAGAACCCGAGCGGATAGTCCGCACCTCGCGGGAACTGCACGGTCGGCTGGATGTGCTGGTCAACAACGCCGGCATCGTGCACAGCGGCGCCCTCGGCACCCTCACCCCCGAGACGATCACCGCGCAGCTCGCCACCAATCTGATCGCACCCATCGTGCTGACCCAGGCCGCGCTTCCGCTGCTTGAGGCGACCGGCGGGGTGATCGTCAACGTGAGTACCTCGGTGGGACAGCGGGCCTGGCCCGGTAGCTCGGTCTACGCGGCGACCAAGACCGCGCTGGAGCTGCTCACCCGCAGCTGGGCGGTCGAACTCGCACCCCGCGACATCCGCGTGGTCGCGGTCGCCCCCGGCGCGATCGATACCCCGATCGGGGATCATCAGGGCCTGACGCCGGAGCGAATGGCCGCGGTACGCGCATGGCAGCTGGCCCACACCCCGCTGGGGCGTATCGGTCGCCCTGAGGAGGTGGCCTGGGCCATCACCCGGCTCGCCTCACCGGATGCATCGTTCGTGACCGGAATCGTGCTCCCGGTCGATGGCGGCGCCGTCGTGGCGTGATAGGTGTGGCCGTGGAGGTGGCAGGGTGAAGATCGGCGAGCTGGCCAAGGCGACGGGGACGACCCCCCGTGCGGTGCGGCACTACGAACAGGCCGGACTGATCTCCTCCGAACGGGCTGCCAACGGCTACCGCATCTACGACGAACGGACCGTGGTGCGGGTCCGC
Organism: uncultured Nocardioides sp.; assembly: GCA_964396585.1. Taxonomy (GTDB): domain Bacteria; phylum Actinomycetota; class Actinomycetes; order Propionibacteriales; family Nocardioidaceae; genus Nocardioides. The sequence continues at coordinate 10,923 of CAYNFY010000008.1, forward strand.
AACATCCGCTTCCTGCTGGCCGCCGGTCTCACCCTCGACGACGCGCAGGTGTTCCTGCCCTGCCTCGACGGCGACATGGCGGCCGTGCCGCCGTCGGACGCGGGCCTGCGGGTCGCGTTGGAGCGGCTCGCGGTTCTCAATGACCGGATCGCGGCCCAGACCGAGGCTCGCGACCGGCTGGAAAGGGCGCTTCGGCACCAACTGATCCGCTGACGGGCATCCTGAGCTGGGGGACCAAAAGACGTAGCTCCGGGGTCGTAGGTCGTGGTCGTGAGCCTTTGCCACCGCCGGCGTGCGTGCTCAGGGTGCGCACTCGCCGCGCGGATTTCGGGTGCGGGACACAAGCGAGGTCCGCCATTGAGAATCGCTCATCGCATAGACGAGGTTGTCGTCCCAGGCCCCGCGGCACCAGTACGACTTCGGTGCGAGCGACTCGACATGCATGCCGAGTCGCTCCAGTAGCCGGGCTGAGCGTCCGTTCTCCGGCGACAGTTGGCCGTAGATGCGGTGGCAGCCGAGCCTCGTGACGAGGTCGGCGACGACGGCGGAGGCAGCCTCGAACGCGTAGCCCTTGCCTTGGTGCTGGGTCCGCAGCGTGAAGCCCACCTCCGCGACGCCGCCGTGTTCCGCCAGCCCGACGTAGAGATCTCCGACGAGTTCACCGTCGTGCTCGATCCCGATCTGTCGCGGCTCGCCGGGGAGGATGTCGCTCCATTCCGACTGGGCCGCGACGTGGCGTTCCACCTGCTCTCGCGTCACCGGGAGGTCCCAGTCCTGCAGAGCTGACACCTCCGGGTCGTTGCGGTAGGCCACGATGACGTCGATGTCGCCTTCACTCAGGGGGCGCAGGACCAGCCGCTCGGTGCGGAGGGGATAGGCAGGGCTCACTCCGCCAGTATCCTGGGCGACTCGCACCAGGGAAAGCGCATTCGATGCGCCGCCGGCTCTGGCTCCGTGTTTCTACTCGGGTTCCTACTCGTCGAACTCGGTGATGCCCATCAGACCGAGGTATTCGGTGCCCGAGTCCTGGGCGCACTGACCGAATCGGAAGCTCTCGAGGACCGAGCGGGCGGTCGCCTCGTCGAAGCTGCCCTGCTCGCTGTCCCAGCCGAACGTCACGGTCGCCGACCAGTTCCGACGCTCGTTGCTCTGCTGGGAGGCGGGCATGTCGGCGTAACGCAACCGGGCCACGAACTCGCTCTCGTCGAGACCGTCGGGGCTCTGGTCCACGCGAGCGAATGGCACCGACTCTCCGTCGATCGTCACCGGCTCCAGTCGCTCGTAGCTGATCTGGATGGTCCGCAGAGGCTCGTCGCCGATGCTGCGCTCGAAGCTGTAGTCGAAATTGTCCTCGGCCACCGGCTCGTGGTCGTCGTCGACCAGGGCCCCTGCGTCGTCGCGGTTGTCCTGCTTGACCTCGATCCCTACCTTGGTGCCGCTGGGCAGGGTGTGGGTGATGTCCCCGTAGCCGCTACTCCCGGTACTGCCGCCGCCGGAGTTGCCCTTGCCGTTCTCGAGCCAGCCGTCCGGGACCTCGAAGTCGAAGAGCCATTGCCCCGCATCGCTGATCTCACCGCACACGGCCAAGATCTCGCGCACATCATCCGCCGAGGCGGGACGCTCTCCGGTGAAGAAGTAGACCGGTGGAGCCGGCTTCTCGACCGTGGCGACCTCGGTGGGCGCGGACGACGGAAACTGCTGCGATTCTTGACTCTCGGGTTCCGGGTCGGAGGAACCTCCGCAGCCGGTGAGGAGAAGGGCCAGGGCAGCGAGGGGGACCAAGCGACGCATGGGTGAGAACTCAATTCGATCGGATGAGCGATGAACGGCCGATGATGGCAGGTCCCGCTCACCGACCGCTCACAGTCGGCTCGCACAGGCCCGGCAGAGCGGTGCCGAAATGGGCAGTACCCCCGTCCGCCGGACGGGGGTACTGCCCATGGGCCGGCCGATCAGCCGACCGTGGTGCGTCGGCGGCGGGCCGACGCCAGCAGGAGGGCACCGGTCAGTACGCCGACCACGCCCAGGCCGACCCACCACGGCGAGGTGTCAGAACCCACCTGGGGCAGCGGGTTCCCTCTGTCATCGTCCAGGTTCCCGGTCGGAGAGTTGAACCCGTTCGTGAGGGTGACCTTCGCGGAGGCACCATCGTCGCCGGTGATGGTCACGACCGCTGCGGAGTCCCCGTCCTTGGTGAGCTCGACATTGTCGCTCGCGGACTTCCAGGTGGCACCGGTCCAGGTGAGGTCACCGACATCACCCGCGTCCTCGCTGATCGTTACCTTGGCACCCACGGGCAGGTTGTTGATCGTGGCGGTCTTGCCTGCCTTGAGGATGACCTCGCGTTCCTGGGGCTGGCCGAGGAGGTCGGTCCAGGTGAGGGTCACCGGGAACCTCGTCCGAGCCGGGACGCTGCTCGCACCGGTACCTGACAGCTTCTTGGTCAGGTTGATCGAGCCGAGCTTGTCGTCGGCGACATTGGTGAGTTCCACCGCGGCCGTGGTGGCGGCGCCGATGGTCACGACGGCGGTGCCGTCACCGTGGTCGTTCGCCTTGCCGCCCCAGGTGGGGGTCGCCCACGTGAAGGAGGCGGTGTCGGCAGGCGCGGTCTCGCTCAGCGTGACCTGGGTGCCGTGAGGCAGGTCCTCGCCGAGTGCGACCACCGAGCCATCGGCGGGAACGGTGAGTTCCCTGAACTGCTCCTCGTCCCCGATCCGCCAGCTGGCGGTCACGGTGAACGACTCGGGGACGTCGGCGTGGGCCGCGGTGATACCGCCGAACAACTTCTTGAGCGAGAAGGTACCCGGTGCCCAGGTCGCCTCGTTGGTGACCGTGACCAGCGTGACGTCGCTCTGCTGGTCGGAGACCACGATCTCGGCACTGCCATCGCCCTGGTCGGTCACGTCCTCACCGGTCACGGTGATCGAGCCCCACACCACGGTGGGGAAGCCCGGACGCTCGCCCTCGGTGATCGTCACGACGGTCCCGGCGGGCAGGTCGACACCCAACGCCGTGGGGGTCTGCGCGTTGATCCTCAGGTCGCGCGACTGCTCGCCGTCGGCGTCGGTCCAGGTGGCCGTCACCGGGAACTCGGTGCCGACCGGCACCTCGCCCGCGGCCTCGCCGCCGATGCCCTTGATCAGGCTGATGCCGGCTACCGAGGTCGCCGCATGGTTCGTCAGCGTGACCGCGGCGTTCGCATCACGGCCGATCGTGACGACTGCTGAGAGACCGTCGAGAACCACCCCGGTACCGGACCACACGGGTGCGCCCCACGCGATGCTGGAGCCGTCGATCAGTGGTGTCTCGGTCAGGGTGACCTTGGTGCCGATCAGCAGGTTCTCACCGAACTGCACCGAGGTTCCGTCGGTGGGCAGTGAGAGGACCTTCGATCCGGTGATGCCATCCTGGATCCAGGTAGCGGTCACCGATACCGAGGCGGGGACCACCGGGTTGGCGGCCTGCGCTCCGGTGACGAGCTTGCTGAGCGAGAAGGTGCCGACGGTGCGCGAGACCGAGTTGGTCACCGTGACCTGGGCCGGCGTGCTGGCGTGCTCAGCCGTGACTGTGACGCTTGCCGGGGAGATGACCGGCGTACCCCAGGTGAGGATGTCGTCGTCGGCCGGTCGGGCCTCGGTGAAGTCGACCGTGGCGCCGATCGGCAGGTCCACCAGCGTCACCGGATCTCCGGCCACCAGATCGAGCTGTCGGGCGGGCAGCGAGGGGAAGCCGACGCCGAGTGCGGAGGTGTCGATCGCAGCGGTGACGCGGTAGGTGCGGTCGGTCGCCACCTGTCCGGCTGCCGGGCCCTCGACTGCCTTCACGATCGTGATCGAGCCCAACTGTGCGGTGTTCGTGAGCTGGACACTGATGTTGGAGCGCGGTGCGATCGTGGCCGTGGCGACGGTGCCGGCGGCGTTGACGCTCACGCCGTCACCGGCAGCGAACTTCGGCGCACCCCACGTCACACCGGGTACGTTCGGCAGCGTCGGCTCGGAGAGCTCGAAGGTCCAGCCGGTGCCGCGGGAGTTGAAGCCGCTGATCGGTGACCCGTCCAGCGGCACGTCGAGGTCGTACTCCGTCGCGGTGACACCGGCAGGGTCGATCTCCTTGACATGGACCTTGAACGTGGTGTCGACGGGTACGAAGGCCGAGCCCGGGGTGTCGGCCAGGTCCTTCTGCACGGCGACGGTGCCGCGCGCCTTGCCCGTTCCGGTGCCGCTGCCGCGGTTGCTCTGGGTCACGGTGGGCTTGAAGGAGGTGCCGAACCCGTCGATCTCGTTGCTGTACTGGGTACCGGGTGCGTCCATGCCGCCACTCGTGGTGCACGTGGTGTAGGTGAATACGTACTGGTACTCGCGGCTGAAGCCGGTGCTCGTGCCGCCACCCGGCAGCGGGAGGCCGGTCTGGGCGAGCGAGAAGGTCAGTTCCTGCCCGTCCTGGGTGACCGTGGTGTGGCCGGTCAGGTCCTGGGTGGTGAGACCACCACCGGCGATCTGGTCGCGGGCCTCGACTTTGAGGTTGAGACGGGCGCTCATGCCTCCCGTGGGGTCGCCGGCTGCGCAGACCTGGTGGGAGTCGGAGAGGGTGTCGACGAGGCTGAGCGCGCCGGCCAGGCCCATGTCCTCGATCTGACGACCGGGGATGGTGACGGTCCAGTCCAGCGTGGTCTGCGGCGAGTGCTCGACACCGTCGATCGTCACGGCGCCCGTGTTGATCTTGCCGGTCTTGTCGGACTTGCGCCCCGGGACTTCGGCGGTGGTGCCGGCGATCTTGCCGTCGACGGTGGCGGTGTTGGTGTAGCCGGTGCCGCCGCCGGGCAGGTCAGTTGCGGTGACACAGGTCTCGTACGTGATCAGGTAGCGCCAGTCGGAGTCCTTGAAGGCGAAGCCGGGTGCAGCCGTGAACGTCATGCCGAAGGAGTCGGCTGTCGAGGTGATCCCGCTGCGAGTCAACTGGCCCGTGACGTCGGCGTCGAGCTGGCCGCTGGGGCCGTAACGCTCGGTGATCTTGAGATTGCTGAGGGTGTCAGCGCACACGTTGTGCCCGGCACCGAGTGCTTCAGAGAAGGTGAAGCTGTTCTTGCCGAGGAGTTCGCTGCCGGGGACGGTGACCGTCCACGCGATCTTCCCGTTGCGCTCGCCGCCGCCGAGCACGGTGCCCGACTTGGCCAGTGTGTCCTGCCAGGGCTTGTTGGTGATCGTGCCGACGCCCTGGCCGGCCTCGCCCCAGCCCTCGATCTCCATCGAGTTGCTGTAGGTGGTGTTCGGGTCACTGATCTGTCCGTCGGGCGTGCAGCTCTCGTAGGTGATGCGGTAGGTGACGCCCGTGTTCCAGCCGGCGCCGGGCTCGGTGAGCACGATGTCGAAGCCGTCGCCGCCCGCGGTCGGCAGGGAGGTGACCAGGTTCGTGACGTCGCCCGTCACGTCGCCGCTGGCGTTGACGGTCACGACCTTGAAATTGGTCGGGTCGCACAGCACATGACCCGAGCCGAATGCGTCGGTGATGTGCGCGTCGCCACCGGCCGCAGCCAGGTTGGCTCCGGGGATGTCGACGGTCCAGGTCATCGACCAGTTGTTGTCGTTCATGGCGCCGGACTTGGTGACCTCGCCGGGCAGTTCCACACCCGGGTCGATGCCGTCTTCACCCGGCAGTTCGACAGGTGTGTCGACGCCGTTCAGGTCGAAGATGACCTCCTCTTCGGTGGTCGCCTCCTCCACCGTGATCTCGAACTCCCAGGTGCCCTGCACCTCGTCGGGAAGTTCGAGCACAGCGTCGGTCAGGGTGCAGGTGGCGATGCCCGTTGCGGGGTCGGTCTCACACTCCGCCCACGCGATCGGGTCGCCCTGCGCGTCTTCACCCCAGAGGGTGAAGGGCACATTCTGCTCGAACCCGAACTCTGGCGGTAACCCGATCGTGAACGTGTCATCCGGCTGTGGGGTGGCGGTGGTCGCATCCCAGGTGCCGCTGACGATGACCTTGTCACCGACGACCAGCTGACCGCCCGTGCCGCTGCCGTTCTCTATGCCCGTGACCTCGACTTGGATGCTCGTATTGGGATTCGCCGTAGCGGGCGCGGAGACGGCTGCCAATGTGAACACTAGGAGCAGGAGGGCGAACAGGGGAGTCGTCAACCGGCGGCTCACAGTCGTGGCCCTGCGCATGCGTGGGAAGGACATGTGCCTACTTCCTGAAGGAGCTGCCCGGGACTGAGCCAACCGAAGCTGTCGAATCCACAGAGTGTCTGATCCATGCCGAAGCTCGGATCGCCGCGAGGACCGCGCGCCGTGACCGTACCAGTCTGGGGCTCCGCTGATCGGAGCCGGTGTGCTCCGGGTGACGGATACCGGCTGCACAGGTCGGATCCGCCGATCTGTCTGCGGGGCTTCTCATCGTGGCCTGGGCCACCCTCGGTGCGGCTGACGCCGGGTACGTTGAGGTCTTCAGTCTTTCGCCTCGAGGCCTGCGAGGAACGGCACTATGGTGCGCTCAACGAGCGATAGCCGTTCTGCTTGAGGCAGCATGAGGCACTGGACGGTGACTCCGTCGATCAGCGCGAAGAGCTGCGAGGCCTCGTGGTCGATGAGGTTCTGATCGATGAACCAGCGACGAAGTTCCTGATCGAGCCGCGCCGAGGTAGCAGCCAGTTCCACGTCGACGGCCGAGATGGCGGCGTAGGCGAGCCAGACCCGAGCGCGGCGTTCTCGTCGATCGTCCAGGGGGAGCCATTGCTGCACCAAGTCCATCAGTGTGGTGGGCTGTGCGGCCTCCACGTCCGCGAGGAACTGTGCTCCCGCGTGGTCGAAGCCCGCGCGCACCAAATCGCTCTTCGTCCGGTAGTAATACTGCACTTGTGCCGGCGATACGCCCGCCGCTGCGGCGACACTACGGACGCTCAGCCCTCCGACTCCCTGCTCGGCGAGTACCGTCATCACGCCATCGAGCAGACGGGTGACGGCCATCAGCCCTGCGGCCGTCTCGACCCGATCATCGAGCACCCGGTCGCTGCGATCTCGATCGCACCGAGCACCGCGATCACCAGACCCGCCTGGCGCAAGCCGATGACGGGGGTCTCTACGTCGAGGAACGCGACGAACATCACCAAACCCCCGATGATCATGAGCGCGCCGATACCAAGTGCCCACCCATGTCTGCTCATGGCATCCGTCTCCCCCATACGAATCCCTCCCAACACTCTGTACGAACGTACTGTACGAATGTATGGTTCGAGGGTGCTCCGGTCAAGTCAGACGGCGTTCCTCCCGTAGTGAAGAGCCGGGATGACGCACCCGAGGGTGATGAGGCCCGCTCTGCTGTAGGGAGAGCACGGACTTCCCTCGGGCACGTCGGGTCTGGACCTTTGCGAGCGCATCCAGCGCCATGTCGAAGGGATAGACGTGTTCGATTTCGACATGCGTGTCTCCCGTGACGATGCTTCCAAGGAGTCTGGCCAGATCGCTCTGCACGTCGATCTCGTACGGGATCCCTCCCATACGGATACCGCGTTCTGACACGATCTCGTCGCCCGAGATGGAGATCAATTTTCCGCCGTCTCTGACAACGGGAAGGCTGTCGGCCGAGGTTCCTGGCTGGATGGCCATCGCCGCATCGACTCCAGTGGGCATCCACTCCAGAATTCGTGCCTGCCAGTCCAGATCGTGGTAGTCCACGGCCTGTTCGGCGCCCAAGGAACGCAGATAGTCGTGATTACTGGTCGATGCAGAGGCCGCGACCCGCCATCCGCGCCGGCGAGCCATCTGAACGGCCAGGGTGCCGATCGCCCCCGAACCGCCCGCGATGAAGAGCGACCCGCCGGCAGGCGGTGAGTCAAGCGCGTGGAAGGCTCTCAGCGCCGTGTTTCCGGCAACCGGGATCGCCGCACTCTCAGGGAAATCCATGTCCGCGGGGATCGCGACGATGAGCGAGTCAGCCTTGACCGCGACGAATTCGGCCCAGGTGCCACCCTTCGGCTGCATCGAACTGACGAATGCAATGCGATCACCGGGCCGGCGCCCTGAAACAGCGGCTCCGACTTCTTCGATCACACCGGCGGCCTCGATCCCGATCGGATAAGGGTAGTGCGCATCGTCTGGCAGGAAATATGAGTCGTGGACCCCCACCCCGACTGCCTGCACCCGTATCAGCAGTTCGTCGGCGTCGATCTGCGGTACGGAAACCTCAGCGAATTCAACGTCTTGGGCCCCGTCGCAGGCCAGGACGAACGCTTGCATACTGTTCTGCTTCATGCGGATGTGCTCCTTCATGGACGCTCAGCCGGGTGATCGTCTCGGCTGGTCGAGGTGAGGGCCACCGCGGTACGTAGTGGGGTACCTCGTACGGCGGCGATTGCGATCACCGAACTGACCGATATGAATGCGGCGATCAGAAAGACAGGTCCGAAGGCATCGGCGTAGGCGTGGTGGAACACCTGCTGCAACGGTGCCGACAGGTCGCTGATGTCCAGTCGGGCGCCGCCCGATCCGACCGACATCGCATCTGGTTCGATGCCCAATTGGTTCATGCTCTCGGAGATGTTGGTGCGCACTAGGTTGGTCAGGACCGCGCCGAGGATGGCCACGCCGATCGAGCCGCCGAGCGACCGGAAGAACGAGATGGCCGCCGACGCGGCACCCACGTCGCTGACATCGACAGTGTTCTGCACAGCAAGTACGACGTTCTGCACCAGAGTGCCGATGCCCACCCCCATGAGGGCCATGAAGACGGCAACGAAAAGGTACGAGGTGTCGTGATCGATGGTGCCCAATCCGACCAGGCCGATCAACATGGTCACGCTGCCGATCATCATCACCGGCTTCCACGTGCCCAGCCGACTCACGATCTGGCCGCCGATCATCGCCGAGAGTGTTTGAGCGATGATCATCGGGATGGTCATCAAACCGGCCCGAGTGGGTGTGACGCCGGTGCCCAGTTGGAAGTACTGGGTCAGGAACACCCCCGAACCGAACATGGCGACGCCTGCGCCGACACTGGCCACAATCATCCATCCGGCGGTCCTGTTGCGCAGCACGCGGATCGGAATCATCGGCTCGGGCACCCGTAGCTCCACGCGGATGGCCAGGGCGCCCGCGATCAGGAAAGCGGCCAGAAACAGGCCGGACTGCCAGGACACCCAGTCGTAGTCGATCCCGGCGAAGGTGACCCAGAGCATCGGCAGGGCGGCGGCGATCGAAATCAACACGCTGCCGAGGTAGTCGATCTTGACGGGAGTGCGCCTGAGCGTCGGTAGATGCAATGTCAGTTGCAGAAGCACCAAGGCGACCACCGCGAGGGGCACGCTCACAAAGAAGCACCAGCGCCAGTTCGCCGTGTCGGTGATGACCCCACCGATCAGCGGTCCGGAGACCGTGGCCACCGCCATGACGGCCCCCATATAGCCGGCATAGCGGCCACGTTCGCGGGGCGCGATCATCGATCCCATGATCGACTGGACCAGGGCCATCAGGCCGCCCATGGCGACCCCTTGGACAGCCCGTGCGGTCATCATCACGCCGATCGAGGTGGAGAGACCTGCGAGCACCGAGCCCGCGACGAACATGATGATCGCTATCTGGGTCAGGACCTTCTTGTTGAACAAGTCGGACAACTTGCCCCATATGGGGGTCACGATCGTCATCGACAGGAGGCTCACCGTGATGACCCAGGTGTATTGCTGCTGAGTTCCCCTCAGGTCGGCCATGATGGTGGGTAGGGCTGTGGAAACGATGGTTGTGGAGATCAATGCGGTGAAGAGCGCGGCCAGAAGGCCCGTCATCACCTGCAGGATTTCGCGATGCGAATACTCCCGGGTCTCTTGCCCAAGCCGCGATGTGGCTTTGAGGTCCGTCATTCGATCATGTATCCGACTATCGGTTCCAACCACCTCGCGACCCTTGGGCATCCTAAACGTCACTGTCAGGAAGCTGGGTCAACTCGGCCACATGAACATTCAGTCTCTTGAGCAGGCTGACGGCGGATTGTGCGTCCGCAGGCGACCAATCCGAGAGTGCGGTAGCAAAGCGGCGAACGGCTTGATCCTGACTTTCGACCATCATCGCCTTGCCGCGATCGGTGATCGACACGAGTGACGCGCGGGCATCGCGGGGATCCGTGCGTCGCTCGACCAGTCCCTCAGCGGCCAGCGAGTCGATGGTGCGCGAGGCGACGGCGGCGGAAACGAGGAGCTTGGCAGCCAGATCGCTCATCCTGGCCTCACCATCATGCAACTGCTGCAGGAACCCGAACCTCGTGCCGGTCAGACTCTGCCCCTTCTCACGCTGACCTGCGATCCGAAACGTTCGAACGATCTGCACCATCTCAGACAGGATTGCCCTCGAGTCACCATCATCAATCACCCGGCGACTCTAATCTGCTTGCTTCCGGTAAGCAAACAAAAGGCGACGGCTGGCGAAGGATGCCCGCACCTACGTCTACGTCGAGACGACCCCGGCCCCGACCCGTCCTCCCGGAGTCACCAAGACGGTTTCAACCGTGATCTGCCAGCTTCGGTTGCTCAGACACATGGTCAGGCGTGACCTCGATTTTCATGTGAGCGGCGTGTGAGTGACGCCTGATGGGATGGTCGGCAACGACGCAAGCTTTCCCCGAGGAAAAGGTTTACGGATGATGATGACTTCAGCAGCGCGCCGAGTTGCCGTGGCGTCCGCACTCGCCGTCGGGTTGGCGCCGTTCCTGGCCACCGGTGCCGGTGCCGCCGAGAGTGCGTGGCCGACGGTCAACGGCGACCCCCAGCACAGTCGCCAGGGCGACGCGGTGGGCCCGGTCACGCCGAGCGTGAAGTGGGCGTGGAAGGCCCATCCGGGGTACGACTCGGACGGGTCGATCGGAGGCACCCAGACAGCCATTCCTGGCGTGCTGGACCAGTCGGGACGGCTGCTGTTCAAGGCTCGGAAGACCGCCTTCGACGACATCCCGGGGCCCAACCGGTATGACCTGTTGGCTCTGGCCCCTGGAACCGGCATGGCAGAAGTCGTGCTGACCGACGTGCAGAGCGGCTACTGCCCCCCAGCTGTCGCGCCGGACGGGATCATCTGGACCTACCAGGACATCAACCAGCGCACCGACCACATCGCGCATCACCCCAAGGCGACGTCGTGGATCGTCGGCATCGACCCGGCCACTGACACAGTGGTCCACCGATACAGCGGAGAAGGCGTGCACGCCCCTGGCAAGCCCGCGATCCAGAACTGCAACAGCGCAATGAATGTCACTCCCGACGGCGCACTCGTGGTCACCGACAGCAGCGGTTTCGATCAGTGGCTCCGGGTGATCAACTCCAACGGCACCTCCCGATGGGAGGTCAACCTCGAGGAGACCCAGGGCGTCCAGGACCCCGCTGGCTGGCACCTGATCTCCCGCGACGGCACCCCGGGAGAAGGCACCGTCTACTACGGCTGGTTCTCCGAGCATCCCACGACCGGAAGCAGGAACATTTCCACCATTTCCGCGTTCGATCTGGCCACCGGCGACCTCCGGGACTCCATCACGCTCCCGGGCACCCGCTTCGTGGCGAGCCCGATCCTGGACCCCGAGGGCGGCATCGTGGCCTCAACGAACGGCTCGGCCAACAGCGGCCACCTGATGCGGATCGTCGATAACGGCAACGAGTTGTCCATCGCCTGGCAACAGCACATCATCGACAACAAGCAGCGCACCGGAGCCCTCAAGGCGATCCCGCGAAGCCTGCAACTCTCCGGAGACCGAATCGTGGGTTGGTCCGACGGAGCGAACAACCTGGCCTCCTTCGCCTGGAAGACGGGCGCATTCGCCTGGAGCACCCACGTCGGGTTCCGCGAAACCAACCAGGTCCTCGTGGACTCTGCCGGGAAGTCGTACGTCACCAAGAACTCCTCGGGCCACGAGACCAAGGTCGAGGTCTACTCACCGCGCGGCGTCTTGGTCGGATTCATCAAGGGTGACCGGATCTCTCCCGTACGCACCATCGGCCCGCTCGCCTCGGACGGCACTCTCTACGTGTGGGGTTCCGACACCTGGTCGGCGCTGGTGCATGATCCGAACGGTGTCGTCCCCTGCCCCGTCGGCACTTCAAGCACGGTGACCTGCCGGAAGAACCCGGCCGGTGGTTACGTCATGACGGGCACTGTGAAGGACGAGACCTTCATGGGTTCCAACCGTCCCGACAAGATGATCGGCGGCGGCGGTGATGATGTCATGCGCGGCGGCGGCGGGCAGGATCTGCTGAAGGGCGGGCCGGGCAACGACCGTCTGATCGGCGGTGCCGGCAATGATCTTCTGATCGGCAACGGCGGTCACGACAAACTGCTCGGCGGGGCCGGACGCGACACCCTCAAGGGCAATGGCGGCAACGACAGCCTGATCGGCGGGGCCGGACGCGACAAGTTCGTCGCCGGCGGCGGGAAGGACCTCATCAACGCCAAGGGACAGCGCAACGAGCGGGTCAACTGCGGCGGGGGCCGAGACAAGGTCAAGAATGCTCGTGGCGACCGGGTAGCGCGCAATTGCGAAGTGGTTCGCCGCTGAGGTTCCGCCTCCGACACTGAGTGCGGGCCACCTCTCCATCGCGGGAGGTGGCCTGCACTGCACGCAACATTGAGCCAGCTGGCGGCGACCCCCGATTCCCTCATCAGAATCGGTGAGGCTGGTTCAGCCGGCCTGCGCGGCCCACAGCGCCATCGTCGGTGTCTCGGCACGAGCGCGACTGATCAAGCTGCGCAGATGTCGTTCCTTCACCATCGGAAGTGAGATGTCGTCGGACGATTGCAGGAGGGCCAGCCACGTGTCGGTAGCCGTGGTTGCCATGCCCAGCTCGCGGGCGTCACCGGCGATGAGAGCAAGTGCGGCATGGTCGCCGGCGAGGGTGGCCTCACCGTGGCGTACGAAGACGTCCAACAGGCCACCACCGGCGACCGACTCGGCCGCGTGGAGGAGCGTGATCGCGTCACTGAGTTGCTTGTCACCACGGACCGCGCCGACTCGTACAGCACCCACCCGTACTGCACAGTGAGCGAGCATTCCGGCGAAGAATGTGTGTTGGGCCGCGAGCAACCACCGGGCCGCATCGATGAGCGTGTGTGCGGCGTCCTCATCGCGTTGTTCGGTCTTGGCCTGCCATGCCTGGGACCATGCCCGCAGCATGACAACCTTCGGATCATTGGCAGCTGACGCTGGTACGACGTCGAAGAGCTTGCGTGCCTCGGCTCTACGTCCGGTTGCCTGGGCCCCTGCAGCGGCAAGTGCCTGAGCGGCCGGCAGCAGGCCGGCAGCGTCGCGCCACGCCAGGTGACCCACCGCCGATTGGCCGAACTCGTAGGCTTGTCCGGTGTCGCCGGACAACAGGTGGCTGAAGCCCAGCGCGTACTCCCACATGCCGAGGGTCTCGGGCGCGCTCTCTCTTGCGCGGGCGATCGTCTTCTCCAACTGCTGGCGGGTTGCCAGGACATCGCCGCTGTTGGACAGGGCCATGATCTCGGTCAGCTCGATCAGTGCCGCGCCACCAGGGACCAGTTCGATAATTTCATCGGGGGTGTTGCGCAGCTTGAACAGCACGCGCTGGGCATCCTCGAGTGGGCCGGTGATCACTCCTGACACTCCGACGGTGATCATGCCGAGTGCGGTGGCTGCATCTGAGGCTTCAGCGGGCGCGTGTGCCACCTCACCGCCCTGACCCGCGACGGCGGCCCAGCGCATACGAGCGCGTTGCAGCGCGGCGACCTCGCTGGGGCCATCGACCCGGGCCAGCGTGTCGTCGATGATTTTCAGGGCTCCGGCGGCATCGTGATGGTGAAGACCTAGGTGACGGCCGCGGGCCAACGCCACGGCGGTCTGTTCGGCACCTGTGACGGCGCTGTCGCTGGCCCTGGCGAAATGCTCATCGGCCACCAGAGTCATTCTCAGTGAGGAAGCTGCCTGACCTGCGATGCGGTGACCATCGACCGATGACGGCACCCGGGTCACGACGGCCTCCGCGGCGCGGAGTGCAAGGCGCTCATCGAAGCTGCCCAAGGCATGTTCAGCGAGCGCGACGGTGGCCTCGGTATCGATCTCGTCATTCAGGTCCAGGGCCAAGACGTGCGCCCGACGCCGAGCTTCGGGCCGTCCGTCTGCCGCGCCGTCGCGCAGCACCTGCACCACGTCACCGGACAGCTCATGCCACAAGACATCGGAGCAGCGGGCGTGAAGAATCTCGGCATCGAGCGGATGTGACAGGCGGAGCCACCCGGGGTCGGTGAACTCCAGGACATCGGCGCGAGCGAGTGCCCGTCGTTCGGATTCTTCGAGGGCAGCGGCGGGGTACTCACCCGCGATGGCCACCAATGTGGCAGCTTCCAAGGCCGTGTCGTCCAGCCCGTCGAACCGTTCGCCGATCAGGCGGGCCAGTCGGGGTGTCGGTGCGGGAGTACCGTGCAACTCCCAGCCGTGCGCGGTATGTGCAAGCCGGCCTTCGTGTAGCGAGCCGGTGATGACCTCTCGCAGGTGTAGCGGATTCCCGTTGGTGATTTCGAGGATGCGAGGTCGAGTGGCGGGGGTCAGCGGTCCGCCCATCATGTGGGTGGTGAGCTCGTCCACGTCGGTGTCGGTCAGGCCTTCGACCTCCACGTGGCTGAGGTCGCCCGCGTCGTACAGCGCCGTGATCTCGTGGGGGGCACTGCCGAGGTCGTGAACGGTCAACACCGCCGGCAGTCCCGAGGTGCGGATGAGGTGGGTGACCACGAAGAGTGAGGCCTCATCAAGCTGATCCACGTTGTCCACCAGCAATACCGCCGTGGATCGCTGACGGGTGAAGAAGTCGATCAGCGCCGCCGGCGTTACCCGGTCTTCGGGAATGGAGCCGGTAGTCCCGGCGAAGACGCCCAGCGGGATGGCCTTGCTGAGCGGGCTGGCCGAAAGCAGCGGTGCCAGACATTGCTGGGTCTGGAACGTGGCGGCGACGGTGCGCAGAAGGTGAGTCTTGCCGATCCCAGTAGGACCCGTCAGGAGCAGCGCCTGCTTGTCTCGTAGAAGGGAGACCAGGGCACTAGGACGGTTGGAGGTGACAAGCGACTCGGAAGCGTCGGTTCGAAGGCTGTGTGTCTCACCAGGGTCACCAAGAACCGGTCTCGTGACGGGAAGGCGTAGCAGCGCCTCGGGCGGTTCCTCCCGCAAGATCTGCATGTGCAGTCCGCAGAGCTCCCCGCTCGGCTCGACCCCCAGACGTGCGACGAATACCTCACGCGCGCGGGAGAAAACGTCCAGAGCCTCATGGCTGCTGCCGCTGGAGTGCAGTGCCATCATCAGTTGACCCCAATGCCGCTCGAGAAGAGGGTGCTCCTCGACCAGGGCATAGAGTTCGGGCGTCACCGCGGCCCCATGTCCGAGTGCAAGATCAATGTCGATACGGTCCGTGATCGCCGTCGCTCGGAGCTTCGCCAACCTCACCGATCCGATCTGTAGCGCCGCGATCGTATGTAGGCCATCGAAGGCTTCCCCGCGCCACAGCATGAGTGCTTCACGCAGACACTCGGCTGCTTGGGTGAGATCCCCGTCGGTCAGTAGCCAACGGCTCTGCTGGCAGAGTCGTTCGAAACGTGAGGCATCGGTCTGGAAGGTTGCGGGGTCGATGCGGTACCCGTCATCGAGGAAGTCGATCTCGATGGGAAGGGCTGACCGTAGTCGTGAGATCTGAGCCTGCAACGCATGGCCAGGGTCCCGCGGGAGTGACTCGCCCCACAACTCATCAATCAGCAGCGAGGGAGGTAGCGGTCGCCCTCGGGCGGCCGTCAGCCTGGCCAGGAGTGCTCGTTGTTTGATTCCTCGTATCGGGTAGTCACGTTCGTCAGAGCAGGCCTTCACTGGGCCGAGCACAAGAACGTCCAGCACCGCCACGAACCTCTCAACCCCGACGAACAGGTCACACTAGCAACGTTTCACGTCGGTCACGTCGCTTTTGATAATCAAAGCGCGGAATGAACTGTTAGTCGCGCTGCGTCGAAGTTGGATCGGGCGCTCTTGTGAGGAGCGTCGCACTTCAAGGCCTGAGGAAGTCTCAGATATGAACCCCACGCGTTCGAACTGATCGGAAACCCGGATCGAAGAGTGGTCGGTAGGATCGATGGTTCGCGTCCCCGGGCTACTCCCGGGGCACCTGCTCGAGCAGGTGACCGAAGGCGACGAGTCGTGAGTCGGTATGGAACAGCTCCGCGCAGGTAGTGAGGGTGATCAACTTCTGGCCGGACCCCTGGATCGGTTGGGGTCCGCCCGGACGAGGATTGCTGGGCCTGGCGTCGAGCACCCAGTTCTCGGTGAAGTCGACCTGGAGGCTGTTGCCGTCGGTATCCAGTACGTAGGTGTAGCGCGTGCGGGCGGTGTCGATCACGATCAGGTCCCCAGCCCTGAGATCGGGCAGTCGGCGAAAGGGCTCACCGTGGGTGATCCGGTGTGCCGCCAAGGCGTAGTTTCCGACCTCACCCGGTCCGGCACTGTCCGGGAAGTGCCCGACCCCGAGTGAGAGCACATCGGGCGAGGTGCCTTCAAGGATCGGCACGGCATAGGCCGCCCCGAAGACGGGGATCCGGAGGATTCCGCTGGCGGAGGTGTCGCTCACGTTGACGCTCGTGAGTCCCGGATCCTCGGAGACCGGGCTCGAGGGTCGTCGGGGCTTCTCGACGGCAGGCTTGCGAGTGCCCCTCCCGGAGCGCGGTTGCTGTCGGACGACGGGCTTGTGGGTCGTCGGCGATGGCGGAAGTGCGGCCCACTGCTCCTCCAGTCGCTCGACAAGATCGGCCTGCTTGCCCTTGGCCACCCAGGTGGTGCCCCAGTACTGCCAGGCGATGTACCCCTGGAATCCCAGGCCCACCAGCGCCAGGACGATCCCCAGCCGGCGCAACCAGCGGCGGGTGGTGGGTCTGAGCGGCATCTGGTGATTGTGGCACGTGCCGGATAGGCAGACCGCCGCTCAACAAAGAACCTGCCAAATGTTTCGCTGAGAGGAACAAATATCGATGGAAGTGGTTCCCGGGCCGCTTAACTGCTACCTTCCCTCAAGGTAAATGTTCCACCAGCGGAACGGAGTGATGATGCTGAAACAGTCTGCGTTGGCTGGCTTGAGGGTGCTGGATGTCAGCACGATCCTGGCCGGGCCTCTGTGTTGTCGGATCCTCGGCGACTTCGGAGCCGACGTGATCAAGATCGAGCATCCTGAGTATGGCGACGGCATGCGCGGGCACGGACCCGGCAAGGACGGCTTCCCGCTGTGGTGGAAGGAGATCAGCCGCAACAAGCGCGCGCTGGGTCTCGACCTGAAGGCACCCGAGGGGGCCGAACTCTTCCGACGTCTGGTCACGAATGCCGATGTCGTCGTCGAGAACTTCCGCCCCGGCACGTTGGAACGCTGGGGGCTGGGGCCCGACGTGCTCGCCGCGATCAATCCCGGTCTGGTATTGGTGCGGTTGACCGGCTTCGGGCAGATCGGCCCGTATGCCGAACGGCCGGGCTTCGGCACCATCGCCGAGGCGATGAGCGGATTCGCCGCCGCCACGGGCGAGGCCGACGGCCCGCCGACCTTGCCGGCCTTCGGACTTGCCGACAGCATCTGCGGCATCGCCGCGTCCTCGGCGGTGCTGATGGCGCTGCGGCACCGCGACACCTCCGGCCAGGGCCAGGTGGTCGACATCAACATCCTGCAACCGATCATGGACGCGGTCGGGCCCGGCCCGACCATCTACCAGCAGCTGGGCATCGTCGAGCCGCGGCACGGCAACCGATCCACGAACAATGCACCGCGCAACACCTACATCACCTCCGACGAGAAGTGGGTCGCCGTCTCCACCAGCGCCCAGCGGATCGCCGAGCGGGTCCTGACGTTGGTCGGGCATCCAGAAGTCATCGACGAACCGTGGTTCGCCAGCGGACACGGCCGAGCCCAGCACGTGGAACTGCTCGATGCCTATGTGGCGGGCTGGATCGTGCAGCGCACCCGCGCCGAAGTGATGGAGGCGTTCACCGAGGCCGGTGCCGCGATCGGTGCGGTCTATGACGCCCAGGATCTGACCGAGGATCCGCACGTGCGCGAGACCGGCATGTTGCGCGAAGTCGACGACCCCGACCTCGGGTCACTGTTGCAACACGGACCCATGTGGCGCCTGGTCGCCACCCCAGGAGATATCAGGTTCACCGGGCGCGCCCTGGGCGCAGACACCGATGAGGTGCTGACCGAGATCGGTTGCACACCTGATGAGTTGGCTCGACTGAAGGAAGCGAAGGTCATTCGATGAGCGATCCGTTGTTGGCGGCGATCCGGGAGGGAGTGACGGTCATCGACCTCGGTCGAGAACTGCGGGTCGGGATGCCCCAATCACCCAACCACCCGCATTTCTGGCATGCGCTGCCGCGCCGACACGGCGACATGGAGCGGGCCGACGGCGGCAGTGCCGCCAACGACATGATCAGCATGGGTACCCACGTAGGCACCCATGTCGATGCGCTGGCGCACGTCTCGCACAACGGCAAGCTGTTCGGCGGGATCGACGCCCAGGCGGCCGGGATCGGCGGTAAGTACGACGCACTGGGCGCGCACACCATCGAGCCGATGCTGCGCCGCGGCGTGCTGCTCGACGTGGCCGGCCACCTGGGCGTCCCGCACCTGGCAGGCGGGTACGAGATCACGCCCGCCGATCTCGACGCCACCTGTGCGGCGCAGGGTACCGACGTCGAACCCGGTGACGTGGTGCTGATCCGCAGCGGCTGGGGCAGCGTCTTCGACGAGGGCGCGCCCTACGTGGGTGGCCCGAGCGGCGTGCCCGGTGTGGGGGAGGCCGGCGCGCAGTGGCTGGCCGAGCGTCGGGTACACGCGGCCGGTGCCGACACGATCGCGTTCGAGTGTCTGGCCCCCGGCAGCGGGCATGCGCTGCTGCCCGCCCACCGCGTGCTGCTCGTGGAGCACGGGATCTACATCATCGAGACCCTCGACCTCGAGGGGCTGGCCGCCAGCGGCCACCGCGTCTTCACCTTCGTGCTGGTACCGCTCAAGATCTACGGCGCGACCGGCTCGCCGGTGCGTCCGCTGGCGCTGGTCTCGCCGTGAGTACCGAGACCGATCAGTCCGAGCGGACCCTGGCCGAGCAGCTGGCCGACTTCGCGGCGCAGAGCTCGTACGACACGCTGCCGAGCGAGGTAGCCGACAGCGTCAAGATGCGGGTGCTCGACATTCTCGGCATCGCGGCCGCGGCCGCGCCGTTGGAGACGAGCCGCGCGGCCCGGCGCTGGGCGAGCGAACAGGGCGGTGCGGCCCGGTCATCGGCGATCGGGGTGCCGGTGAAACTGCCGGCGGCACTGGCCGCCTTCGTCAACGGGGTGCTCGCGCACTCACTGGACTACGACGACACGCACCTTCCCTCGGTGCTGCACCCCAGCGCGTCGGTAGTACCGGCCGCATTGGCCGCGGCCGAGAGCCACGGCTGCGACGGCCGGACGCTGATCCACGCCATCGCGATCGGCCTGGAGACGTGCGTGCGGCTCGGCATGGCCGGTTACGACGAGGAGGCCGGCAACTCGATCTACTTCGAACACGGCCAACATGCGACCTCGATCTGTGGCGCGATGGGAGCGGCAGCGGCCGTCGCCGTGATCGGCGCCCGGGCGACCGGAGCGGACACCGCGGGCGTCCGGCACGCGGTGCTGCATTCGCTGGGCGTCGCGGCCTCCCTGGCCTCGGGCATCATCGAGGCCAACCGCACCGGTGGCACCGTCAAACGCATCCACTGCGGGTGGGCCGCGCATGCGGGCGTCTCCGCCGCCGAACTCGTCCGCCACGGGCTGACCGGCCCGCCGACCGTGCTGGAGGGGCGCTTCGGTTTCTTCGAGGCGTGGCTGCACGGCCGGGTGGACCTGGGCGTGGTCACCGAGGGGCTGGGGCAGACCTGGTCCGTTCCCGGGATCTTCTTCAAGCCCTATCCGGCCAACCACTTCACCCACGCCGCCGTCGATGCCGCGGCGGCGCTGCGGCTCGCGGGCGTCACCCCCGAGGAGGTGGAGCGTCTGGTGCTCGGCGCACCGGCCCCGAACGCGCGGACGATCGGCGAGCCGATCGAGGTGAAGAGGCGCCCCGAAACGGGGTACATGGCCCAGTTCAGCGGACCGTACGCGGTGGCCGTGGGACTGTTCGGCGGGGGCGGTCTGGGCTCGGCCCTGGACGACTACACCGACGAGCTCGCCCAGGACCCGGATCGGCGCGCGCTGATGGAGAAGGTGGAGGTGGTGGCCGACGACGAGTGCACGGCCATCTTCCCCCGCCAGTTCCCGGCCGTCCTCACCGCACACCTGACGGACGGGCGAGTGCTCGTCGAGAAGGTACTCACGACGCGCGGCGGGCCCGAGCGTCCGCTCAGCCTGGAGGAACTGGCCACCAAGTTCCGAGACAACGCCTCCCGCGTGCTCCCGGATCGGCAGGTCGATACGGTGGCCGCGGATTGCGCGGCGCTGGAGAAGTGCCTGGACCTGACGGCGCTTCTGGCCCCGCTCACCACCGTCGACTCCGACGTCCACACACCAGCAGCCCTATCAGTCCAGAAGAGAGCAGCCGAGCCGACCACGGCCGGGGAAGAGAGGCAGGGATCATGACCGAATTCAGCCTGGTCATCCAGAACGCGCAGGTCGTGCGGCCTGAGAGCGACGCACCGGAGCGGGTAGACGTGGCGGTGCAGGACGGAAAGTTCGTCGCCATCGAGCCCTCGATCGACGCCGCGCGCGCCGACCGGGTGCTCGATGCGGGCGGCAAGTACCTGTTCCCCGGCGCCGTGGACGTGCACCAGCACTGGGGCATCTACAACGAGCTCGGCGAGGACGCGGCCAGCGAGAGCCGGGCCGCGGCCCAAGGCGGAGTGACCTCTGGAATCACCTACATCCGCACCGGCGCCTACTACCTGAACCGGACCGGCCCCTATCGCGAGGTCTTCCCGCAGGTGCTGGCCGCAGCCGAGGGCAAGGCGCACATCGACTACGCCTTCCACGTGGCGCCGATCCTGGAAGAACACATCGACGAGATCCCCGACCTGATCTCGGAATTCGGGGTGCCGTCCTTCAAGGTCTTCATGTTCTACGGCGGGTTCGGCCTGCACGGCAGTTCCTCGGACCAGCGCGAGTTCCTGATGATTCCCGAGGACCAGAACTACGACATCGCACACTTCGAGTTCGTCATGCGCGGCATCCAGCGCGCCTATGCCGATCCCAAGTTCGCGGCCGTTCGGGACCAGATCTCGCTGTCGCTGCACTGCGAGACAGCCGAGATCATGCGCGCCTACACGAAGCTGGTGACCGAGGAGGGCAAGCTGACCGGGCTGGAGGCCTACAGCGCCGCCCGTCCGCCGCACTCCGAAGGTTTGGCCATCACGATCGCCTCCTACCTGGCCCACGAGACCGAACTCCCCAACATCAACCTGCTGCACCTGACCTCGCGCAAGGCGATCGAGGCGGCCATGATGATGCAGCAGACCTTCCCGCACATCGACTTCCGTCGCGAGGTCACCGTCGGTCACCTGTTGGCGGACTTCCACACGGCGAACCCGGGCGGTAAGGTCAACCCCCCGCTGCGCTCGCGCGAGGACGTCGAAGCGCTGTGGGAGCACGTGCTGGCCGGCAACTTCTCCTGGGTCACCTCCGATCACGCCTGCTGCAAGGAGGAGACCAAGTTCGGCGAGCCGCGCGAGGACATCTTCGTGGCCAAGTCGGGCTTCGGGGGCACCGAGTACCTGTTGCCCGGCATGATCTCCGAGGGCCGCAAGCGGGGGCTCTCCTACAACGCGATCGCCCGACTCGTGGCCCGCAACCCAGCCGAGCGGTTCGGGATGCCCGGCAAGGGCGACATCGCGGTGGGCTACGACGCGGACTTCTGCCTGGTCGACGACGACGTGGAGTACGTGGTGCGGGCACAGGACTCGCTCTCGACGCAGGAGTACACGCCGTTCGAGGGGTTCACGCTGACCGCGAAGGTGACCGACACCTACCTACGTGGTGAGTCGGTGTTCAGCGACGGTGTCGTTGCCGACGAACCGCGCGGACGCTACCTGCGTCGCTCCGGGGCCTGAGGAGCGGGCTTCCAGCGGGGGCTGCCCATGGTTTGGTTGGCGGCTGGGGGAGGGCTGCCGCCAGCCCGGGCAGTCCCCTCCCTCAGGTGGCAGTGGCGCAGCCGTATGGCTCACGGGGTCACCTTGCCTGCATCTCGGATCTGATCGATGGTGAACGACAGGTCCCGGCCTCGGAGTGTGAGTGCCTCAGCACTCAGTGAATCCATGAGCGGTTCCCCGGAGCGCACTGCGTGCTGGAACTCATCGCCAGTCATCACGAGTGCCTCCAAACGGTTCCCTGTCCACGCCAGGACGTCGGTCTCCAGCGTCCGCACCGCGCGTCTGAACTCCTCATCTGCCTGCCCCCCGCTGTCCGCAGTGATGAGGATCAGGTCTATGTCGCTGTCTGGCCCCGCCTCGCCACGAGCGAAGGACCCGAACAGGGATGCGTGCTTGAGGCCCGGCAGTTGTTCAACGTGACCGCGGAGCATCGCGACGATCGTGAGGGGCGCCTCCAACGCGCCCTGGATGACCGGAGCGAGCACGTGCTGGCGGTTGAAGCGGTACAGAAAGCCAGTGTTCGCGCGCTCGGCACTCACCAACCCTTGGGTTGTCAGCCTGTCCAACGCCAGCGTGAGCCCGGTGCGCCCGCCACGAGGGGCGAGGCGGGTCACCTGCGTGGCGCTCAAGGCCGACTCCGTTCGGGCCAGTACGTCAAGAACCGCAGCGTCGAGCGTCGGAATGAGCGCGGCGAGTGGAGAGGACAGATCCATGACGTCTAAAGTGTCATTTTTCCGGCGGTTCGTCACTATACCGACGCCACGCCGGAAAAGTGACACTCGGCAGGGTGTGTGTCGGGCCCGGCTGGTGGGTAGGAACCGATCGCGGTCCGGAGTTACCCCGCGCTGCCCGCGTTGGGGGCCTCCTTGTTCAGGGCCACGGTGATCGCTTGCGCGGCGGTC
The DNA here is from genome assembly GCA_964396585.1 of uncultured Nocardioides sp. Classification (GTDB taxonomy): domain Bacteria; phylum Actinomycetota; class Actinomycetes; order Propionibacteriales; family Nocardioidaceae; genus Nocardioides. Next base: position 33,919 of record CAYNFY010000008.1, read on the forward strand.
ACGACCAGCCGGGCATGGGTTTCCTCGCCGTCGTCGGTGTAGCGGAACATCGGCCCTGACGAACTGATGGACCCCAGCACTTCGTGATCGGGTCCGAACACCGGCGCGGCGACCGATGCCGCACCGGTGTTTCGTTCGTTGTGGGAGACGGCGTAACCGAGCCGACGGATCTCGGCCAACTCGTGGCGGTACTTCGCGACGTCGAAGTCCGACCGTTCCGCCTGCAGCTGTCGGATGGCGTCCTCGGTGTACGGGGTGGGCAGGAAAGCCAGAATCGCCTTGCTGGAGGCGCCCGAATGGAGTGGTAGTCGTTGCCCCACCGACACGACCATCTTCACCTCGTGCAGGCTCTCGTGCTGGTCGACGTACACCCGCTCGCGGCCCACCAACGCGGACAGGGTCGTGGTTTCGCCGGTGGCCGCGCGCAGCTCGCGCAGGATGGGGGCCGCGGCGGTGCGAAGCTCTGCGGGACTCCAACTACTCGCAGCCAGAGCGGTAAGCGCCGGACCGAGTACGTAGGTGGCGCGGCCGGGCACCTGACGCAGGATCGACCTGGAGGTCATCGACTGCAGAATCCGGTGCACGACGGCCTTGCTCAGCCCCAACGACGTTGCCACGTCGGTGACGCGTAGCGGCTGCCGGGTCGTCACGAATAGCACAAGTACGTCGGCTACGCGGTCGGCCGAGGTGGTTCCGGCGCTCTGTTCGGGGGCCATCCTCAGCCGGGGTCGAGGACGTCCCGCGGCGTCGGGCCGGGTAGGCGGCGTGGACGACCGCCCTTGGCGATCCGCGCGCCCAGCCCCCGGAGCACGAAGTCGGTGGCTTCCTCGATGGCCTGATCCAATTCGGCACCACCCAGATCAGAGGTCCAGCGTCCCGACACCGAGCCCGAAACGAACTGCATCTTCAACCCGATGTCGCCCGGGGACAGGTAACGTTCAGAGACCCCGTTCTCGATGATATTGCGCAGACTGCCCAGCAGAGGCATCACGTGTTCTCGCATATCGCGGCGGCCCTCCTCGCTGAGGGCTGCGGTCATATTGAGCGGGACGTGTTGATGCGCGAATTCTTCGGCCTGCATCCGGATGTAGGTCCGGAGCTGGTCTACCGGATTGCTGACGACCGACAGCTCTCGTTCCAGGGCGGCAAGATATCGCTCGGTCATATCGGCGGTGTAGTCGAGAAGCAGCGCTTCCTTGTCGGTGTAGTAGTTGTACATGGCTGTACGTCCGACGCCCACGTGAGTGGCCACATCGGCCAAGGTGAGTGCGTCATAGCCGGTGGACTCTAGAAGCTCGGTGAAGGCGGAGAATATCTTCGTTCGCATCTGCTCACGATGCGCGCCAAGGGATCCGCCTATGATTCGCGGCACTTTCGCTCCTTCCGGGTCTGGTGGCCCGTCGGGCCAGAAGCGCACCTGATCAGGTGTGTCGAGTGCTTCCGGCCCGACGGCCCGATCAGTGCTCGGCTGCTTCGCGCGGGGCGATACCCATCTTCGCGCAGGCATCATGATACATGCGAGTCACCTCGACCCGGACTTGACCGCGCTCGGTCAACCGCTCGCTCCAGGCGACCCGGACCTTCTCACTGGCGCCGTCGATCGTGGCATCGAACTCGATGGCGTCGCCGTCCATGTCTGACATGGTGGCGGCGGTGGCCTGGGGCCGCTCGCCGAGCGACTGGACGATCAGCAGCGAGTCGCCCTCGTGATCGAGGTTCATGTGATCGCGTACCGCGTCGATGACGTCCTGGCTGAATGGATTGTCGGTTTGGCTCATGGGGTTGCCCTTTCGGTGCGGGTTTCGTTGATGATAGTGCGCTGTTCGATGACGCCATTGCGCACCCACTGCCACGTACGGCACCGGTTGTTACCGGATTCGTCGAGAACGATGAGTTCGAAGAGCCGGAGGTCGACCCCTTCGGCCTTGTAGATCCAGGTCAGGTAGATCGTATTTTCATCGAGTCCCCAGCACACACCGCGCATCCGGTCCGTGTCGAAGTTCATGCGGCCGTAACCGTCGTAGGTTCCCGGGAACTGGTGGACCTCGGTGCGTCCGTCCGGCCAGGTATAGGTGTTGACCTGGTCGTACTCGAAGCCGGTCGAGGCATCAGGGAACAGACAGGCAAGGTGCGACCGGTGCCGGTCGGTCACTTCCCCTTGGGGGTTGAGGTAGGTGTATTCACCTTCCCAGTAGCCCTCATGCTTGGCGAGCAGGGGCATTCCTTCACGGATGCTCATGAGTTTCCTCGACTTCCTAGATATGCGAATCTGCGAACGATTCTGTGTACGAATCTGTGGGGGACAGGAGTCAGCGGGGACCGCTCAGGCGGCCCACCAGGGATCCGGGTTGGTGGAAGGATTGATGATCAAGGTCTGTCGGCGCACGAAGCGATTCAGTGCCGATTCGCCCATCCGTGAAGCGCCCAGACCGCTGAACCCGAAGGAGTTCTTCTCGCCCTCGTGTACGAACGCGGTCAGCCCCGCATCGTTGATGCTGACCGCGCCGACGTGCAGTTCGCGACCCACTGCGGCGGCAGCGGCGGTGGTGGGACCGAATACGGCTGCCGTCAGCCCGAAGACGGAATCGTTGGCCAGCGCGATCGCGTCGGATACCTCGCGGTAGGGCTGTACCGGCATCACCGGACCGAACGTCTCCTCGGTCATCACCGCCATGGAGTGGTCGACCGCGGTCAGCACCGTCGGGTGGATCCAGTGCCCGCCGCCGTGTCGCTCGATGACGCCACCGGTGCGAATCCGGGCTCCCCGGGCGAGGGCATCGTCGAGGTGTTCCTGGATCACGGTCGCCTGCTCGGCGTCGATCAGGGGCCCGATCGTGCCGACCTGGGGGGAGGGCACGGTCAGTTCGAGGGAGGCCGCCTTCGTGACCAGTAGGTCGACGAACTCCTCGTACTGGCTCGCGTGCACGTAGATGCGCTCGATCGAGAGGCAGGACTGCCCGGCGTTGGCCGTGCTGCCCCACAGCAGTGCCGAACTGGCCCGGTCCAGGTCTGAGCCGGGCAGCACGATGGCGGGATCCTTGCCGCCGAGTTCGAGGAATGCCGGAATGAAGCGCTCGGCGGCGGCCCGGGCGACGATGCGTCCGGTCGGCACGCTCCCGGTGAAACAGACCGCATCGAGGTGCTCGATCAGTGCCGCTCCGGTGCGACCGTCACCCTCGACGACGGCGAGTACCTCGCGCAATAGCGGGACGGCTTCGATGGCGCGGGTCAGCGGCTCGGCGAACCGGGGCGTGACTTCGCTGGGCTTGACGATCACGGCGCATCCGGCGGCCAGGGCCGGGATCGCGTCGATCAGGCCGAGCAGCAGCGGGAAGTTCCAGGGGCTGATCACGCCGACCAGCGGGTACGGGCTGACCGAGGTCTCCAAGCTCAGACCGGGGATCGCGGCAGCCTCCTTGGTCCGGGTGGCCAGCAGCGCAGGTGCCGCGGCCGCCCAGCGACGCGCCATGCCGGCCACCTGATCGGCCTCCATCGCGGACTCGATCGCGCGGCCGGTGTCCTGGGTCAGGGCGGCGACGAGCTCGTCGCGTGCCGCGACCAGGGCTTCGGCGAACTGGATCAAGATCGTGGAGCGCTCCTCGACCTTCAACGCTGCCCAGGCCGACTGTCCGCGGCGGAGCCGAGCGGTCAGCTCCGCCAGGGCGATGTCGGTGACCGGGTGCAGCTCGCGCTCGATCTGCCCGGTGCGTGGATTACGGACGTCGTTCATCTGGCCTGCTCCGCATCGTTGAGTCGGGCGATGTTGTCGACATGGCGGCTCGTGAAGTAGGCGCGCTCGGCCTTGACCGAGGCCAGGCCGTTGGGTCGAACGACGTCGTGGCGGGCGTACTCCTGAGCCCACAGCTGGGTCTTGAGTCGGGCCGGCAGGTTGATCATGGCCGGTCGCCGCCGCTCGCGACGTAGCGCGGTGAGGTCGATCTCGGCGGCGCCGACCAGGCTCTCGCCCGAGTCGGCCTGGGCCAGGCTGATGCCCCGGTAGTCGACGATCTCGGAGTGACCGTTGGTCGAGTCGCCGCTGAGCGGGATGTTCCTGATACCGCCGCTGTTGGCCGACACCACATAGGCGATGTTCTCCACGGCACGGCTCCGGCGGGCGATCTCCTTGGGCATGAGGTCGGGGCTGCTTGCCTCGCTGGTGGGGTGAACGAACACCTCGGCTCCGCGTAGTGCGAGCGCCCGGAACAGTTCGGGGTACAGGATCTCTTCGCTGGCGACCGCGGCCAGGTTCCCGATCGCGGTCCTGGCGACCGGCAGTACGCCGTCGATCCCGTAGATGTCCAGGTACTTGTCCCAGACGTCGTAGGGGCTCGGGGAGTACATCGAGTGCAGACGGCGATAGCGCAGCACGACCTCGCCGGCCGGCGAATGGATCACTGTGCCCTGGAAGTACAGCCCAGGGAAGTGCACATCCGTCTCGTAGTTGTTGCTCACCAGGAAGACGTCACTCGCGACAGCGATCTGGGCCAGCTCGTCGTACTCGGGCCCGTCGACCGCGAACCCGGCCTTGGCCGCCCAACCCTCGATGGTGTCGCCCATCGGGAAGGCGGTGAAGGCGTATTCGGGGAGCACGATCAACTTGGTGTCGGATCCGTGCCAGCGCACGGCCGCTCCGACCTGGGCTCCGACCTGGCGGATGTTCTCGAAGATCGCGTCTCGCGCCGCCTCGATGCCGAGACTGTTGACGGCGTGGGTGGCGGTCTGGAGTGCCACCGCTCGGTAGGCGGTTGAGTTTTCGGCGGTGTCCGGCATGCGCTCGATCCTCCAGTTTTTACGACGTGGTGTCATAACCATAGTGACGATACGTCAGTTTGGAAACACTTTCAGGCTGACTGAGTGCAACTTTCGCACGCCTCTCTGACATTCCGTCACAAAAACGAGTGACAACCTGTCATCAAGACAGTACGGTGATCTGGACCACAAGGTTCGAGTCGAGAAGGCGGCGATGGCAGACCAGATCAGCGAGGCGGCCTCCGCAGCCACCCCCCTCACCATTTTCGACGGAGTCGTGAACTTCGCTCGTTCTCAGCCGCGGGCCACCGCCGTCATCGACGGTGAACGCTCCCAGACCTATGCAGAATTGGACGAGCGCTCCGACCGGCTCGCCCAGTACCTGCTCGGCATCCTCGAGTCGGGCGACCGGGTGGCGCTGTTGATGGGCAACCGTCTCGAATACTGCGAGATCGCGGCCGGCATCGCCAAGGCGGGACTCGTGATGGTCCCGCTCAACCCACGGATGACCGCGCTCGAGGCCGAGTTCATCGCTCAGCATTCCGGTGCCAAGGCACTCATCCTCGACGTCGACCTGTCGGCCATCGCGGCCCGGTTCGCGGATCGTCTCGACGTGGTGCTCACCCTCGGACCGGCCGCCGCTCCCTTCACGACAGGTGACTACGAGGAGGCGCTGGCTGTCTCCCCAGCCACCCGCCCCGACATCCGGATCGCCGAGACGGATCCCTTCTGCATCACCTACACCTCCGGCACGACCGGTCGGCCCAAGGGCGTGGTGATCTCGCACCGATCGCGGTCGCTGACGTTCATGGTCAGTTCCCTGGAATGGAAACTGGGGTTGGGTAGGCGCTCGATGGCGGTGGCGCCGATGTATCACGGAGCAGGGTTCGCGTTCGGCTTCGCGCCCGTCTACACCGGCGGCACCGTGACCATGCTGCGCAATTGGGACCCGAAAGAGTTCCTGCGGCTGGTGGCCCGCGACCGGATCCAGTCGGCCTTTCTGGTGCCCACCCACGCACAGATGCTGCGGGCGCTGGACCCGCAACTCATCGCGGACACCGATGACAGTGCGCTGGACACCCTCTTCTTCAACGCTGCAGCCTTGCCGGTGGTGCTCAAGGACTGGGTCATGCAGACCTGGCCCGAGGTCGGTGTCCATGAGCTCTACGGATCCACCGAATCCGGGATCATCACGAATCTGCGACCGATGGACTCGGCGAATCGGCCGGGTTCGGTCGGACACCCGTGGTTCTTCACCGAAGTGCGGGTGGTGGACGAACAGGGTCGGCCCGTAGCCCCCGGCGAGCCCGGCGAACTCTTCAGCCGCTCGCCCTACCTGATGAACGGCTATCACGACGATCCGGTGGCGACGCGAGGCTGCACCACTCCCGATGGCTTCGTGAGCTGCGGCGACGTCGCAACCGTCGACGCCGACGGATTCATCTCGATCGTGGACCGCAAGAAGGACCTGATCATCTCGGGTGGCACCAACGTCTATCCACGCGAGGTGGAAGGAGCGATCCTCACCCACCCCGACGTGGCGGACGCCGCCGTGGTCGGCGTGCCCCATGAGGTGTGGGGCGAGTCGGTGATCGCCTTCCTGGTCCCCAACGCCGGTGCCGAGGTCGACCTGGCGGTCATCGACGCCCATCTACGGCCCCTGGTGGCCGGATACAAGATCCCGCGGAGCGTGCGCCTGCTCGAGGTGCTGCCCCGCAATGCGGGAGGCAAGGTGGTCAAAGCCGGCCTCCGCGCTCTCGCCCAATCAGAGAACGACTAGTCAGGAGTACCGCATGCGACCGCACGTCGAACTGATCGCCGAGCAGGACTATGTCTGGCACGGCGCCGAATTGCCGACCGGGGAGGGACGGGCCAGCGAGCGTCGCCTCTCAGTTGACGAGGAGGACGGGTCGTCGTCGCTGCGCGTCGACTTCCACACCGAATGGGGCCGTGGTCCCGGGATCCACCACGCGAACACCGAGTACCACGTGCTCGAAGGAGAGATCGATTACGGCGGCCGCAAGATCGGCAAGGGTGCCTACCTCTACGCGCCCAAGGGCGTGCCCATCGATTACCTCAAGATCGCCGAGGGCACCAAGATCCTGCATTACCGCGAGTACGGGGATGCGGGATTCGATCCGGTCGACTCCATCGCCGCGCCCCGCTGGGACGACGCCCGAGAGGACGCCATCGTCATCGACACCGAGGCGATGCAGTGGGATGCCGTGCCGAATGCCGGCCCGATGCCCGGACTGTTCATCAAGTACCTGCACGTGGACCCGGTCAGCGGGTTCTACACCCGGCTCGTACACGCTCAGGAGGGCTGGGCGGACCACCGGCTGGCCCACCACCCCTGCTACGAGGAGGCCTACACCACTCAGGGCCTGATGGAGTACAACTTCGGCACCCTGGATGTCGGCACCTACTTCTTCCGCCCGGCACGGGTCAAGCACGGCCACTTCACCTCGATGGAGGGAGGCTGCACCTGGCTGATGCGCTCCGACGGCGAGCTGTTCAACTGGTACACCCAGAACGAGTGGGTGCGCTGGGGTGGCGAGGGTGTCAATTACGGCCCCGATGGCCTGGACGACTCGATCCACCCGGCCGAGCGCTGGTCGCACTCCACCCACGATCTGGCCGAGCCGTGGCGCACCCCGGGTGAGTTGGAGACCCTGACCACGTCGTGGCAGTTCCAGAAGGACCAGGGCCGACTCGACGTCAAGCCCGGCCTGCACGGAACCGGCCCGGACGCGTCGCTGATCGCCATGGCCAAGGCGCTCGACGCGGCCAACCTCCAGGGAGGTCACGATGGTCACGGCTCCCACGACCATTCCCACGATCACGAACATGATCACGAGGACGGGCACTCGCACGAAGACGGACACAGCCACGAGCACGCCGAGGGTGAGCCCGAGCGTGAGGTGATCAACCTCGACTGGGGCTGGACCGGTCGTGACACCGAGCACCCCGACGAGCGCAGCGACGCCAACGCCCACAACTGGGGTGCCGGCCGCATCTGGAAGCCGGGCGACCCGATTCCGGCGCCCATCCTGTCCAGCATGCCCGTGCGCAGTCGCTCCCGCGGCCGCTGGGACGGCGACGGGATGTGATGTGAGATGACCTGCATCCGGTTCGAGGTCTCCGAGGGCGTCGGGCACATTCTGCTCGATGGCCCGGACACGATGAACAGCATCACGCCCGAGGTGCTGACGGCACTCGACGACGCGCTCGATCGCGTCGAGGCCGACGACCGGGTGCGGGTCCTGGTGATCCGCGGCGTCGACAAGGCGTTCTCGGTAGGCATGGACATCGAGTACCTCGGTGACTGCTTCGCCGACCCGGCCGGCGTGTTCGTTCCGTTCACGTTGCGCTTCCACGCTCTGCTCGACCGCCTCGAGGCACTCGAGGTGCCCGTGATCGCGGCCGTCAACGGGCTGGCCCGGGCCGGGGGTCTGGAACTCCTGCTGGCCTGCGATCTCGTGGTGGCTGCCGACTCGGCCCGGGTGGCCGACACCCACATCGAGTTCGGCATCGTGCCCGGGGCCGGTGCAACGGTGCGCGCGGTCCGCAAACTCGGCGACCAGCGGGCCCGTGAACTGCTGTTCACGGGCCGTTGGTTCACCGCGGCCGAGATGGTCGCGCAGGGCCTGGCGATTCGCTCGGTGCCTGCCGATCAGCTCGACGCGGCCGTCGCCGAACTGGCCGGCACCATGAACGGGCGTTCGCCCGAATGCCTGGCATCGATGAAGCGCCTGGTCAATGTGGTCGGCGATCTGTCACGGGCCGAGGGGCTCAAGGCCGAACAGGCCGAGTTCGCCCGTTTCCATGCCGAAGTGCCGACCAGCGATGAGGGCTACCGGGCCTGGGTGGAGAAACGGGAGCCGCAATGGATCCGGTGAAGCCGGTGCCCGGGATGGCTGGGCTGACCAGGACCGACGAGGTGTTCGTCAGTTCCGAGATGCTGCACAGTCTGCTTGAGACGGCGGGTTTCGTGCACCCGTTGTTCGATGCCTCGAACCCGGAACGGCCGCTGCCGGGCCAAGGCGTGCTGCTCCTGCTGGGCGGGATGTTGGAGCGTTCCGGCGCTCTCGACCACGCGATCGCCATGGTCGGTCTCGACGACGTTCGGTTTCGCACGATGGTCCGAGCCGGCGACATCATCCACGCCGGCCTGGAGCTGCGCAGCGCGCGGACCACGAGCAGCGGGTCTCGCATCGAGACGTATCGGTGCGTCGTGCACAACCAGCGCACCGAGGTCGTGCTCACCGCGATCATCCAGATGCTCGTGCAGAGCCCGGAGAGCCCGGAGAGTCACGGCCCCTGAGCCAGGTCGGCGAAAGTCGCCCGGGACATCAGCAGATGAGATTCAGGGCCTACAAGACGAGTGCCCTTCCCCGAGAGGAAACAGCGTGATGCTCGAACTCACCTACCAGCCGTGGGGCGAGACCCTCGCCGAGCAGGACGAAGCGGCCAGCCGCGCGGAGGAGGCCGGAGCCAGCGTGCTCTGGACGCCCGAGATGCATCGCAGTGCCACCATCTCGGCGGCCTCGATGGCGCAAGCCACCAGCACCGCCGGGGTGGGTACCGCGATCGCGCTGGCCTTCACCCGTAGTCCGATGATCACCGCCTTGGAGGCGTTGGACCTCGACGAACTCTCCGGGGGCCGGTTCGTGCTCGGCCTCGGGTCGGGCGTGCAACGGCTCAACGAGCAGTGGCACAACGCCCAGTGGGGTAAGCCGGTGGCTCATATCCGCGAGACGGTGCGCAACATCCGCACGTTCTGGGAGACCTGTACGACTGGTGAGCCGATCGATCTCGACGGCGCATTCGAGCCGATGCGCATCCGGGGCTACGAGCGCCCGTTCCCGGTGACGCGCACCAACATCCCGATTTACCTTGCCGCGATGGGCCCGGTCATGACGCGTACCGCCGGCGAGATCGCCGACGGCTGGATCTCGCACGAGTTGTGCTCGCCCACCTACTTGGAACAGCGCATCCTGCCCGACCTGACCGCGGGGATCGACCGCTCGGGTCGCAGCCGCTCGGACTTCAAGACCGTGGTCTCGGCCTGCTGCTCGATCGCCGACGACCGGCGCAGCGCGGTCACCCGGGTCGCGGGCCTCGTCGGGTTCTACGCCAGCGTGCGCACCTACGCCGACTTCTTCGCGTTCCACGACCTGGCCGAGGAACAGGACGCCGTGATCGCGGCCTTCCGCGCCGGTCGCGGAGCCGACCACCTCGGAGACGTCGTCTCCGACCGGATGGTCGACGCCCTCACCCTCACCGGGACGCGGGAGGAAGTGCGGCAGCGGCTCGCCGAATACGAGGGCATCGCCGATGCGGTGAAGCTCTCACCGCCCACCCACGGACTGCCGGCTGAGGAGACCCGCGCCGCACAGGACCAGATCATCGCGATGATCGGCGAACTCACCGGCACTCACCCGGGGAGGGCATCATGAGGCCACTGGCAGACGTCAGAATCCTCGCTGTCGAGCAATATGGAGCCGGCCCCTTCGGCAGCGTGCATCTGGCCGATCTGGGCGCCGAAGTGATCAAGATCGAGGACCCCGGCGTGGGCGGTGATGTAGGTCGCTACGTGCCGCCGTACGCCGAGGGCGAGGACTCGCTGTTCTTCGAGACCTTCAACCGCAACAAACGCAGCATCTCCCTCGATCTCACCACCGAGGCGGGACGCGAAGTCTTCGAGGAGCTGGTGCAGCTCTCCGACGTCGTCTACTCCAACCTGCGCGGCGACGTCCCCGAGAAGATCGGGATCACCTACGACCAGCTCAAGCACCTGAATCCGCGGATCGTCTGCTGTTCGCTCACCGGATTCGGGATGACCGGTCCGCGCTCCCAGGAGCCGGGCTACGACTACATCCTTCAGGGCCTGGCCGGCTGGATGGACCTGACCGGTGAGCCGGACGGGCCGCCGACCAAGTCGGGGCTGTCGATGGTCGATTACTCCGGCGGCCTGGTGGCGGCGATCTCGCTGCTGGCCGGGGTACACGCCGCGCGTCGCGACGGGGTCGGCATGGACTGCGACGTCAGCCTCTACGACACCGCCATCGGCCTGCTGACCTACCCGGCGACCTGGCACCTCAATGCCGGTTTCCAGCCGGTTCGTACGCACCACTCCGCGCACCCGTCGCTGGTCCCCTTCCAGGCGTTCGAGGCATCGGACGGCTGGCTCGTCGTGGGCTGTGCGAAGGAGAAGTTCTGGCAGCGGCTGGCCGTGGTGATCGAACGGCCCGAACTGGGCGCCGACCCCCGGTTCGCGACCTTCGCGGATCGTCAGCGCAACTCCGGGGAGCTGTTGCCGATGCTCAAGGTGATCTTCGCCGAGCGCTCTGTCGAGGACTGGCTCAAGGTGCTTTATGAGGCAGCGATCCCGTGTGGGCCGATCAACGATGTCCGCTCGGCGCTGCGCGAGCCGCATACCGAGGCTCGGGGCCTCATCGTGGAGACCGAGCACCCGAGGTACGGAACCGTCCAACAGGTGGCCTCGCCGGTGCGGGTCGGCAACGAACCGCCTCAGTACCGACGGGCACCACAACGCAACGAAGACTCCGAGTACGTGCTCCAGGACGTCATCGGTTGGAGCGATGAGCGGATCAGCGAGTTGACCGCCGCCGGCGCGTTCGGCACGGAGCCGTCGGGCCCCGCGAGCCGTCCCGGCGATCGTTGACCCGCGGGCCGAGGCCCGTGGTCATCTCGGTCGCCGGGAACCAGCGATCGGCCCGTGCACGCCGTTTGGGGGGTGTGCACGAGGCATGGATTCCGGGGGCGTGGCTCAAGGAGCCGGACGTGCGGGCGGTGCCCGTCTTCGAACCGGCGTAGCTACCGACCCCTTCCCGATCAAAGTGCTACCTGAGAGGTGCAGAAGTGGACTTCGAATTCAACGAGGACCAGAGCGAGTTCAAGGCGTTGCTCCGTCAGTTCGTCGACAGGGACATCGTTCCCGTCGCCCGAGAATGGGAGCAGGGTGGGCGCTATCCGAGCGAGATCGTCGATCGGATGAAGGACATGGGGCTCTTCGGCATCACGGTGCCGCAGGAGTACGGCGGTCTGGACCTGGACCCGGTGTCCTTCGCCCTGGTCTTCGAGGAGATCGCCCGCGGGTGGATGGGGGTGGCCGGGATCCTGGGCAGCCACTCGTTGGCCTGTCGGCTGATCGCGCTGCACGGCACCGAGGAACAGAAGCAGAAATACCTACCGGACCTGGCCACCGGCCGACGGCGGACCGGGATCGGCCTGACCGAGCCGGATGCAGGCACCGACCTGCAAGGGATCCGTACCACCGCACGCCTGGAAGGCGACCATTACGTGGTCAACGGCTCCAAGATGTGGATCACCAACGCCCGCTATGCCGACCCGCTGCCCGTGCTGGTCAAGACGAACCCGGCCGCGACTCCGGCCCATCAGGGCATGAGCGTGCTGCTGATCGAGTCGGACACACCCGGCTACGAGGTCACCAAGGACATTCCGAAGCTGGGTTACAAGGGCACCGAGTCGTGCGAGATCCTGCTCGACGACGTTCGGGTTCCGGTTTCGCAGCTGGTCGGCGGCATCGAGGGTCAGGGCATGCAGCAGGTGCTCTCGGCACTGGAATGGGGACGGGTGAATATCGCGGCCCGCTCGGTAGGCATCGCGCAACGGGCCTACGACGAGGCGTTGAACTATTCCCAGCAACGCAAGGCATTCGGACAGGCGATCAGCGAGTTCCAGGCGATCCAGCTCAAGCTCGGCGATCTGGCCACCGAGGTACAGGCCGCTCGGCTGATGGCCTACTGGGCTGCGGATGCGGTGCGACGAGGGCGTGCGGACGGCGCTACCGGTATGGCCAAGATCTTCTGTTCCGAAGTGGCCCTCGCCTCGGCCATCGATTCGATGAAGGTGCACGGCGGCTACGGCTACTCCACCGAGTACGAGGTCGAGCGGCTGTACCGCGATGCGATGCTGATGAACATCGGTGAGGGCACCAACGACATTCTGCGCACCGTGGTCTCCAAGGCCGTGGTCAGTGGAAAGACTGTGATCGGCTGATATCAGTCGACGTCGAACAGGAAGATGTGATCATGGGAACGTTGAAAGACAAGCGGATCGTCGTGACCGGGGCCAGTCGCGGTCTGGGCGAGGCGATGGCCGTCGGATATGCCCGCGAAGGTGCCCGACTCATGCTCGCGGCTCGTTCGGCAGACGACCTTGAGCGGGTACGCGGACTCTGCCAGGCCGAGGGCGCCGAGGTGCACGTGTGCGTCACCGACGTGGCCGAGGAGGCCCAGGTCGAAGCGCTCGTGCAGAGCGCCGTGGCCGAGCTGGGTGGCATCGACGTATTCGTCGCCAATGCCGGGACCTCCTACCCAGGGCTGACCGACAAGCGCTACACGACGCTGGACACCTACGACGCCGACATCGTGGAACGTGTCATGAAGGTCAACGCGATCGGTATGTGGCTGTGCATGAAGGCCGCGCTTCCGGTACTTCCCGAGGGCGGCAGCTTCATTGGGGTCGGCTCAGAAACGGGTCGGATGGCCCGGGCCGGGTCCGGTATCTATGCCGTCTCCAAGGCCTGCGTCGACGTGCTGGTCACCATCGCGGCGGGTGAGCAGGCCGAGCGTGGAGTACGGGTGAACTGCCTGACGCCCGGTGGCATGGTGGACACCCACCTGTTCGGGCCCGACAAGATGCCCGAAATGCTCAAGCACCTGCCGATGGGCTACTCCGAGCCGGAGGTGATCGTGCCTGCCGCGATCTGGCTGGCCGGCGATGTGTCACGCCCGGTCACGGGCGCCCAACTCTCGGGGCGGCACTTCAATGCCACTGGTGCCGAGGCCGTGCTGATCGAGCTGACCGGTGGCGACGCCGCACCGGGGCGGACCGCAGTGACCGGGTCCGTGTGACATGGCGCCCCGCGCCGTGAGTACCGATCTCACCGATCTGGCCGTGGCGCGTCAGGCACGCCGGGCCCTGTCCGAGTCGGCCTCGTGAAGAGCTCGGCAGAGGGTCCACACAGTGTCGACCTGCGGCAGGTACTCGGTTCAGACGCGGGCTGGCTGGCACAAGACATCCCAGGCGGATCGCAGCCGGTCCGCCTCCACCGACTGCACCTCGATCGGGCCAGCAAGGCCTCGGTCTCGCTGGTCGAATTCCCACCCGGTTGGTCCCGTGACATCTCGGGCAGTTATGCGGTGGCCGAGGAATTCGTCGTGTTGCGGGGGGCCTTGGAGATGAACGGTCTCCGGCATCAGGTGGGGGAGTGGGTCTTCGTCCCCGGCGACGCCCGGCGCGAGGCGACCCGGACCCCTGAGGGCGCGCTGGCGTTGGCCTGGTTCGGTGGCATCCCCACCTGGCAACCGGGGTTCTTCGACGATGCGCGCCGGATTGCCGCCCAGAGCATCGACGGCGCCGGCGTACTCAAGGAACCGAGCCCCGAGCATGCCGGAACGAAGGTGTGCTCGGGGCAACTCGACCCCTCTGTACGCGCCCGGGATCTGCTCGTCTGTGACGCCTGGACCTGGACCTGGCTACCGGCCGGCACCACGCTCGGGAACGATGCCGAGCGGGTGGTCGTCCGGTCCTGGTGACTTTCGTCGGTAACGTCGATCTGTATCGCTCTTGTGATTCAAGGTGACGCGACGGGGACTGCGACGACATGAAAGTGGGGCCGTGACGGAGATCCGTCACGGCCCCACTTTGGTGTCTACTCAGTCAGTGCGCGAACGCATGGAGAGGGTGACACCACCAATCATCAGCACCAGGCCGGCGGCCCACAGTGCCAGGTAGTTTCCCGAGCCCGTGGCCGGCAGGATGCTGCCGCCCGAGGAGCCGGAACCTGCCGACGTGCCGCCGGTGGTGGTCCCGCCCGTGGAGTTGTCGTCTCCCTTGTTCTGGTCGTCCTTGGTGCCGTCTCCGGTGGAGCCCGCGGCCGCGAACTTCACGGAAGCGGTGGTGACGCCGTCGTTACCCGAACCCACCTGACTGGTCTGCAAGGCGCACGGGTCGACCGTGCAGTCGACGGAAGATCCGTCGCCTCCGGTGAACTTGGCGACCACCTTGATGGAGGTAGCCGGGAAGGCGCCGCTGCCATTGGTGCTGACCTGCTTGAAGTTGCCCATGTCACAGGCGCCACCGGCGGGTACAGCGGTATTGCACAGGGCAACGAACAGACCGACATTCGAGTTGAAGCCCGAGCCCTTCACGCTCACGGACTCACCAGCCGGGTTGAGTCCTGAGGCCTTGCTCACCGAGATGCTCGGCCCGCTCTTGGCACGCGCCAGGATCAGCTGGTTCTTCTTCATGACGGTCTTCTTGCCGTACTTGATCTTGTGCACGACTTTGCTGGCGCGGTCGCCCGGCTTCGCCTTGTTCCACGTCTTGATCGCGCACTTGGCCTTACCGCACTTGACCTTGCCCTGCTTCGACTTGAACTTCTTGGCGGTCTTGAGCTTCACGCGGAAGGCGCCGTTCTTGTTGACCTTGGCGGTCTTGGACTTGGCCGTCCAGCACGACTTGCCGGTCTTGGCAGACTTCTTGCAGAGCGCGGTCACGATCTTCTGCCCGGGCTGGAAGTTCTTGCCCCGAACCGTGATCTTGCTGCCGGCCTTGACGACCTTCGGTGCAATCAGCTTCGGCTTGGCGGCGGGCGGAGACGTCTTGACGAACTTGAGCAGCAACGTGACGCTCTGGCTCTCGTCGGCGCCGGCGCCGACCTTGCTGGTCTGGAGGCCGCAGGCCTTGACCAGGCAGTTGGTGCCCTTGAAGGAGGCCACCTTGACAGCCTGAGTGAACGCACCCGAAGCGTTGGTCTTGACGATCTTGAAGTTCGCCATGTCGCACTTCGCGCCAGACGGGATCGCGGTGTCGCAGTTGACCAGGTACAGGCTGACATTGGGCTGGAAGCCCGTTCCCTTGGCCTTGATGGTCTCACCGCTTGCCTTGAGACCGGTGGTCTTGTTGGCAGTCAGCTTGGCAGTCTTCGCCGGGGGAGCAGCCACGAAGGAGAGCGGCACGGTCACGGACTGAGTCGCATCGGCGCCGGCGCCGACCTTGCTGGTCTGCAGGCCGCAGGCCTTGACCAGGCAGTCGGTGCCGGTGAAGGAGCCCACCTTGACCGCCTGGGTGAACTTGCCAGAGGCATTGGTGGTGACGATCTTGAGATTGGCCGCGTCGCACTCTTGGCCCGCTGGAATATCGGTGTCGCAGTTAGCCAGGTAGAGATCGATATTGGGCTGGAATCCCGTGCCGGTCACCGTGATGGTCTCCCCGTGGGGGTTCAGCCCAGTGGTCTTGCTGGCGGTCATGGCCGCGGTGGTCACCGGGGGTGCCGCCGCGAAAGCAAGCGGCAGGGTGGCGGCCTGGCTGGCGTCGGTAGGGGCGGTCACCTTGCTGGTCTGTAGAGCACAGGCCTTGACGAGGCAGTCGGTGCCGCTGAAGGAGCCCACCTCGATGGCCTGGGTGAAACCACCGGTCGCGTTGGTAGTGACCGTCTTGGCGTTAGCCATGTCGCATCCGGTGCCAGGGGCGGCTGCGGTGTCGCAGTTGGCCAGGTAGAGGTCGGTGTTGGCCTGGAACCCCGCTCCGGTAGCGGTGACGGTCTCACCATCCTCATTGATGCCTGCGGTTTTGTCGGCGCTCAGCACGCCGACGAATTTCAGGTCGACCATGGCCTGTTGGGTCCGGTCGGCTCCAGAGGTCTTGCTGCTCGTCTGCACGCCACAGGTGATGCTGCCATCGGTGCACACCAGCGTGTTCGCGCCCAGCACGTAGGTGCCCGAGACGTTCAACGTGATCTCGAAGTTTCCAGTGGAGTCAACCGTCGGCTCGGCGTATCCCTCACCGCTCGTGGCGCGGCACGAAGTGCCGGCAGCCGCGGAGTTGTTGCACTGGGTCAGCCGCATCACGTGGCCGGGACGGAACCCCGATCCCTTGACCGTGACCGGACTGTTGACCGCGGTGCCGGGTACTCGGCTACCGAGAACCGTCAAGGTCGGCGTGCCGAACGCGACCGGCAGCTTGGCTGCAGAATCGGTATTCACCGGAGTGTTCGCCGACTCCGTGATGACCCCACAGATGGCCGACTTCGTGCAGTTGTTGGTACCGATCATTTCAGCCGCCACCACGGTGGCGGTGGCGTCGCCCCGACCACCAGCAGCGTTGGGGACGGTGACCGTCGGAGTGGTCGTGCTGCACTCGCCCGCGGTAAGACCCGGGCCTGTGAGCACGCAGTATTTTATTTGCACCTCCTCAGCCGGATAGTTAGTCAGATTCAGATTTAGCGTCTCGTTGGCGGTCAGGCCAACCGTTTTGTTGAGGGTGAGGACACCCTTGGGGGTGGCGTCGGCCGGCGATAGAATGCCGAGTACCGGCAGCAGCCCGATGGCTAAGGCGGCGGTCAGAGAGACCAGACGGTAGGCGAGCCGGGGTGTGCCCGGGCCGCGTTCCCTCCGGCTTGCATTGATTGACTTCATGAGCTCGCTCCTTCTGGGGTGATCACTGGATGTCGGATGGTTGGCGGCGGCGTCGTGCGAGCACGAGACCCGCCGCCCCGATGACCAGTACGGCCGCGACCGCCCCGATCACGAGTGGTGTGGATGAACCCGAGTCGTCCTTGGTAGTTGCTGCCGGGTCTTTGTCGGTGTCAGTTGCCGCCGGGGTCTTGTCGGCTGTCGGGTCGGCCTCGGTTGCGCCGGGGTCGGCCGTGGCGGAACCCACGTCCTTCCAGCCGTCGACAGGTGCCACCCCTCCCGCGAAGCCCACCGGAACGGTGCGCTCCTGGGAGCGATCGGCACCTCCCCCGACCTTGCTGGTCTGGATTCCGCAGGGCGTCTTGGTGCAGTCGGTCTGACCGAAGACGGCGACCGCCTTCAGCGTCACTTCGAAACTTCCGTCGGCGCTGGTCTGCGCCTGCTGGAAGTTCGCCATGTCGCAGGCGCCGCCCTTGGGGATGGACGGGTCGCAATTGACCACGAACAGCCCGACGTTCGGTTGGTACCCGGTGCCCGTCACCTTGACGGACGTGCCGCCCGGAGCCAGGTCGGTGGTCGGCTCGACCTGCAGGGCGGCACCGTCGGCCCGGGCGGGGGAACTGAACAGGATCAGGCCGATGGTGGCCAGCATCAACACGAATGGTGCCCTGCTGGCGCGACGCAGGCGGACTGCCAGAGTGGGAAGGGACATGAGTACTCCTTCGGGTGAGTTGAGGGAACTCTATAGTGGCCAACGTCACATGGAAAGAGTTTCGTGACGATTTGTCTGAAAGTTATGACGAACAGTCAGAAACGTATTGACAGGTCGTCACAAAGCCGTCAGGATCGACCTACCGATGGCACCGCAATCGACAGAGGGCGGTCGCGGATGTCGGATTTATCCACTTCCCACTGCCGGCCTCAACGCCGGCGCACAAGGAGTCTCTGATGACGGTAGACAGCGGATCGACGACCAGCTCGCGCTTCTCCGAATCGCTCAAGTCGATGACGTGGGACGACCACGAGCACGCCGAGTACACGGAGTACATGCAGGCGCTTCTCGGAGGCCAGCTCAACGTCCACGGCTATATCGACATGGTCGCGCAGCACTACTTCGCCTACGTCGTGATCGAGGAGGCGGCCGAGAAGATGCGTAACGACAGCGTCGGCGGCCCCTTCGTCTTCGACTCGCTCGCTCGCCTGGGCGCCCTGGAGACCGACCTCCAGTACCTGCTGGGCGATGACTGGCGCGAGCAGATCGCGCCGAACGAGGCCACCAAGGAGTACCTGGCCCGCCTCAAGGAGGTCTGCTTCGACTGGCCCGGCGGCTTCGTGGCGCACGCCTACACCCGTTACCTGGGCGACCTGTCCGGTGGTCAGGTCATCAAGGGTGCGGTCGAGCGGGCCTTCGACTTCAAGGACAACCAGGGCGTGCAGTTCTACGTCTTCGACCAGATCGATGACTACAAGGCCTTCAAGATCGACTACCGCGACCGGCTCGACGCCGCGCCCTGGAGCGACGAGGAGCAGCAGAAGGTCATCGACGAAGCGGTGCTTGCCTACCGCCTCAACACCAAGGTGCTCGCCGAGATCGGACGCGACCTGCCCAAGTACCTCAAGAAGTGACATGCCGATGACAACCACTGCGGCGGCCGAGCCGGTCACGCTCCTGGGCGAGCGCACCGGGGGACTCCCCGGCTACCTCGCCTCGGGCGGCTACCAGCCGCTGCCGTCTCCGGCGACCATCATCGGCGCAGCCGAGCAGGCCGCGCTTCGCGGTGCTGGAGGCGCCGGGTTTCCGACCGCCACCAAGCTCGCTGCGGTCTTGAGTGGTGCTGGGCCGCGCGCGGTGGTTGTCAACGGCGAAGAGGGCGAACCGGCCTCGATCAAGGATCGCTGGCTGATGCGCAACCGTCCGCATCTCGTCCTCGACGGTCTTCGTACGGCCGGTGCCGCGGTCGAGGCCGCGCGGTTGGTGCTCTTCGTCTCGGACCCGGAGTCCGCGGCGGCGCTCCGTGCGGGTTTGGCCGAGGCACCCCCCGGGCTGGCGGAGGTCAGCATCGAGGAAGTCGAGCCGGGCTATGTCGCCGGCGAGGAGACCTCGGTGGTCAACCGGCTCAATGGCGGTGAGGCCATCCCGCTTCGCAAACCGCCGCGTCCCTACGAGGACGGCATCGACCGGCGGCCGACGCTGGTGCTCAACGTCGAGACGGCCGCCAGGCTCGCCCTGGCGGTGCGTGGCGCCGCGGACGCCACGATGTTGTCCACGGTCTCGATCAACGATCAGGCGATCCTGCTCGAGGTGCCCCAGGGGGCACCGCTGCATTCTGTGGTGGCGGCACATCCGGCCTGGCCGGATATCGATCCGGGGGCGGTTTTCGCGGGCGGATTCGCCGGCGGCGTCTGGACCCCCGAGATCCTTTCCGCGTCCGCCGGTCACGAGAGCATGCGGGAGCGGGGTGCGCTCTGGGGCTGTGGGGCGCTGATCGTCCTGGACCGCGCTGAGTGCGTGATCGCCGCGGCTCTCGACGTGGCGACCTATCTACGCGAGTCCAGTTCCAACCAATGCGGATCGTGCGTGCGGGGCACCCAGGTCGTCGTGGAACAACTGACCCGGGTGGCGAACGGCACCGGCACCGAGGAAGAGCTGGCACAGCTCCTACGACGTGCCGAAGCGATGGCGGGCCGAGGCAACTGTGCCCTGCCCGATGCTGACACCATGCTGATCACCACGCTCGTGGCCAACTTCGGCGCCGAATTGAATGCGCATCTTGCAGGCTCGTGCCCCCAGTGCCGCGACCTCACTCTCGACCGGCCGGGCGGCGGGGCAAACACCCGGTTTCGTGCGGTCGTTCCGCACAACTCATCAACTTATTCAGCACATGGCGACAGGGGTTCTCATGAAGGTCAGCATTGACTCATCACGGTGTGAGGGCCGCAAATACTGCGCCCGCTTCGCGCCGAAGGTCTTCGACGTAGACGAATGGGGCTACGGCCGCGTCACAGAGACCGGAGACCTGAACGACGAACTACTCAGGGATGCACAGATGGCTCTGACGTCCTGCCCAGAGCAGGCGATCAGCCTCCACGGCTGAATTTCGCTTCGCGCAACGACTCACCGAGTGAAGGTATGAGAGATGAACATCACCGATCAGACCCGACGCTCCGAGCAGCCGCTCGAGCGATACCGACGCCACATCAGTACCGAGCGGGAAGCCGCCACGCTCTACCGAGGACTCGCCCGGTTGAGCCGAGGCGACCGTCGTGAGGTGTTCCTGGAACTGGCGAACATCGAGGATCGGCACGCCGCATTCTGGATGAACGAGATCCGACAGCTGGGCGCCGAACCGCCGAAGGAAGAGGACTTCACCCCGGGCGATCGCACGGTGGCGCTACTCGACCTGGCTCGTCAGTACTCTCCAGGGCTGGTGCTGCCGGCTATCGAACAGGACGAGCGTGACGGTTTCAACGAGTACGCCAGCGACCCGGACGCACCGGAGTCGATGCTGCTCGAAGAGGCTCAGCACGCCCAGGTTCTGGGCGAGATGATCAAACAGCCCGGGATCGAGGAAGACTGGCACCGCAGCAACAAGTCTGGCACGCTGCGGGCCGCGATCTTCGGCATCAACGACGGCCTGGTCTCCAACACCGCCCTGGTGATGGGCTTCGCCGGAGCCTCGGCCGATCGGGGCACCGTGCTACTGGCGGGCCTGGCCGGGTTGCTGGCCGGCGCCTTCTCGATGGGCGCCGGGGAGTTCATCTCGATGGCCAACCAGCGCGAGGCGTTCGAGCGGGAGATCGACTTGGAGGCCGAGGAGATCAGGCTGATGCCCGAGGACGAACTGCGGGAGCTTGAGCTGATCTACCAGGCCAAGGGACTCACCCCGGAGGATGCCAAGGAGATCGCGAGTCAGGTGATGGCCGACGAGGACGTCGCCCTGGACACTATGATCCGCGAAGAACTGGGTCTGGACCCCGACGACCTGGGCTCGCCCTGGGGAGCCGCGGGTTCCAGTTTCGTGGCGTTCTCGTTCGGTGCTGTGCTGGTGGTGCTGCCTTACCTGATCACCAGTGGCTCTGCGGCACTGTTCAGCGCGATCGGCCTCGCCCTGGTGGCGCTGATAGCGGTAGGCGCCGGCATGGCGAAGCTCAACGGCCGTTCGATGGGCCCGGCGGTGATCCGTCAGGTCCTCGTGGGGTCGCTGGCTGCGGCAGCCACCTACGGCCTGGGATCACTCCTCGGCTTGAATCTCGGTTGATCCCTCGACCCTGCTGAGCATGTGTGAGACCCCTCTGAGGAGATAGCAATGTTCGAGTTCATGGTGAAACGCCTGCTGAACGCGCTGTTGGTGCTGTGGCTCGTGGTGACCGGCATGTTCTTCCTGCTGCGTCTGGCACCGGGAAGTCCGGTGAACTCACTGCCGCCGGCCGTCGCCGCCGACCCGCTTGCTCGAGCTGCCTATGAGGCCCAACTGGGTCTCGACAAGAACATCTTCATCCAGTATTTCGACTTTCTGGTCAATCTGCTCACGGGGGACTTGGGCAACTCGCTCTTCGACGGCAGGTCGGTGCTGTCACAGATCAGCGCGCACTTACCGATCTCACTCGAATTGGGCGCCCTGGCGGCGGTGATGGCCATGATCCCGGGGTTCTTCCTCGGCTGTTGGACGGCCACCAAGCGCGGGACCTGGCAAGACGGCATGGTGCGTGTCCTGACGGTGCTGAGTTTCTCGGTACCCGCCTACTGGCTGGCGGTGCTGTGCCTGATCTTCATCGGTCAGAGTTTTCCCGACATGCTGCCCAGCGCGGGCGGATTCGTTCGGTTCACCGAGGAACCGGTGACGAACCTCAAGGTGATGTTGTTGCCGGCCCTGGTGCTGGGCCTGTCGACCTTCGCCTTGGTGGTCCGCTCGATCCGGGCGGCGCTGGCCGATGTGCTCTCCTTCGACTACGTCGCCTTCGCGACCGCCATGGGGATGTCACAGGGGCTGATGATGCGGAGGATCGCGGTTCGCAACGCGATCATCCCGACGCTCACCGTCGTCGGTGTGCTGTTGGGTGGCCTGGTGTCCGGCACGGTCCTGGTCGAGAGCGTCTTCCAGATCCCGGGGCTGGGCCAGTTGATGGTCACCGCGTTCGTACGGCAGGACTACCCGCTGGCGCTGGGATGCTCGGTCTTCACCGCAGCCATCTTCCTCGGATTGAACCTCGTGGTCGACGCGCTCTACTTCGTGGTCGACCCCCGTACTCGGGAAAGCAGCCAACGCCGCCCCACGACGGTGCTGGCATGAGTACCCCACCTCCCGACGAGCAGACACAGACAGATCGGTGACCGCGACCATGACGACCGGCTCCATCACCAGCGTCACTTCGACACCAGCCGCTGTCAGCAAACCGCGCCCTCTGGCGCTGAGGATCCTGGACCTGCGGCGCTGGCCGATTCACGGGGTGGCCAACTGGATCGGTGTTGCCTGCGTGGCGCTGTTCCTGTTGCTCGCCACCGTCGGCCAGCTCTTCGGCAACCCGAATCTGTTGGATGCTCCTGGCGCGGAACCACCCTCGGCACAGTATTGGTTCGGCACCGACACCCTGGGTCGAGACGTCTTCGCCCGAACGGCGGCGGGGGCTTGGACCTCGCTGACCATCTCCACCGGAACCGTCCTGCTAGCGCTGGTGCTGTCCTTGCCACTGGGCATGCTGGCCGGGTACCACTACAACGGCCGCATCGACAACATCATCATGAGGGCGCTGGAGACCTTCCAGGCACTTCCGATGTTCGTCTTCGTCATGTTCGTGCTGACGCTGACCGGCTCCGGCAATATCGATATCGGACCGTTCAGTTTCGGGATGAAGACCAGACTGATCGTGTGTCTGGCGCTGGGATTCGTTCCGTTCTTCGCCCGGATCGCGCGGGCGGCCACGTTGGTGGAGATGCAGGAGGACTATGTCGGGATGCTCCAGATCCTCGGCGTCGGTCGGATCCGTATCTTGTTCTCCGAGATCTCGGTGAATGTGCTGCCCGCCGTGTTGGTTCAGGCCTGTCTGGCGATGGCGATCGCGATCTTCGCCGAAGGCGGGCTGAGTTTCCTCGGCTTCGGAGTGGCGCCACCGGCCCCCACCTTGGGGAACCTGATCGCCGATGCCGGGTCTCAGATCCTTGAAGGGGCCTGGTGGTACGCCACCTTGCCGGGCGCAGTGATGGTGGTCGGCATTCTCGGATTCAACCTGCTGGGCGATGCACTCAACGATGCCTTGCTCAGCGGCAACGAAGGAGGCGCAGAGTGAACGCCAGCTCGTTGTGGCCCCTCAGCCAGGAGGCGACGTCGCTCAGCCGGCGCGGATTCCTCGGTCTGACGGTGATCACCACCGCTGCATTGTCGGGTTGCGCGAGCACCTCGGTGGCAACCCGGATCGCCGAGCGGCACCAGGACGGGATTCTTCGGGTCGGCGTCGCCTCGGCACCCAGCAATATCAACCCTTTGGACTCTGGTTCGGAGGTGACCCGCTGGATCGCCGAGCCGGTGGTGGAGACGCTGTACGCCTACGATGACAATCATCGTTCGGTTCCGTTGCTGGCGGCCGGTGAGCCCGACATCTCGGCGGACGGACTGACCTGGCGGATCCCGATCCGCAGCGGGATCACCTTCCAGAACGGTGACGAGCTGACGGCCAACGACGTGGTGGCCACACTCGCGCACGTCAACGACCTCGGATCGGGTAGCGAGTGGATCACCTACCTGTTGGGCTATGTACAGAGCTATGGAGCCGACGACGCCTACACCGTCCGGATCAACCTGACCCGGCCGTACGGCCTGTTGCGCTCGCATCTGACCAACCTGCCGATCGTGCATCGCGACTATGCCAAGCGCAAGGACGCGATGATGGGCACCGGCCCGTTCGCCTTGAAGTCCTATACGCCGGGTCAGACGTTCAAGATGGTCGCCTACGACCGCTACCACGGCGGCAGGCCCAAGCTGCGGGGCATCGAGTTCACGGTCTTCCAGGACGGTGCCACTCGGATGATCAGCCTGCGGCAGGGCAAGGTGGACCTGCTCGACTCGGTCCCGTTCCACAACATCGGCTCGTTGCAGTCGAACCCGGACCTGCACGTGGACGCGGTCTCCGGTCCCAACGACATCCTCTCCTACGTGGCGATCATGCGGGAGCCGTTCTCGGACCCGTGGTTCCGTAAGGCGGTGGCGGTGGCCACGGACCGACAGAGCGTGCTCAACAAGGTGTTCGGCGGTGCCGCCGTGGTCGGGCAGGGCCCGGTAGGACCGGCCGAGATGGGCTGGGACGAGGCGCTGCAGCCGTATCCGGCCGAACCCGACCTCGATCTCGCCCGGGAGCTGCTGTCCAAGGCGACCACCAAGCGCCGTGACTTCACGTTGACGATCGGGGTCAATCAGATCTCGCGTGACATGGCTCAGGTACTGGCGGCCGGCTGGGCCAAGATCGGCCTCGACGTGAAGATCCAGCAGCTGCCCGGTGGTGCCTGGTCGAACAAGATGCTGGACCGCAGCTACGACATGTTGATGAACGTCTTCCAGTCCGGCTTCACCTCGGGACCGGCGAACTACATGGCCCTGGCCCCGGCCCAGTCCACGAGCGTTCTCTCATGTGGGTTCGTCAACGAAGAAGTGGACAAGCTGATGACGATCGTCTGGGAGACCTCGGACGAGAAGGAACGCGAGCGGAGCATGCGCCGGGTCAACGAGATCCTGATCGAAGAGGCCGTGATGTTCCCCCCGGTGTATCCCAAGATCGTGGTGGCCAGACAGAAGAGCGTGTCGCCGGTAAACCGGAAGCAGCTCGCGATCAGCCGGATTGCACCCCAGAACCTGTACTTCGTGAACTCCGGAGGAACCGATGGCTGAACTCGCGGCGTCACCCCCCACCCGGACGCCCGTGCCGGCCGGCGGGGAGAACGTTCTCTCGGTGCGTGACCTGAGCATCCGGTACGCCGGCAAGCGCGGCTCGTCGGTGACGGCCGTGAACGGGGTCAGCTTCGACGTACGTCGCGGCGAGGTGTTCGGTGTGGTGGGGGAGTCCGGCAGCGGTAAGAGCACCATCTGCAACGCCTTGATGCAGATGCTGCCGTCCGGCGCGCGGATGGAGGCCGACGTGATGGACTTCCAGGGCCGGGACCTGCGCTCGCTCTCCGACAAGCAGATGCGGGCGATCCGGGGGACCGAGATCGCCCTGGTGCCGCAGCGCCCGATGACCTCGTTGTCACCGACGACTCCGATCGGAGAGCAGCTGCGGTGGTACTTCGGAGACACCATCGACGACAGTGACGTGCAGGAAGCGCTGGCCAAGATCGGTCTGCATGCGGTGTTGGGTCGGCTCGACAGCCTGCCGGCACGGTTCTCCGGCGGGCAGTTGCAGCGGCTGCTGATCGCGATCGCCACGCTGACGAACAAGCCCTCGCTGTTGCTGGCCGACGAGCCCACCACCACGCTGGATGCGACCGTTCAGGCTCAGGTGCTGAAACTGCTGCTCAATACCCGTGACACCTTGGGCCTGTCGATCGTGTATGTCTCCCATGATCTGGGAGTGATCGCGCAGATCTGTGACCGGGTCGGCGTGATGTACGGCGGCAGGCTGGTGGAGGTGGCGACGACCTCTGACCTGTTCCACCGTCCGCAGCACCCCTATACGAAGGCGCTGCTCGGCGCGATGCCGGCCCGCTGGACACCGGAACGCGGAAATCTGAGCACCCTGCGCGGTACCGCTGCGGGTGCCAACCGCGCACCGGGCTGTCCGTTCGCGGCACGTTGTGATGTCGCGGATGCACGGTGTGTGGCGGAAATGCCTGCGGAGTCGGGCGACGGGACGTCGATGGTCCGGTGCCACCGGGTCGAGGAGGCAGGTCGATGAGCATCTTGGAGGTTCAGAATCTGGAGAAGCACTTCCGGATCGAACACGGGGGCTGGAAGAAGACCTCATCGCTGGTTCGAGCCGTCAGCGATGTCTCGTTCACGCTTGACGAGGGCCAGGTGATGACCATCGTCGGCGAATCGGGATGCGGTAAGTCCACGATCGCGCGGATGCTGGTAGGCCTGAGCGATCCGACCCGCGGCAAGATCATCGTGGACGGGCACACCATGAAGCCGCAGCGCACCGCCGCTGACCGGCGGTTGATCCAGATGGTTGCGCAGAACCCTTGGTCGGCCTTCAACCGGCGCCGGACCCTGGGGCACTCGCTGACGCAGCCGCTGCTGGTCAACAAGGTGGACCCCGACCGACGCTCCCGGCGTTCCCGGGTCGAGGAGATGATCGAACGGGTCGGGCTCACCAAGGCCTATCTGGACGGGCGGCCCGGTGACGTCAGCGGTGGCGAGTTGGCTCGGGCAGCGCTGGCTCGAGCGCTGCTGCTCTCGCCGAAAGTCCTGGTACTCGATGAGCCGACCGCCAGTCTGGACGCCAGCGTCAAGGCGACGGTCATCGATCTGCTTCGGGAACTGCGCACCGACCTCAACCTGAGCATCGTGTTGATCACCCACGAGATCGACGTCGCGCGGATGATCGCCGACACGGCGGTGGTGATGTATCTGGGGCGAGTGGCGGAGATGGGCGCTTCCGAACTGGTGCTGCGTCGCCCCACCCACCCCTACACGCGGATGCTGCTGGCCAGTGTTCCCGACCCGGACCCCGATCATCGCGAGTTGGCCTCGGCCAAGGGCGAAGTCCCCTCGGCCGCCGCGCCACCGCACGGGTGCTCCTATCACCCGCGCTGCCAGATGGCCAGCGACGAGTGCGGTGTCATCCGGCCCGAACTGTTGGAGCACGCCGGCGTCCAGGTGGCGTGCCACCGGACTCAGGACGTCGGCATGCCGCTGCTGATGCCGGGTGCGGTACCGGAGGACGAGCCGGGGACCGAGGCAGCGCCGATGTTGCCGGTGGCGCGGCTCCATCACCCCAGAATCGTCGACCTACCCGACCCGGGGCTCAATGCCCCCGAACGATTGGAGAACTTATGAACGCGAGTGTTCCCCCGGGCTCAGCCCGTCAGCAGCTGGACGCCTTGGCCCGGACGCGAGCGGACCTGTCCGGCGTGGATGTCCCGGTGTGGTGGACCGGTGATGTGTATGTGAACGCGCCCGGTGAGCCGTACCGACACCTCTTCGGCTTCGAGGGCCTCAACGTCTCGCGGTTGGTGAGGACCGAGGACGGCTACGACATGTTGTCGCGCGAGATCGCGTTCTATCAGGATCCCCGGACCCGGCAGATCCTGGACACCTGGACGAATCCGTGGACCGATGAGGAGGTGCCGGTCAGCCACGTCACCAACGACCCGGTGAATCAGCGCTGGACCGTGGAGACCAAGTGGGGCCCGTTCCGGGTGCCGACCACGCAGTTGGGTGATCGGGTGTGTTTCAACATGGACATCCCGCTCGCGTACCCCTCACCGTTGCCGGTCGCGGAGTTCCCCGAGCATTCGGCCGATGACACCTATCGGGCCCTGGAGCTGTTCCAGTTCTTCACGAGTGCGGCTGCGCTGGCCGACGAGTCGTTGACCTCGGTGCCGTGTGAGTTGTCCTGGTCGCGGCTGTCGCCGTGGCTGCCCTGGATGAAGATGGGTCAGCGCCCCGGCGGACTCGTCTTCCATACCCGCGGCGTCAAGCTCGACTCGTATGCGGATGTGCCCGAAACGTCACGGGCCTACATCGACGCTCACCACCCGGAGTATGCCCGAGCACCGGAAGCGTGGTCCGACCACAACGAGACCAGCTGGACTTGGTTCCGGCGCCATCTGCAAGGGAGTAACGCATGATCTACCTCGTGTACCGGATGAAGCTCGCGCCCCGTGCCCGGCAGAACATGAAGGAGTTCTGGGCCTGGCTGGAGGATCGGGAGCGGTTCTTCTACGACGAGCTGACGATGGTGAAGTCGCTGCGCTGGTACTACTCGGTGATCGGCGACGTCTATGTCATCGAGAACTGGGCCGGCTTCGAGAACGAGGCCGGGTGGGGTGAGTACCGGGCCGCGCTCGCCAACCTGAAGACCGACGACAGCTGGGAGACCGAGCGAGTCTCCCAGGACGAGTGGTGGGAGTTCCTCGATACCAGGATCGTGACCGACGTCCCGGTCGAGGTGGGCTTCGACAAGCAGCGGAGTGCTAGCGCCTGATCACCAGGGGACGTGGCCGTCGCTGCTGATGAAGGTCCCCGAGGCATCGTCGGTCGAGGTGGCTGCCTCGACCACCATCCTGGCTGCCTCCGCTGTGCTCGTCGGCGCCTGTTCCCGGTTTCCCGGTGCCAGGTCTGTCTGGACCCACCCCGGGCACACGGAGGTGACCGTGATCTGAGTGCCGGCGAGATGCTTGCTGAGTCCGATCGTCAAACTGTTCACCGCCGCCTTCGACGCTCGGTATCCCGGATACGGGCTGCCGTAATAGGGCGACTCCGGGTCCAACTGATCGTTGAGCGACCCCATCGTGGAGGAGATGTTGACGACGCGCCCCGCCGGGCTGAGCCGGAGTAGCGGGAGGAAGTTCTCGGTCACGATCGCGACCCCCAGCACGTTCGTTTCGAAGGTATGGGTGAGCACGCTGGTGTCGATGAAGTCGTGTGCTGTCGTCGAGCGTGCCTCGGGGAGAATCCCGGCGTTGTTCACGAGCACATCGAGTCGGCCGTAGCGATCGGCGACGACGTGAGCCGCGGCACGCGCTTCGATGGGGGAGGTGACGTCCAGCGGCAACGCGGTCGCGGCGAGTCCCTCTTGAGCCAGGCGAGCAGCGGCTTCCTGCACGGCGGGTTCGTCGCGTCCGGCGAGGATCACCGTGGCCCCGGTGCGGGCGAGTGCGGTCGCCGAGGCGAGTCCGAGGCCGCGGTTCGCTCCGGTGACGAGTGCAATGGTGTTCATGAGGTGTCCTTTCAGCCCGCCTCCCTGACGGGGCTTCGTGTACTCCCAGTTTCTCCGGCACCACAGGTGTCATGCTGGCGGTAAACGGACGCGACATCCGCGGCCCGGGTGGGGTCCTGAAATCACGTTTCCTCGTGGGCTGGCCGGCGAGTATCGAGACGCTCGGCGCCGGGTTCAGCGGCCGAGCAGTCGTCGCAGCCAGGTCGATGTCTCGGTCGTCTCCTGGGGATGACCGCTGCACCACTGGTCGGGTGGGACGGAAGCCTTGACTGCGGCGACGTGCGCACCGCAGCCGGCCCAGGTGGTCTTGTGACAGGTGCGGCAACGTTTCGGACGGCACATGGTGTCCTCCTTCTGTTCGAGTGCGGATGTGCTGGTCAGGCTGAGGGTGCGGCGGGCTCGCCGGCGTCGGCGAATTCGCAGAAGGCGTCGTAGGCACGGGCTCCGTGGATGGTCGCCGGACCGCCGTGCATCAGGAAGGTGACGCCGATGGCTTCGGCCGCTTCCTGCCGAGTGGCGCCGGCTCGGACGGCCGCTTGGGCGTGCGAGGCGACGCAGCCATCGCAGCCCTCGACCACGCCGATCGCGAGCGCGATCAGTTCCTTCATCCGCTGGGGGAGGGCGCCTTCGGCGAAGGCAGCCTGGGACAGGGAGCCGAAGCCTTGGTAGACCTCGGGGATAGCCCGGCGCAGATTGCGGTGCAGCGGAGTGAGTTCGGTCAAGACCGACTTGCCGTGCGGACTGGGGGAGTGGTCGTTCATGGAGCTGTCCTTTCGGTGATGTGGTGTGTGGGCGGGCGCTGGTGGCCGACCGTCGGAGGTTGTTGTCTGCATCCGTAGTGACCACCCTTTGCATTAACCCCCTGGGGGGATATGGTCAGCACTGTACATATCCCCCCAGGGGGATAGTCAAATGAGAGTCGGAGGTCCGCGAGCTGCCCGCCGGCGATGATGTCCCCTGCTGAGTTCCCCGAGGTGTCGATCGTTACGACTGAAGCGCGGGAGCGACCGACTGGGATGATGGCGGCTCTGGTGGGGTCCGTGAGCACGACGACCGCAAGCGAAGGATGAGGATGCGATGAAACTGGAGCCTGAGGAGACCAGGGCGATCATCACCCGGCTCAAGCGTGCCAACGGTCACCTGGCCTCGGTGATCCGAATGCTCGAGGAAGGCGTCGAATGCGAGGACGCCCTGATGCAACTGGCCGCGGTCAACAAGGCGGTCGCGCGGGGCGGCTATGCGCTTGTCGCCACCGGCATGCAGCGCTGCCTTGCCGAGGGCGGCCCGGAGAGCGTCGACGCCAAGAAGTTGGAGAAGCTCTTCCTGGCGCTTGCCTGAGTGCTGGTCGAGTCCTACCGCCGGACGGCCCGGCGCGCCGCCGCGGAGCAGCGGGGCGATGACGGACCAATCCGCTACCCGGTCGGCTACGAACCCCTCGTGTGGACATCCGCATAGAGCACTCCGGCCAGCGGCCCCGGCTCGTCTGGGCCGCCCTCGGCATCCTCGCCACCGTCGCGGGGATGGCGGCGGGTCACCTGGTCGCCGCGCTGCTCACCCCGGCGTCATCACCGGTCCTGGCGGTGGGGTCGACGGTCATCGACCGTACCCCGACGCCCGTGAAGGAATGGGCCGTCCGCGAGTTCGGCACCAAGGACAAGGTGATCCTCGTCGGGTCGGTGCTGATCGGCACCGTGCTGCTCGCGGCGCTGGCGGGCATCGTCGCCCGGAACCACCGCCGGATCGGGTTGGGCAGCATCGTGGGTCTCGTCGCCCTCGCCGGTGCGGCCGCGTTGACCCGTCCGCTCGCCGAGTCGCGAGACGTCCTGCCGGCGGTCGCCGCCGGAGTGGTCGGGGTGGCGACGCTGGCCTGGCTGGGGCGACTGGCGGAGCGGCCCGCGCGACTTCCCGAGCCACCGGCCGGTCACCCGATGGCCGCATCTCGCACCACGAGCCGACGCACGTTGCTGGGTGCCGCGGGGGCCGTGACCCTGCTGGCCGGGTTGACCGGCTGGGCAGGAGTGCGGATCGAACGGGTCCGGACACGTCTGGGCGACATCATGCTGCCGGCCCCTGCCGACCCGGCACCGGCGCTCCCGGTCGGGCTCGAACGGGTCTTCAGCGGGATCTCCGACTTCCAGACCCCGACCGACTCGTTCTATCGGGTCGACGTGAACCTCACCCTGCCGATCGTCCCCGTCGACGAGTGGGACCTCCGGATCGACGGGGCGGTCGACCATCCGTTCACGCTGACCTTCGACGAGCTTGCCGCGATGCCCCTGATCGAGCGGGACATCACCCTCACCTGTGTCTCCAACGAGGTCGGCGGCCGGTATGTGGGCGGTGCCCGCTGGCTCGGCGTGCCGCTGTCGGTGCTGCTCGATCGGGCCGGCGTCAGAGGCAGCGCCGACCAGATCCTCAGCACCGCGGCCGACGGGTTCACCATCAGCACGCCGCTGGAGATCGCCCTCGACGGGCGCGACGCGATGGTGGCGATCGGGATGAACGGTGCGGCACTGCCCGCCGAGCACGGGTTCCCGGCGCGGCTCGTGACGCCCGGCCTCTACGGCTACGTCGGGGCCACCAAATGGCTGCGCAGGATGACGCTCACGTCCTATGCCGATGAGACGGCGTACTGGACCGAGCGGGGCTGGGCGACGCAGGGACCGATCAAGGTCGCCTCTCGGATCGACACCCCGAAGCCGCTGGCCACGATCGGTGCGGGTCGCACTCCGATCGGTGGCGTCGCCTGGGCCCAGCATCACGGTGTGAAGGGGGTAGAGATCCGGATCGACGGCGGCCCCTGGGAGCCGGCCCGGATGGGCCCCGATGCCGGTGTGGACTACTGGCGGCAGTGGTACTTCCTCTGGGACGCCGAACCCGGCCGACACTCCCTGGCCGTTCGCGCCACCACCGAGGACGGCGAGGTGCAGACGGCGGTGCGTGCCACGCCGTTCCCGAACGGGTCCAGCGGGATCCAGGAGATCCAGGTCGTCGTCGAGTGACGGCGCGCCGGTGCGGTCGATGCCTCAGGTGCTCGGAAATGAATCGTGACCGACCAATCCGATCCTGCCTCGGTACCGAATCACCTCATGACACAGACTCCACTCGAAAGGCACATCATGAAGCTCTCCAGGTTCCGCCGGGCAGGACTGGCCGCCGCCGTACTCGCGCTGTCCGTCTCCTTGGCCGCGTGCGGTGACGACTCGGACGACAGCAGCAGCGACCAGGCCGGCGACAACAGCACCAGCATGAGTAGTGAGATGCCTTCGGCCACCGCCGATGCGGGAGGCGAGACCTTCGGTGCGGGTTGCCAGCTGATCCCTGCGGTCGGGGCCGGCTCCTTCAACGGCATGGCCACCGAGCCGGTGGCCACCGCAGCCTCCGCCAACCCGCTGCTCACCACGCTGGTGAGTGCGGTGGGCAAGGCCGATCTGGGCGATACC
Source organism: uncultured Nocardioides sp. (assembly GCA_964396585.1). Lineage (GTDB taxonomy): Bacteria > Actinomycetota > Actinomycetes > Propionibacteriales > Nocardioidaceae > Nocardioides. The sequence continues at coordinate 66,446 of CAYNFY010000008.1, forward strand.
CTCAACTCTGCCGAGGCGCTCACGGTCTTCGCACCCACCGACGACGCCTTCGCCAAGATCCCGGCCGACATGCTCAAGGGCGTGCTGGCCGACAAGGACATGCTCACCAAGATCCTGACCCACCACGTGGTGGCAGGCCGACTGAGCCCCGACGAGCTCTCCGGCGAGCACGAGACACTCGCCGGCGACATGATCGACGTCACGGGCTCCGGTACCGACTTCAAGGTCGCGGCCGAGAAGGCCAAGGTGCTGTGCGGCAACATCCAGACGGCGAATGCGACGGTGTACGTGATCGACACCGTGCTGATGCCCTAAGGCTCAGCGGGACCAGTCACTCCAACTGCGAGGATCGATGTCGTGAATGAGGTCACCTCCCTTCCCTCGGGCTCCCCGGAGCCCGGGGGAGGGGGCCCGCTCGAGGCCCTGGCCGCTCTGCTGCGCCGTGCGGCGCGGGGCGACGAGGCTGCCTTCGCCGAGTTGTACGACGCCACCGCGGCCCGGCTTCATGGCCTGGTGCTGCGGGTCGTCCGCGATCCGGCCCAGGCCGACGAGGTCACCCAGGAGGCCTTCCTCGAGGTGTGGCGCGGTGCGGCTCGCTTCGACGAGTCCCGGGGCAGCGTCCTGTCCTGGATGCTGACCATCGGTCATCGCCGGGCCGTCGACCGGGTCCGCTCGGCCGAGTCGGTCGGCCGTCGAGACACCTCCTATGCGCGTGACGCCCACCAGACGGTCCACGATGCCACCGAGGAGACGGCGCTGTCCGGGTTGGAGGCTCGCCGGGTGCGTGCCGCCCTGGACGACCTGACGCCGGTGCAACGCGAGGCGATCCAGCTCGCCTACTTCGGCGGCTATACCCATACCGAGGTCGCGTCCCTCCTGGACCTGCCGGTGGGCACCGCGAAGACCCGAATCCGAGACGGTCTGATCCGTCTGCGCGACACGATGGGAGTGGCCCAGTGAACGACATCCACGCCCTCTCGGGGGCTTATGCCGTCGACGCCCTCGACGACGTCGAGCGCGCCGCCTTCGAGGTGCACCTCGCCGGCTGCGACGACTGCCGGATCGAGGTGGCCGAACTGCAGGCCGCGGCCGGACTCCTCACGGAGATCGGTCCCGTCACCCCGTCACCCTCGGTACGGTCCGCCGTGCTTGCCGAGATCGGCACCGTGCGCCCTCTTCCACCTCGGCAGGCGAGCGCCCTGCATCGGCGCAGGTCCCGGGCCCTGCTGGTGGCCGTGGCAGCCGTGATCGCGCTGCTCGTGGGCGGCATCGCGGTGACCCGACCGTGGTCTGAGAACACGAGTCAGACCCCCAATGCCAGCGATCGGGTGCTCGCCGCGAAGGATGCGACGAAGGTCAGCATGGATCTTCCCGGAGGTGCCCGGGCGACGGTGGTCCGGTCGATCAGCGAAGGCCGGGCCGTGCTCATCACCCGGGGCATGTCCGATCCTCCTGCGGGCAAGGTCTACCAACTCTGGTTGCAGTCTCGCCGAGGCACGATGGTGCCGGCCGGGCTGATGCCCCAGCGCGCCGACCAGACGATGCTCCTCGACGGTGACGCGTCGACGGCGACCGCGGCCGGGATCACGATCGAGCCGGCCGGGGGGTCACCCCAGCCGACCAGCACCCCGATCGTCCTGTTCGACCTGGCCAGGAGCTGAGTCTCGGCTCAGGCGTCCGGCTGAGCACTTACCGGTCGGCGTCGGAAGAGCACCACGGTGTCGTCCAAGGTCGCGGGTCGCCCGTCCGGCCCGGTAGCGGCGCGGGCGCGGATCTCGGCCAGAACGACCTGCCACTGCTCCCCATCGAGGGCCAGGGTCTCGATCTCCTCGGTGGGGTCGAGGAAGCGGTGTTCATGAGCCGATTGGTCCGCCCACGGTGGGGCAGCGGCGTGCGAGACGATCAGGAGGTGGCCGCCGCCGGCGACCAGTCCGGCGGCGCGACGCACGATCTCCTCGCGCGGCAGCTCGACCGGCGAGTGCAGGAAGCTCGCGGTGACCAGGTCGAAGGGCCCGGACTCTGTGAGCCCGGCCAGATCGGCGGTGACGAAGTCGGCTCGGCCGTCGAGTCCGGCGGCCTCGCCCGCCCGGCGTGCCCGGGCGATGGCGGTGGGTGAGATATCGATACCGGTGGCGTGCCAGCCCTGTTGCGCCAGCCAGACGACGTCGGCACCCTCACCACAACCCAGATCCAGGGCCCTACCGGGGGTGAGCGTTGCGGCCACGTCGGCCAGCGTCGCGTTGACTCGACCGGACCAGCTCTGCTCGGTGCCTGCGTACCGCTCCTCCCAGAACCGGGCGGGAGCGACCTGTGGCCAGGATTCCCCCTGGGACGCGCGGTCGAACTCCTCGGTGACCAGCACCATGTTCACGAACCCTCCGGTGAGCGAGCCCGCGCCGATGCACAGCGGGACATTGGCTGCGGGGTTCACCACGTTGCCGACGGCCCAGATTCGATCGCTGCTGGTCTTTCCGGTCTCGTCCACGGTCAGGAAGCTGCCCAGTGGTGTCTCGGTACGGGCCAGGTCCAGATCGGCCAGGAAGCGGTCGTGCGGTACCGCCGTCCCCGCGGTGAAGATCGCATCGAGTTCGATCAGCCGACCATCGTCGGTACGCACCCCGGTGACCTGGTCGCCATCTCCCAGGACCTCGCTCACGGGTGCGGTGACCAGGCGGATTCCACGGCTGCGCAACCGATGCTCCGTCTGCTCGTCCAACGGCTCGAGTGCCGAGGTGAACACGACGAGGTCGTCGCTCCACTGCCGCACGAGCTGTGCCTGATGCACCCCCATCGGCGGGGCGGCCAGGATGCCGAGTCGGCGACCGCGGACCTCCCACCCGTGGCAGTAGGGGCAGTGCAGCACGGTGGTGCCCCACCGTGCGGCCAGCCCGGGAATCTCGGGAGGTGCGTCGGTGATGCCGGTGGCCACGATCAGTACCCGAGCCCGTAGCGACGCGCCCGAGCCCAGGTAGGGCACGATCTCATC